>JAKRSB010000103.1 GCA_022402525.1 Thermosynechococcaceae cyanobacterium MS004
GCCTTTGGGAGAGGGGTTTGGGGTGAGGGGCTTCAAGCGCATCATCGAACTCACGTCATCGAATTCACACCATTAAAACAGGCATACAAATCTAGCGATGGGCTAGCTGGGCAGGTCGTGGGGACAGCTACTCGAAGCCAGATTTGTCTGTCAGACATTAGCGCCCTTGTGCTTCACAGATTCTTAAACAAACCTAAGAAGTCTCGAAAATCTGCCCAAGGGGGTTGGAATTTTATATAAGATGAGAGGACTAACGCGAAAATAGCTGAATTCCCTAGATGAGCCCTTTTATACTTTGCCTCCGTAGAGCTGCGTAAGGGCTTCATCAGAGTTCAGTCTTTAAAAATCACCCCAAATTAAACATCCGATCCAAAATTCTGACTGTCCTAAAACCCTCTCTTTTATCATGAATGTGATGGTTGCTCCTTCGGATGTTGAACTGCCTGACTGGCTCCAGCGCTGTTTACTGCCTGACCCTTCTGACGAGCAATCCACCCTCGCAGAAGCAGATCGCGACCTGATCTGTAAGGCCTTTAACTTTGGATATCAGCTCCATGAGGGTCAGCGGCGCGCCTCTGGTGAACCCTACATTGCCCATCCAGTCGCCGTTGCGGGACTGCTCAGGGATCTAGGAGGCAGTGCCGCCATGATTGCGGCTGGCTTCTTGCACGATGTGGTGGAAGATACCGAGATTTCGCCAGAGGAACTTGGACTACAGTTTGGTGCTGAGGTGCGAGCCTTGGTGGAAGGAGTTACGAAGCTTTCTTCCTTTAACTTTTCGAGCAAAACGGAGCGGCAGGCTGAAAACTTCCGGCGGATGTTTTTGGCAATGGCTCAAGATATTCGAGTCATTGTGGTGAAATTGGCCGATCGCCTTCATAATATGCGCACCCTGGAGCATCTACCTGACGAAAAACGCCGTCGCATTGCCCAGGAAACAAAGGATGTTTTTGCGCCCCTGGCCAATCGGCTGGGGATTTGGCGTTTTAAGTGGGAGCTTGAAGATCTCTCGTTTAAGTATCTAGAGCCAGAAGCCTACAGACATATTCAGCAATTGGTCGCAGAAAAACGCACCAGCCGAGAGGCAAGCCTTACGGAAGTCACGTCGCTATTGCAAAGTCGGCTAAGTGCCCTAGGGCTCAGGCATCTAGAGCTGAGTGGCCGTCCTAAGCACCTCTTCAGCATCTATCAAAAGATGTCGCGGCAGCAAAAAGAATTTCATGAAATTTTTGATATTGCTGCGGTTCGCGTCATTGTGCAGTCAAAGGATGAATGCTATCGGGCGCTGGCGGTGGTGCATGACTGTTTTCGTCCCATTCCGGGGCGTTTTAAGGACTATATTGGGCTGCCTAAGCCAAACCGCTATCAGTCGCTTCATACTGCGGTTATTGGCTCTAATGGTCAGCCGGTGGAAGTGCAAATTCGCACCGTCGAGATGCACCACATTGCAGAGTACGGGATTGCCGCACACTGGAAATATAAAGAATCTGGTGGCTCTGCGCCAAATCAGTGGAGCACGAAGGATGAAAAATTTACCTGGCTCCGTCAGCTTTTAGACTGGCAAAGTGAACTCAAGGAAACGGATGCTCAAGAATATCTTGACGATATTAAGGCCAATTTGTTTGATGCGGAGGTTTACGTCTTCACCCCTAAAGGGGACTTAATTTCGCTTGCGCAAGGTGCAACGCCCGTCGATTTCGCCTACCGCATTCATACTGAGGTGGGCAATCATTGCTGCGGTGCGCGCGCCAATGGCCGCATGGTGACGCTAGAAACGCCCCTTAAAAATGGGGATATCGTCGAAATTATGACGCAGAAGAATGCCCATCCTAGTCTGGACTGGCTTAATTTTGTCACCACAACCACGGCGCGCAACCGAATCCGGCAGTGGTATAAGCGATCGCGCCGGGAAGAGAATCTCCTGCGTGGGCGAGAACTCCTCGAAAAAGAAATGGGCAAAACCGGTTTTGACGCGCTGCTCAAGTCTGCACCGATGCAGGCTGTAGCGGAGCGCTGTAACTATCAAAGCTCAGAGGATTTACTGGCCGGGTTAGGCTATGGAGAGGTTGCGCTCAATCTGGTGGTCAATCGCCTGCGGGAAACCATTCGCAAGCAGCAGCCTCAAAACCTGCGGCTGGATAGCAACAGTTTGGCCCATAGCCAAGAGATTGGGCTAAGCTTACCCAGCACCATTCAGCGACCAGTCCCTGCCCCCAGCGATGCGCCAATCTTGGGCATTGAGGGCCTGATGTACCATATGGCAGGCTGCTGTCATGCGGTGCCAGGAGAGCCAATTATTGCCGTCGTCACCCTGGGGAGTCACGGTATTTCTGTACACCGTCAGGGGTGTCCTAATGTAGACAATATTCCAGGCGATCGCCTGATTCCAGTGCGGTGGAATGCAGCCAGCGACACTCGTGGCCGTAGACCAACCTATCCGGTGGAGGTACAGATTGAGGTGCTAGACCGCGTCGGCATCCTTAAAGATATTCTGACCCGCTTGACCGATAGTAAAGTTAACGTCCATAACGCTCAAGTCAAGACCTTTGCAGGTCGGCCTGCGCTCATTCAGCTAGGGCTAGATATTGAACATTACAATCAGCTTGAGCAAATTTTTGCCCAAATTCGGAAAATGAGCGACGTGCTCAACCTTCGACGCCTTAATCAACCTCATTCTGCAGCGGAGAAAGACTAGCGTACTGTTTCAGGAGTGATTTATTCTATGACCGAATACTTCCGGGTGGGTATGCCTGCCCCAGACTTTACTGCAACAGCAGTCTACGGTCAGGAATTTAAAGAGATTAGGCTTTCCGACTATCGCGGGCAGTATGTGGTGCTGTTCTTTTATCCTTTGGACTTTACCTTTGTCTGTCCTACGGAAATTGCGGCCTTCAGCGATCGCCACCCTGAATTCAAAGCCATTAATACTGAAATTCTCGGCGTTTCCGTAGACAGTCATTTTTCCCACCTAGCCTGGATTCAGACTGATCGTAAATCAGGTGGCGTGGGCGACTTGGCCTATCCTTTGGTGGCAGATCTTAAGAAGGAAATTAGTGCTGCGTACAACGTCCTTGATCCAGAGGCTGGCGTCGCCTTGCGCGGTCTTTTCATTATTGATAAAGCGGGAATTGTCCAGCACGTAACGGTCAATAACCTATCCTTCGGGCGCAGCGTAGATGAAACCCTGCGGGTGCTTCAGGCGATTCAGCATGTGCAGGCCAACCCCGATGAAGTTTGTCCGGTGGATTGGCAGCCCGGCGCTGTGACGATGAATCCTGATCCGGTTAAATCAAAGGCCTACTTTGAAACGCTTTAGCTTGAGACACTCTTAGCTTGAGACACTCTAAATAATCACGCTCAGTAAGGCCAATCATACAAAACAAACTACCAAACTAACTACCCGAAGCTAATCACAGATGAGCGGCTGAAGTGAGACTGGAGCAGTCCGCACACCAGCTTCTGTACAAGAAGTAGCTCCGGCATTCCAGGTTAGCCCAACATAGGCGATCGCCAGCACCACGATCATGACGCTCAGCGATCGTTCTTGGGGCTGATCAGCGAGAAACAAACGGCTAAAGTTTCGAGTCCAAGTTTTCATGGTTGAAGGAAGGATGAGGATGGGCTAGAAGCCAACCAAATACGCTAAGGTTATTTTCTTGTCTTGTCGTTATAGCTTGGCTCTGACTGGGCTTCTAGCGACCTTAAAATCAAGCTGAATGAAAATAAACATTATTGTCAGCAATTTATTGTCAGCAATTATTGTCAGCGCTCTAGCGCAACAAAAGAACCCACTGTAGACCGATTCCTCACTCCCTTAAAATGCCCCGAAGGATAGACAACCTCACTTGCCGCAGCCGGACTGCCTGAATTTTAATCTTTTCTACAGGCTTTCTTACAGTCTCTATGTGCTAATGCCCTCCAGAAATGATTTGCCCCCTCTAAGGCGATCGCTTTTCTGCAATAGCCTTGAGGTAATATTCTTGGGCCTGATGAGTACAAGGTTTAGCAACGAGCTTGGCAACGAGTTTGGTAAGGAGGTTGATAAAAATGTTGACAAGGAGGTTGGCAAGGAGATTGGTAAAGGGTGTGACCCAAAAATGTATAGATTCATCCTTCATTAAGATTGGGAGACTTGCATTCAGGCAGCGGATAGGGCATGATACCCCTCATCTCTCAGGGACTTGTTTACAGGGACTTGTTTACAGAGACTTGTTTACAGAGACTTGTTTGTAGAGACTTATCAACATGAGCCTGTTTATATGAGCTTGCTTGCATGAGCCTGTCTGCATGAGCTTAATTGTGATGCACTTATTGTCATGGGATTTTGCCAGCGGAAACTTAAGGGAGTTTTATCGAGTCATTTTTGTTTCGTCACCCCTCAGGTCAAGTTTACCGATTAGGGGATGTGCATTGAAGGTGCCAATTGAGGGTTGAAGAATTGTGAGATTAAGCTGGATTGCTCCCCTAATTGGGCTTTCTTTGTTGGGACTCTCTGAGCTAGGGCTGTCTGATCCAGCCTGGGCGGGAAAACTGCTCTACTGGAAATTCAATACGGCTCTGGGACGTATTGAACTCATTACAGATGAGGGGGTTCAGCCAACGGCAATGCTGCTGGCCAATCCGGCTAGGGTGGTGATTGACCTGCCCAATACAAGCGTGGCCAAGTCCAAACAAAAAATCCGAAAAAATCTCACAAAATACGTGCGAGAGGTGCGGGTCAAGCAGTTTGATCGAGAAACCACTCGCTTTGTCATTGAACTTGCACCCCAGGTGACCGTTGCGCCCAGCGATGTGAAGGTGCGAAATCTTTCGCCAAGCCGCTGGTTTGTGCAGCTTCCTAATTTTCTCCCGATTAACACCGTTTCTCCTCAAGCAACGCCGTCGGTTGCAATTGATGTTCCGCCTGCGGGCGGGACAGGAGAAAGTCGGCGAGGAAAAGGGATTAAGCTGCCCCCACCGCGTCCACCGATCGCAGCAAATCCTGAAGATGGGCCTCCAATCCCTAGCCCTGATGTCTCTCCCCCTCCCTCTCAACCGGCTTCGGCACCCTCAACGCCAATCCGTAGGGGTGCAATTGTTGTAGCCATTGACCCTGGCCACGGAGGAAGAGATCCTGGGGCGGTTGGGATTAATGGGCTTCAAGAGAAGGTGGTTGTGCTTTCTGTGGGGACTCAGGTTGCAGAACTGCTGCGCAAAAAAGGGGTGAATGCGGTGCTCACACGCTCAAGCGATCGCGAAATTGACCTAGAGCCGCGTGTTGCGATGGCGGCAAGGGTGAAGGCGGATGTATTTGTGAGTATCCATGCCAATGCCATTAGCATGAGTCGACCCGATATTAACGGATTGGAAAGTTACTACTATGCAAGCGCAAAGGGCTATAAGCTTGCACGCTCGATTCATAATCGAATCTTGAGCGCAACTAATGTCCGCGATCGCGGTATCCGTCAGGCTCGGTTTTACGTGGTGCGGCGTACAACTATGCCCGCCGTACTCATCGAACTTGGATTTGTCACCGGACGCGAAGATGCCGCACGCCTTGCCTCGGCTTCCCACCGCACAAAGCTGGCAGAAGCGATCGCTCAAGGCATTCTGGATTATTTTAAGTAGCTAATAAACTGTCGATTCGAGGATTTTGGACGTCAGGCTCAACCTGCTGAGATCTCGCTAAATAAGGTACCCTGCGTATCGGCATCGATCAGAATCGTTCCGGTTAAGTCCGCACCGCGTAAGTCGGCCTGGCGTAATAAAACGCCTGTCAAGTCGGCATAGCTAAGGTCGGCATTTTGCAAATTTGCACCCGTCAGGTCAACAGCCAAGAAATCTTGCCCCACTCCTCTGCGTAAATTGGCACGGCAGAGCTTCGCTCCCGTTAGATTAGCCCGGCACAAAATGGCTTCATTCAGTTGGGCATAGCTTAAGTCAGTGCCACTCAAGTTTGCCCCTTGCAAATTGGTGCGATGGGAAGATGTTGATCGTAAATCGGCTTCAATTAAATTCGCTTGGGTAAGGCTGGCTTGAGCAAGGATTGCTCCACTCAAGATGGCCTTACAAAGATTCGCCCCATCCAGTTGAGCGTGCATCAGCATTGCTCCGCTGAGATCGGCTTCCCGTAGAACTGCTCCAGACAGGTCGGCAGCACTCAGATCGGTGCCCCATAGAATGGCCTCGCTCAGGTCTGCAAATTGCAAACAAGCTCGACTTAGGTTAGTCCTACCCAATCGAGCGTGACGGAAATCAGCATGACTAAAGTTTGCGTCGCTGAGGGTCAGATTGGTTAACTCTACTTCTTGAAAGTTAACCTGCGAAAACTCTCGTTCTCCGGCAGCATAACGGGTTAGAAGGGTTGCAATATCCATAGAATGCTGGGAGCTAGGCATAATGGAAAAACTGGGTTTCATCGATTGGAAAAGTCCTGGGGCTGGAACGGCTGGGCCTGCTGTCTGAGGCGATCGCCAATGCTATCTCGCACGACTTTACAAAGTTCAAATACCTTCGGGTCGGCAATTTCATAGTAGGCACTGACCCCCTTGGGCTGACGGGACAAAATCCCCACTTGAGTCATTATTTTGAGATGCTTGGAGAGGTTAGCCTGACTAAATCCTGTGGCCTCGGTCAACTCCATGACATTCATAGGGCCTTGGTGCAGCCAATTCAGAATTTGCAGCCGACTGGTTTCTGACAGCACCTTAAAATAGTCGGCAACTGGAGACAAAACATCGGGGGAGAGCGGTTGAGGCGCGGGCTGTTTCATAAGGGATTTCAAGGCAACACAGCCATAGACTAAAAGACAGCCTTTAATAACTATATAGGCATGATACTAACTTATGTTCTCCAGTGCGACCTACCGAGGAATGTCACAATGGAGAACCCCTCCGCAAGCGGACCGTTATTGAAACTGATTTGTAGTAACGGCCTTCCAGTTGCAGCGGAGTTCTGCATGGCAATTTTCTAGGGTTCCGGGTTCAGAGTGGTGAAGAATTGACCTCTCCTGGATTGACCTCTCCTAGATTTAATGCTGCACGGCAAAAGTTATCGCTATGAGAATGCCTGATGCTGCTGGTGAGAATCACCGCTATCACGAGCTAGATATAGGGGTTAGGTGGCAGATGCGCCCAATCTTTAATCTTCTGATTGACTCAGCCAGACGGACAAGGCATTGTAAAGAGGAGCGTTTTTTAAGCCTTCTGGTTCATGAGTAGTGTTTGGTTCCAAAGCGTTAGATTTCCTTGGGAATTGTCAATTTCCTCTCTACACGACACCTCAGCCCTTTGGCGCAACCTTTTGTCAATTAACTAGGGCAGCACTGTCTAGATTAGAGCTGTTGCCTTTTAAGTCCAAGAATCGTTGAAACCCTTGGCCAGAGAAGGTTACAAGTCTTTTGACGAAAAATCGCTGAAATGCTCTCTGGGAAAGACTTTCAATGTTTTTTACTTTAGAAGGCAGCAACTCTATTAGATCCTTCTAGATTAAGGGTACCCTTAAGCCATTCACGTAAAAAAACTAAACAACATAGCCTTAAAATTACGTCACCTATGACATCGTTCATCTCTGATGGAGTTGCCCCTACTCCCATCGATACCCTGATTTCGCTTTTGGATGCTCGGTCTAGTCAATACCCAGACAAGGTTGTATTTTCTTTTTTAGAAGATGTGCGTTTGTTAGAGGGGACATCTTTGACTTATGAAGGGTTAAGGAGAAAAGCTACAGCCATTGCCGCCACGCTTCAATCCCTGCATGCACAAGGTGAACGTGTTCTTTTAATCTACAAGCCGGGTCTAGAGTTTATTCAGGCCTTTTGGGGATGTCTCTATGCTGGAGCGATCGCCGTTCCCGCCTACCCTCCCCGAAAAAATCATCATTTTGAACGTCTCCAAAGCATTTTGCAAAATGCGGAGGCAAAGTTTGTATTAACCACACAGGTTGGATTTGAGAACTTCACAACGCAATCCCAAGGCTGGCCGGAATTGGCAAAGGCAACCTGGATTGCAACGGATGTTATTGCAGCAGACGTTCAGAACAGTTGGGTAGATCCTCAGATTGACCCTGAACAATTGGCGCTGCTCCAGTACACATCAGGCTCAACAGGTACTCCTAAAGGGGTGATGCTACAGCATCGACATCTGCTTGCAAATTCGCAATTGATTCATCAATGCTTTCAGGACACACCGGATAGCTTGGGGGTGTGTTGGCTACCTCCCTATCACGACATGGGGTTAATTGGGGGCATTTTGCAGCCGATTTTTGTCGGCGCATCAACGGTATTGATGGATCCTGTGTCATTTCTGCAAAAGCCATTGCGATGGCTAGAGGCTATTAGCCGATCTAAGGCTTCTACCGCAGGAGGGCCAAACTTTGCCTATGCACTCTGTGCCGACGCAATTAAGGAAAAAGACTGTCAGGGATTAGATTTAAGCTCATGGAAGGTGGCATTTACAGGGGCAGAACCCGTTCAAGCCGAAACCCTGCGGCGCTTTACTGAAAAATTTGCACCCTTTGGCTTTACCCAAACTGCATTCTTGCCCTGTTATGGAATGGCTGAAGCCACCTTGATGGTTACAGGGGCCGCTCGTGCTGGCTTGCCTCGAATCAAACAGGTAGAGACGGAAGCCCTGCGATCGCACCGAGTGATTGAAGTTCAGCCCACAGCCACCGAGCTTACAGAATCAAGCACAGATCCAACCCCCATTACAGAGCTGGTGAGTTGTGGTGCCCCCATCGGCAACACTAGGGTACAAATTGTAGACCCTGAAACCAAAGCGCTGTGCCAACCTGGAGAAATTGGTGAAATTTGGGTTGCAAGCCATAGCATTGCAGCAGGTTACTGGCAAAAACCGGAACTCACTCAGGAAACTTTTGCTGCCCATATCGCGGGATCACAAGCAGGGCCTTTTTTACGGACAGGAGACTTAGGTGTTCTAGATGCCGGAGAACTCTACATTACGGGTCGCCTCAAAGAATTAATCATCATTCGGGGACGCAACTACTACCCCCAAGATATTGAACAGGCCATACAATTGGCTCATCCTGCATTACGGCTCAACCACGGCGCAGCCTTTACGGTTGAATCCCAAGGCGAAGACAACTTGGTCATTGTTCAAGAGGTTGAACGAACTGCCCTACGTCAGCTTGATCCAGAGGCCATATTAAAGACGGTACGACGGGCGATCTCCGACCAATTTGACCTGCAACTCTCCGCTCTAGTGCTGCTCAAACCAGCACAACTGCCCAAAACCACCAGTGGCAAAGTCCAGCGCCTCCGCTGCCGCGATAAATTTCTAAATCAAGACCTAGAACTGCTCTATCAGTGGCCGAAACCGCCCTCTAATCCTCCGTCCGAAGGCTCTTCAGCACCTTCCTCATTGCAGGCTCAATTGCCCGACGACCAGTCCCTTGAACCTATAGAACCCAAGACGCGTTCCGCCTACAAAAATCAAACCTGGGAAGAGCAGATTCAGCAATGGCTCATTGATAAGGTTGCCGAACTGCTGAGTCTATCCACCCATCAAGTTAACGTGCAAGAGCCTTTGGCCGACTATGGCCTGAGTTCCCTCGCTGCCGTACGCCTCTCTGGAGAACTTCAAGACTGGCTTGAAATACCCCTAGACCCCACCCTTCTCTATGACTATTCCTCGATTGCAGATTTAACTCAGGAACTCGCTCAACGCAAGCGAAACGGCCCTGTTGGAACATTTAAAACCGTCACATTGCCGATAATCCCACAGCAAAAACGGCGCAGTTCTGACTGTGAAATTGCAGTCATTGGGATGGGATGCCGATTTCCGGGTGCCAATAGCCCTGAAGCCTTCTGGCAACTCTTGATAAATCAAATCGATGCCATTAGCGAAGTGCCAGCGAATCGTTGGGACATTGACACCTTCTATGATGCTACCCCTGGTGTGCCTGGCAAGATGAGTACCCGTTGGGGCGGCTTTTTGGAGGACGTTGCTGGATTTGATGCCGATTTCTTCAAGATCTCTGCACGGGAAGCCGCTAGCATGGATCCACAGCAGCGTCTCCTGTTAGAGGTTACATGGGAAGCATTAGAGTTTGCTGGACTCGCACCGAAGGCTTTGAGTGGTAGTCAAACAGGCGTTTTTGTAGGAATTTGCAGTAATGACTATGGGCGGCTGAAACAAGATCGGCAGGGCCTCACTGATCCTTATTCTGGGACAAGCCATGCCTTTAGCATTGCAGCTAACCGTCTATCCTATGTGATGGATTGGCACGGGCCAAGTATGGCGATCGATACAGCATGCTCGTCTTCCCTAGTGGCAGTGCATCAAGCCTGCCAAAATCTTCGCCACCAGGAATGTACTTTAGCTGTGGCGGGGGGAGTGAACCTGATCGCGCATCCCGACCTTTCCATTACGTTTTCCCACGCCCAAATGATGGCGGCGGATGGGCGATGTAAGACCTTTGATGCCAAAGCGGATGGCTATGTTCGGAGTGAAGGCTGCGGCATAGTCGTGCTCAAGCGGCTGGAAGATGCCCTCAAGGACAATGACACGATTTATGGGGTGATTCGTGGCTCGGCAGTGAATCAGGATGGCCGAAGTAATGGGCTTACTGCACCGAGCAGTCAGGCACAACAAGCCGTGATGCGCAAAGCCCTCAAAACAGCCAACGTGAAGCCTAGTGAAATTGATTATGTTGAAGCCCATGGAACGGGCACAGCTCTGGGTGATCCCATTGAAATGAATGCGTTGAAGGCGGTTTTCTTAGAGGATCGCGATTCCACCCAACCCCTCAGCGTTGGTTCGGTGAAGACCAATATTGGTCACTTGGAAGCTGCTGCGGGTGTGGCGGGGTTAATGAAGGTGATTTTGGCTCTACACCATCGTCGGATACCAGCCTCCCTTCATTGCGAAACCCTCAATCCATTAATCGATCTCAGTGAAGTACCCCTTGAGGTGCGCACAACGCCCTTGGATTGGACATCCCAAGACCGCTTTCGCATGGCGGGGATTAGTGCCTTTGGCTTTGGCGGCACCAATGTTCATGTAATTGTAACGGAAGCCCCTGCCACCGTTCCAGTCGATTTGCCTTGGGAACGTTCCTGGCATTTACTCACCCTTTCTGCTAAAACCCAAGCGGCGCTGGGGATGCAAATTAAGCAGTATCGCCAATTTTTGCTCACCCATCCTGACACAGCCTTGGCGGATCTTTGCCTGAGTGCGAATGCGGGGAGATCTCACTTCGACCAACGCCTCAGTTTTTTGGTGTCTTCTCGCGATGGGTTGACCCGTCAGCTCGTCCATGCGGAGGCATCCCTCGGAACCTCTGTTCCTGCGTCAGAGAAACAGCCCAAGTGTGCATTTGTGTTTCCGGCCCATCAAATGCTCTACCGATCTGCACAACAGCTTTATGAAACCCAGCCCCATTTCCGGGCTACCCTCGACCATTGCGATCTGATTTTAGAGCCGCTTTGGAAAAGATCGCTGATAGACTTGCTCTACCGCGATCCCAATGGTGAAGCGCTGTTTCAACAGCCTTGCTATGTTTATCCAGCAGTATTTGCCCTTCAATATGCGATCGCCGATTTGTGGATGCATTGGGGCATTAAACCCAGTGCCGTAATGGGCTGTGGCGTGGGCGAGTTTGTAGCGGCCTGTCTTGCGGGTATTTTCCCCCTCGATAGTGGGCTGAAATGGATAGCACAACGGGAACTCATGCTGCGAGATCTTGATCGCTCTGAATCAATTCGGGCAGTGTTTGCAGCAGAAGATCGGGTTCTGGCTCAATTGTTTGAGCGAGTGACGGTTCAAAAGCCAAAAATTTCGATGGTCTTTGATCGTGCTCTCAACGCCGAAGATAAAGACGATCTGTTTGCGACATTAGAGCATCCCCTGGTGCTACAAACTGGCTTGGCTGGCCTGCAAACCCTGGGATGTCAGATCATTCTTGAGATCGGTTTGTCAGACTGCGACGTTAGACAGGCTGCGTGGCTAGACCAAGATAAGGCACACCATTGGGTCGGTGGCTTAGTCCCCACACAGAGTGATTGGCATCGCCTATTACAAGGACTTCAAATCCTCTATCACCAGGGTTATTCCATTGATTGGGCGGCGGTTGACGCTGCCTATGGTCAACGTTTGAGTCATTTCCCGACCTACCCCTTTGAGCGGCGGCAATTTTGGCTGAGTCCATCAGATCGTGATGTCGCCCCATTTTTGGAAATGACGCTTGCTAGAGCAGCCCATCAGCCAGCAACTTCTGCCTATCACCCACTGTTAGGACAACCGATGCCACGGGCAGAAGGAACCCAGCAATACCAATTTGAATCTACCCTCAGCGCTACCAATCTTGCTTATCTTCAGGATCATTGCATCCTGGGCAGTACCGTCTATCCAGCCGCAGCCTTTATCGAAATGCTGCGGGCGGCGGGGGCCTTAACGTTGGGGACAGAGGTTGCGCAATTGACGAAGGTTACCTTTGAATCTTCCCTTCTGCTTCAGCCGGATGTTTCAACCACACTAAATCTGCAACTAACCCCCAATGCGGTCGATGGATATGGTGTGCAAATTGTCAGTCTGAAACCCTCTACTCATCAGGGCTGTAGTAGTTCATGCCATGTTCGTGGCATCTTAGCGCCTAAAGGATCGAGTGAACTCGATTGTGCTATCCCCCTGGCAACCTTACAAACGGCTTGTTCACAACCCGTTGCGATCGCAGATTATTACAATCGCCTTCATGAGCTGGGCTTGCGCTATGGTTCCGCGTTTAAGGGGATCAGCAAACTGTGGCGTGGAGATCGCCAAGCCCTCGGATGGGTATGCCTCCCCAGCCATGAATTAGAGGCAGCGGGACAGTATGGATTGCACCCAGCCCTCTTGGATGCCTGTTTCCAGGTCATTGGGGCAGCAACCGATACGCCCAACACAGCCTATTTGCCCATCGGTGTTGAGCGAATCTGGATAGATGCTCAGCAGCCCATTACTCAAGTGTGGAGTCATGTTTGCCTGCGTGCTAGCGAATCGGTGGAACGGCTCTGTGTCGATATTGTGCTGTACCGTGAAGACGGCAGTACGGTGGCAACCGTAGAAGGGCTGACGCTTCAAGGGGCATCCCGTGAAACCCTAGAGCGATGGTTTCAACCTTCGGTAGATTTAGCGCAATATTTTTATCAGGTGGTTTGGGAGTGTCAGGCTCTCCCCCCCCGTATCCCTACAGCGTCCACTGCTGGTCAACAACAAGATCAACAGCCAGATCAACAACAAGATCAACGACAATGGCTCTTGTTGGCTGACTCCCAGGGGTTTGCGACTCAACTGGCCAAGCAATTGGTGGCACAGGGCGATCGCTGTATTTTTGCAGTGCCAGGGGATCGCTATGCCTGTCTCGATGAACACAACTATACGCTCAACCCCCAGCGCTTAGAGGATTTTCATTCACTCTTCCAAGATCTGAGCGATCAGGCCGATCTCAACCTGCATGGAGTCGTACATTTATGGGGTGTTTCTTCCCAAGGCAATTCCGACCAATCCACAGCAGACCTTTTAGCGGCTCAAATATTGGGCTGTGGCAGTGCCCTTCATCTCACCCAAGCGCTGATTCAGCGTCCAGCTTCCACCCGCCCAAGGCTCTGGCTGATCATGCGGGGAACACAAGCTATCTCATCCTCACAAGGGATGACCCATTTGGAGCAAACTACACTCTGGGGATTGGGGGGAACGATCGCCTCGGAACACCCAGAACTTCGCTGTACGCGGCTTGATCTCGATCCAAATACACCCGCAACCGAGGCAGCGTTATGGGTCTTGGATCTGTTACAGCCCGAAGACGAAGCCCAAATCGCTTACCGGAACCAGCAGCGCTATGTTGCTCGACTGACTCAAGCAGAACCAGCCGCGTTCCAATCCGAATCCTTAATCCGACCGAGTACCGAAAATTTTCAGCTCAGAATTACAGAAACAGGTTTACTGGATCGGTTAACCCTCGTTTCTGCCCCCCGTCGCTTACCCCAAGTTGGGGAAGTAGAAATTGA
Organism: Thermosynechococcaceae cyanobacterium MS004; assembly: GCA_022402525.1. Classification (GTDB taxonomy): domain Bacteria; phylum Cyanobacteriota; class Cyanobacteriia; order Thermosynechococcales; family Thermosynechococcaceae; genus JAAURS01. The sequence goes on from JAKRSB010000103.1 coordinate 13,985, forward strand.
GGTGTATGCCGCCGGACTCAATTTCCGAGATGTCCTAAATGCTTTGGGAATGACCGCGCCCTATCTCCAGGAAATGGGGATTTTGAATGCGATGGATATTCCCTTTGGGGGCGAATGTGCGGGTCGAATTGTCGCGCTAGGCGAAGGGGTGACCCATTTTCAGATTGGAGATGCAGTCATTGCCGCCAATGCCGTAGGAAGTCTTGCAACCTATGTCACAGTCCCCGCAGCTTTTGTTGTCCCAAAACCAGAAAACTTGAGTTTTGTAGAAGCAGCAACCATCGCCACGGCATTTCTGACGGCTCACTACGGGTTATATCACTTAGCCCAAATTGAACCTGGCGATCGCGTTTTAATCCATGCAGCAGCGGGTGGGGTGGGGCAAGCCGCCGTTCAAGTGGCGCAGCAGGCAGGTGCTTGTGTCTTTGGTACCGCAAGCACTGGGAAGTGGGGAGCCCTTACAGAGATGGGGATCGAACATCCGCTCAACTCCCGTACCCTAGACTTTGCCGAGGATCTGTTGCGACTCACAGCGGGACGGGGCGTCGATATTATCCTCAACAGCCTCAATGGGGACTATATTTCTAAAAATTTGGAGATCCTGGGTAACAACGGACGCCTCGTCGAAATTGGCAAACTGGGCATTTGGACTCCCCAACAAGTTGCGGCCGCCAGAGCAGATGTAGCCTATTTTCCCTTCGACCTACTGGAGATTTCGACTCAATCCCCAGATCTGATTACCCAGATGCTGCAAGACTTAACCTCTGCCTTCGCGTCAGGTCGATACAAACCACTGCCCCATCAAACCTTTGCCGTTGAAGCATCTGTTGCCGCCTTTCGCTGCATGGCTCAGGCCAAAAATATTGGCAAAATCGTGATTACCTTCCACCCAGAGGCCTCTCAATCGCAGACCATAGTGCACCGTGAAGCCACCTATCTCATTACAGGTGGGCTGGGAGCGTTGGGTTTACAGGTTGCTGAGCGATTAGCAAAGCGAGGTGCCAAACATTTAGTCTTAACCAGCCGTCGAGCGCCCTCGCTGCAAGTTCAGCAGATGCTTGATCAGCTCACCAAGGACGGGGTTGATGTCCAAGTGCGGCTGACAGACATCTCCGATCCAGCAGGTGTTCAGACCTTATTGAACGATATAGATACCAGCCTGCCGCCCCTGCGAGGGATTGTTCATGCCGCTGGGGTATTGGACGATGGCACCCTTCAAACGTTAACGTGGGAGCGGTTTACTGCGGTTCTTGCTCCCAAAATAGCGGGAGCTTGGACACTGCACCGCCTCACCACAAATCGGGACCTAGACTTCTTTGCCTGTTTCTCCTCGATCGCATCCCTCTTGGGCGCACCTGGTCAAGGCAATTATGCAGCCGCCAATGCCTTCCTAGACGGATTGACTCATTATCGCGGCCAACGGGGACTAAGCAGTCTTAGCCTGAACTGGGGACCCTGGCAATCCGGGGGAATGGCGACACAAAGCTTAAAAAATGCACCTCATTCATTCATGAACCAGGGAATTCAACCTTTATCGCCATCGATTGCCCTAGATGCTCTTGAGTACCTGCTGAGGCAAAAGCAGGTTCAAATGGGCGTCTTAGATGTAGACTGGCGCAAATTCCGCGATCGTCTTCCCGTAGGCGTTACTCTCCCTTTTCTAGAAAAGGTATTGCCTGCTTCCACAAGTTCATCGGCACTGGTGGGCTCCACAGCATTACTCACTCAGCTCCTGGAGCTGAGGGGGGGAGATCGCCGTGCAGCCATGCTCCGATATGTTCAACAAAAGCTTGCAAAAATTTTGAACCTCAGTTCTGCTGAGCAGATTGAGCCCAGGCAACGCTTTTTTGACTTGGGTTTGGATTCCCTGATCGCCATTGAACTCAAGCACGACCTGGAAAAAAACTTAGGCCGCACTTTACCCAATACGCTTTTGTTCGACTATCCCACGCTCGAAGCACTGATCGATTATCTATTGGAAGACCTTGACTTGCGGCCTTCAATTGCCACATCTACTGCAATATTGCCTACGATGTTGCCCTATTCTCAAGCTGCCCTGTCCATTGAAATGATTGCAAATTTACCAGAGACAGAGGCAGAACAATTATTATTGGATGAACTTGCAAGTCTGAACTACTAGGGGAGGAGCTGATTTTTTCATGGATTTCAAAATCTTATGCACACAACGTTTATACAACCTCTCAATAATCGCTGCTTCTCTCTGGGCAAGGCTTTCAGACTTCGATTGTATGCATTTTAAGCGGAGGCTATTTTGAGAAATATTGGCTGAAGTCTTTGTTGGTTATAGCTTTCAGCGTTTTTGCGTTTCATTCGACTAGGGAAGGTTTAGTCGTTCATGAGTTCTGAAACCCTTATGACTTCGTTACTGGGGCCAGCGAACGAATACGTCCTGAAGACAGGCTACGCAAGCGCGCCCGCAAGAACAAACTCTGCCTACGCAGACTAAGTGCATCAAGGGTTTCAGCAATCCGCGAAGGCGGATTTCGTTCTTGTCTCTGGCGGTTTCAACCGCTAAGCGAACAGTTTTGTCAGTTAATCAGAATCAGGTTCTAGAGACTCATTTGCCATGAGCTTAGTTCCTAGACTTAGATTTTTTAATTATTCTGTGTTGAACCTTTAGCCCAATGACCGCCTTGTCCCCATCTAACTTGTCTCCCACAAAGCGTGCCCTCTTAGCGCTTCAAGATCTAAAAACGAAATTGGCAGAAGCTGAGCGAAATCAGAATTCTTCGCAATCTGAGGATATTGCCATTATTGGCTTAGGGTGCCGTTTCCCTCAGGCGAGGGATCCTGTTGCTTTCTGGGATTTATTGCATCACGGCAAAGATGCCATTACCGAAATCCCCACAAGTCGTTGGTCTAAGGCCGATTACTACGACCCTAATCCGGATGCGCCAGGTAAGCTGTACTGTCCATACGGTAGCTTTTTAGATCGGGTTGATGAGTTCGACCCGCAGTTTTTCAATATTTCACCTCGGGAAGCACGGATGTTAGATCCCCAGCAAAGGATCTTACTGGAGGTGTGCTGGGAAGCCCTAGAGCAAGCAAATCAGGTGCCAGATCAACTCTTTAAAACGCCCACAGGGGTCTATATCGGCATTGCAACCAGCGATTATGCTTTACAAACTTTAAAGAACCGTTCTCAAAATATTGACGCTTACTATAGTACGGGCAATGCATTAAGTATTGCAGCAGGTCGCTTATCCTATCTGCTCGGTCTAACGGGGCCTGCAATCTCCATCGATACTGCCTGTTCTTCCTCCCTTGTGGCGGTTCATTTAGCGTGTCAAAGTTTGCAACAACGGGAGTGCAATTTAGCCCTAGCGGGTGGGGTTAATCTGATTTTCTCCCCTGAAAATTCAATCGCTTTTTCTAAAGCACGGATGTTGGCTCCGGATGGTCGCTGCAAAACCTTTGATGACCGAGCCAATGGTTATGTGCGTGGCGAAGGCTGTGGGATGGTCGTCCTGAAGCGGATGAAAGATGCGATCGCCGATGGAGATAAGGTTCTTGCAGTCATTCGGGGGTCTGCAATTAACCAAGATGGCCCCAGTGGGGGCTTGACCGTTCCCAATGGTCCTGCCCAACAGGCGGTGATTCGTCAGGCGCTAACCCGCGCAGGGGTAGAACCCCATCAGGTGCAGTATGTGGAAGCCCACGGGACAGGAACAGCACTGGGGGATCCGATTGAAATTCAAGCCTTGGGAGCAGTATATGGTACAGATCGCCCCCAAGATTCCCCTCTCTGGGTTGGGGCCGTTAAAACCAATATCGGACATTTAGAAACGGCAGCGGGAATTGCAGGATTAATTAAGCTTGTACTCTCCCTCAACCAGCAAGAAATTCCGGCACAGCTTCATTTTCAAACGCCCAGTTCTAAAATTCCCTGGTCAGATTTACCCATCCGCATTTCCGCCCAACCAATTCCCTGGGTGAAAGGTTCCCAGACCCGCATTGCTGGCTTGAGTTCCTTCGGGTTTTCCGGTACAAATGCTCACCTTATCGTTCAAGAAGCACCAGAACCTGAAGCGATCGCCCTCTCTAAAGATCGTCAAGATTTCCCAGCCCAAGTATTAGCCCTGTCCGCAAAATCGCAACCTGCCCTCAAAGATCTCGTCCACCGCTATGGTCAGTTGTTAGAAGACCATCCAGAGCTAGAGGTTCAGGATATTTGCTTTACCGCTAATGTCTACCGTGCCCGGTTTAAGCATCGTTTGGCATTCACGGCCACTTCGCGGGAAGACCTTCAGGCCCAACTCAAGACCTGGACAGACAAAGACACGATCTCTCATTCAAAGCCGCCTAAAATTGCGTTTGCGTTTACGGGGCAAGGTTCGCAATATTCCGGTATGGGTCAACACCTTTACCAAACCCAACCCCTGTTCCGCACAACCCTCCACCGCTGTGCCGAAATTCTGAAGCCCTGGCTGGATATCCCACTGCTGGAACTGCTATATCCCGCGCTCTATCCCTCCAATCGGTCACTCGATTGCCTCAATGCCACTCGGTACACCCAACCCGCATTATTTTCTGTGGAATATGCCCTGGCTCAACTATGGATCAGTTGGGGGATTCAGCCAGAGGCGGTGATGGGCCATAGCCTAGGCGAGTATGTTGCTGCCTGTGTTGCAGGGGTCTTCAGTCTAGAAGAAGGACTGGCACTGATTGCTCAGCGCGCACAACTAATGGACGACCTGCCTCGCAATGGTGCAATGGCAGCCGTTCTGACAGATGAAAAGACAGTCCAGGCCGCAATTTCCCCCTATGCCACCCAAGTCAGTATTGCTGCTTTCAATGGCCCAACGAATATTGTGATTTCTGGGGAAAAAACAGCGATCGCTGCTGTAGTTGATGCCTTAGCGCAACAGGAGATCAAAGTACATCCCTTGGCGGTATCCCACGCGTTCCATTCCGCCATGATGGAGCCGATGCTGGCGGCGTTTAGGCAAGTGGCCCAAAGCATCACCTATGGGCCACCCCAGATCCCCTTAATCTCTAACCGCACAGGTCAACGCATTGGAGCAGAAATTGCGACCGCCGACTACTGGGTGGAGCATTTACGCCAACCTGTCCAGTTTGCCCAATCCACAGCGCTGCTGTTGGAAGAATGCAACACCGTCATTGAAATGGGGCCAAAGCCTGTTTTGCTCGGAATGGTCAATCGCATTGCGCCCACCCTTACCCCAGCGGTGAGCTGCCTAGGGCTTCCCAGCCTACGGGGCGACCTTGATGATTGGAGCGTTTTGCTCTCTAGCCTCGGCAGTTTGTTTGTACGAGGGATGGACGTGGATTGGAAGGCCATTTACGCACCCTTTAGCCCCCAGCGGATTGCCGGACTGCCCACCTATCCCTTCCAGCGTCAGCGCTATTGGTTTGCCCAAGACGCTCAGCCTGCCCCTGTCGCCGCAACTCCCCTATCCCTTACTACTCCTATCTCTCCTGTTATGCCATTCTCGACTGCTTTGACCGTGGAACAGATCAGTGAAGGAGGAGATCGGCGATCGCAGATTCTTTCCCTACTCCGCCAAGAAGTGGGAGCCAGCTTGGTTGGGGAAGGAGTTCAGGTAGATCCAGACGCTACCTTTTTAGAACTGGGTGCAGATTCGATTAACTTGGCGCAAACCATTGAGACTCTGAACAAGACCTTTGAGGTTAAGGTCACAATGCGCCAGTTTTTTGAAGAACTCACCACCCTCAATGATTTAGCAGCTTACCTGGATGAAACCTTACCCTCTGAATGGGAGATGCCTGAATGGGGGCGATCGCCCAATGAGTCCGCCATCACACCGATCTCAATGGCGACCCCTGTTAATTCCTTGGTTGCACCCATTGAGGAATTGCAGCAGCAGATTAGTGCCAATGGGGGCAGTACATCCGTAGAGCGGATTCTTCAAGAACAGCTGGCGGTTCTGCATAGCGTGATGAGTCAGCAGCTCGACTTGCTCCGCCAGCAATCCACGCCAGAGTCACCACGGTCTTCTAGCCTGTCTTCCAATGGGCATCCCCCTAATGACAATGGATCGCAAATCCATAACGGGAACAATGGGCAGCACCCCTCTCAACAGCCTCCCACGAGGGAAAATCCTGTCCCGACAAAATCTGTTACCCCTCGTCGCAACCCTTTAACCATCCAGCCACAGCCCGATCGCAAACACAATCTCCCACTCTCGGGTGCCCAAAAACAGATGTGGTGGGTTGAGCATTGGGCAGAAGATCAGAATGTCTATCTCATTCCTGCGGCAGTTCAAATTGAAGGAAGTATCAATCTTTCGGCCCTTGAGCAAAGCTTAAATGCGGTGATTGCTCGCCACGAGAGTTTACGGACTTCGTTCCATGTTCTAGAAGGAGAACCTATTCAGCAAGTCCATCCGCAGCGCATCCTCCAGCTCTTGGTGAAGCCGATGAATGGGGTGCCAGAGCTTGCTGAAATTCAACAGTGTGTTACGCAGCTTTGCGAACCCTTGTTTAATCTGGAAACCGACCTGCTGCTGAGAGCGCAGGTTTTGAGCTGGGGCGATCGCCACCATGTTCTCGTGCTTGTGTTACACCACCTGGTCGGGGATGGGTGGTCGATGGGCGTTCTGATCCGGGAAATGCTGGCCTTTTACCCTGCCTTCTGCAAGGGAGTGGATCGGGAGTTACCGCCTTTGCCTATCCAGTACGGTGATTTTGCCCTTTGGGAAGGTCAGTCTGTCCCTAACGATCGCCAACAGACTAATTTAGCGTTTTGGCACAGGATACTCCAAACGGCACCCACTCAGCTCACACTGCCCACGGACTACCCACGTCCTGCTCAGGCTACGTTTCGAGGGGAAACCCACCATCAAGTGTTCTCCTTAGAACTCAGTGAAGCCTTAAAAAGCAGTAGCCAATCTGCGGGGGTAACGCTCTTTATGCTTCTGCTGGGAGCCTATAGCATTCTTCTCCAGCGCTATAGTGGTCAGACCGATTTGCTCATTGGGTCTACCTTTGCTAAGCGTCAGTTGGCTGAAACCCAACCCCTGATTGGGCTATTGCTCAACACCCTGGTATTTCGCATTGACACCTCAGGAAACCCCACAGGCGAAGAATTGCTGGAGCGGGTGAGGCAGTTGACCCTAGATGCCTTTGCCCATCCAGAAATCCCCTTTACGGAATTAGCGAGAACGCTAACAGGGCAGGAGCGAAGAACCGAGTGGTTCCAAACCATGTTTATCTTGCAGAGTACACCGCAGCCCAAACTCTCACTGCCCGATTTAGATTTTTCGTTGCTAACGGTTCATGGCAATAGTGCCAAGTGCGATCTCTCTTTGTGGCTGATTGAAACCCCCCAAGGTCTGCGTGCGGAGTGGGAGTATAACTGCAATTTATTTGAGGCTGCTACCCTTGAGCGCATGGCTGAGCAATATCAGCAGATCCTAGTGGCCATGACACAAAACCTGCAGCAGCCCTTAGGTCAACTGATGCAGCTATCAGCCAGTGAGCGTACCCAGTTAGCACAATGCTCTCAAGTAGAACCTCGTGGCAAAGGTGAGCTTCAACCCGTCTTTAAGGGATTTGAATCCCAAGCGCTGCATACGCCCCATGCGATCGCGCTAGAGCATGAGGGCACCCGTTGGACTTATCTCACCCTCAACGAAACCGCCAATCGCATCGCCCATAACCTGCGCGCTCAAGGCGTATCCGCAGAAGACTTGGTGGGGGTTTGCCTCCCTCGCAGTCCTAAACTGATAGCGACCTTGCTAGGGATTTTGAAGGCTGGAGCTACCTACATTCCCCTTGATCCGACTTATCCCCTTGAGCGGCTGCATCTCATGCTTGAAGATGCACAAGTGACCGCACTGGTGACATCGCGAGATTTGCAAAATACGCTTCAGCTGGATGCGCCTATTGTTTTAGACCTCAGTGACCCTGGGATCGCCCAGCAGCCAACGTCCAACCCTAACATTACGGTTTCACTGAACCAGAGCGCTTATATCATCTATACCTCTGGTTCTACGGGCAAACCCAAAGGCACTTTGCTCAACCACAAGGGACTCGCTAATTTTGTACGGGAGGCGATCGCCCAGTATGGCTTTACAGACCAAGATCGGGTGTTGCAGTTTGCTTCCATTAGCTTTGATGCAGCAGTAGAAGAAATCTACTGCACCCTCTGTAGTGGCGGCACCCTGGTCTTACGGACAGACCACATGCTGTCCAGTAGTGTTACTTTCTGTCAAAGTATTGCAGAGCAAAGCTTGAGCGTATTGGATTTACCCACCGCCTTTTGGCATCGCCTCACCCAAGACCTTGCCCAAGGCATTGCGACCTTGCCCGATAGTCTGCGGTTAGTGATTATTGGCGGAGAACGAGTTTTACCCCAAACCATCCAACTGTGGCAGCAGATCACACAACACCGGCCTATCCGGCTGCTCAATACTTACGGCCCCACTGAAGCAACGGTGGTGGCAACCACCTACGAGATCACATCCCAAACCCAGATCTTGCCTGGGATGGATGTGCCCATTGGCAAACCTTTGGGCAATGTCCAGGTTTATGTATTAGATGCTGATCTACAGCAAGTTCCCTTGGGTGTGCCGGGCGAACTCTACCTCGGCGGGGATGGGTTAGCCGATGGGTATCTCAACCGCCCCGAACTTACTGCTGCATGTTTTATCCCTCATCCCTTTCAGCCGACGGGTAAGTTGTATAAAACGGGCGATCGCGTCCGGATGTTGCCCACGGGCGATCTGATGTATCTGGGTCGCACGGATGATCAGGTGAAAGTGCGGGGCTTCCGGGTGGAACTGGGAGAAGTGGAACGAGCCTTACAATCCCATCCTGGGGTGAGAGAAGCGGTCGTGATTGCCCAAGCGGATGCCCAAGGAATTCAGCAGTTAATTGGGTATGTTGTGCCACAAGGCGACCTACCCCCGACTCAGGAACTGCGCCAATTCCTCCAAACCCAATTGCCGGACTACATGGTGCCTGCATTAGTGATGTCGTTGACGCAGATTCCGCTGACCCCTGCCGGCAAATTAGATCGGCGATCGCTGCCGCAGCCTCAAGCAAAGGATTGGGTTTCTCCCAACCCCTATGTGGCCCCTCGTTCTGTAACGGAATCCGAATTGAGTGTGATTCTCTCAGAGATCTTAGGGGTTGAGCGCGTCGGTGTTTACGACAACTTCTTCAGCCTGGGGGGGCATTCCCTGTCCGCAATGCAAGTGCTGACTCGCATTCGGAGCGCCTTTGGCAAAGAAGTCTCGCTGAGAACGTTGTTTGCAGAACCGACCGTGGCAGCGTTAGCGGCTGAATTGGAACGGGAAGCCACCTCGGAGGCGATGGCGGAAATAATACCGATTCCGGTGGTCGATCGCACTCGTCCGTTGCCTCTATCGGTTGCTCAGCAACGGCTGTGGTTGTTAGAGCGAATGGAAACCCTGAGTGCTGCATATCACATTGGGATTCGTCAAGACATTCAAGGACAGTTTGATGTCAATGTCTTGAACCAATGTCTGCAGATTTTGATGGCGCGGCATGAATCATTGCGGACAACTTTTCACCTAGAGGGCGATCGCCCGGTACAAACGATTCATTCCAGTTTGCCCTTGCGGATTGAATATCAGAATCGGGGAGATTTAACCAGCGACCTAGACCAATTTGCTTCTGACTTTGCCCGCCAACCCTTTGATCTGGAGCGCGGTCCATTGCTGCGGGCAATGCTGATCCAGATGCCTGCACAGCAACAGGTCTTGCTGATTGTTGTGCATCACATTATTACTGATGCTTGGTCGATCGGCGTATTGATCCAAGAAATAATGCAGATGTATCCCGCAATTTTGGCCGGACATTCCCCTCAATTACCCGCATTGCCCGTTCAAATGGTTGATTTTGCCCAGTGGCAGCGAGAGTGGCTCCAAGGGGAACAACTGGCAACCCAATTGAACTATTGGCAACACCAGCTCGTCAATGCTCCCAAGCTACTAGACCTTCCCACAGATAGACCCCGTCCAACCGTCCAAAGCTTTAATGGTCAAGTCTTACGGGTGGCCTTGCCGCTGGCCTTGAGTCAAGCTCTTGATCGCTTGAGTCAAGAGCTTGGTGGATCGCTATATATGACGCTATTGGCTGGTTTTGGCCTGTTGCTCCATCGTTACAGTGTTCAACCGGAGATCTTGATCGGCTCACCCATTGCCAATCGAAATCATCCCCAAATTCAAGGCTTAATTGGGTTTTTCCTAAATACGTTGGTGCTACGGCTGAACTGCGGTGATAATCCTACCTTCCAGGACTTTTTGAGACAGGTGCAACAGGTATCGCTCGATGCCTATGCTCACCAAGATGTGCCATTTGAAGAACTCCTTAGCCGATTCGCAACCGAGCGTCATCCCGGATATTCCCCCTGGTTTCAAGTGATGTTCATCCTGCAAAATAGCCATCGCCATCAACTGGAATTACCGGGTTTGGCGATTAAATCGAGCGGGATTGATCTAGGGGTTGCTAAGTTTGATCTGACCCTTTCGATGGAAGAAACCCCCAACGGACTGGTGGGTGACTGGGAGTATAACCGCGATTTGTTTGATCGCTCTACGATCAAGCGGATGGCAGCTCAGTTTGAGTATTTGCTGAGCGCCATTGTGGACAATTCCCAACAACGGTTGAGTGAAGTTCCCCTGCTGCCCTGTGCAGAACAGACCGTATTGAGTCGCTTTAGCCAGGGCGTTTCCGCCTTTCTGGAACCGCTACAGGCCGTGCCTAGGCAGTTTGAAATGCAAGTGCAGCAAACACCGAGCGCGATCGCCCTGGAGCATCAGGAAACGCGCTGGAGCTATCAAACCCTGAATCAGAAAGCCAATCAAATTGCCCATCAGTTGCGCGCTCAGGGCGTGAAGTCTGGAGATTTAGTGGGGATTTGTTTAGAGCGCAGTCCTGACTTGATTGCGGCACTGATAGGGGTCTTAAAAGTCGGTGCCGCTTACCTCCCCCTGGATCCAACCTATCCGGTGGAGCGGGTGCAGCACATGGTGGACGATGCCCAGGTGGGAGTATTGATCACCCGTTCCGATCTGCCAATGGCGCTTCAGCTCAAGACGCTGGTGTTAGAAATCAGTGACCCGCAAATTGCGAGCCAATCGATCGCAAACCTCAATCTTCCGGTTGAACTGACTCAAACGGCCTATGTGATCTATACGTCTGGCTCCACCGGAAAACCCAAGGGAACGGTTTTGACCCATCGAGGGCTAGCGAATTTTACCCGTGAAGCGATCGCCCAGTATGGGTTCTGCCCTCAAGATCGGGTGTTGCAATTTGCCTCCATTAGCTTTGATGCCGCCGTGGAAGAAATCTATGGCACCCTTTGCAGTGGCGGCACCCTCATCTTGCGGACGGACAAAATGCTGTCCAGTACCGTAACCTTCTGTGAAACCATTGCGGCCCAAGCCTTGACGGTGCTAGATTTACCCACCGCCTTTTGGCATCGCCTTACCCAAGACCTCGCTCAAGGCTTGGCGACCTTACCCGATAGCCTGCGATTGGTGATTATTGGCGGAGAACGGGTTTTGCCCCAAACCCTTCAGCTTTGGCAGCGGGTTACGCAACATCACCCGATCCGGTTACTGAATACCTATGGCCCTACAGAAGCCACAGTGGTCGCGACAACCTACGAAATTACGGCCCAAACCCAAATCTTGACTGGGATGGATGTGCCCATTGGCAGACCTTTGGGCAATGTCCAGGCTTATGTTTTAGATGCTGCTTTACAGCAAGTTCCGTTGGGGGTTGCTGGCGAACTCTATCTGGGCGGCGATGGGGTGGCCGCTGGCTACCTTAACCGTCCTGAACTCACCGCAGCAAGCTTTATCCCTCATCCATTCCAGCCCACGGGTCAGTTGTACAAGACTGGCGATCGCGTCCGGATGCTTGCCACCGGAGATCTGGTCTACCTAGGTCGCACTGACGATCAGGTTAAGGTACGCGGGTTTCGAGTGGAGTTGGGCGAAGTGGAACGGGCGCTGCAATCTCATCCAGCGGTGCGCGAAAGTGCGGTCATCGCCCAAGCCGATGCCCAAGGAATTCTTCAGCTAATCGCCTATGTCGTGCCCGAAGGCACTTCCCTCCCTCCCAACGATCTGCGTCAGTTTCTGCAAACGCAATTGCCCGATTACATGGTGCCTGCCCTTGTCATGAGCGTGGCAGCCATTCCGTTGACCCCCGCAGGGAAGCTCGATCGGCGATCGCTCCCTCAACCCCAAGCGGCAGATTGGGCCTCCTCCAACCCCTACGTTGCGCCCCGCACCCCCATGGAAGCCGCACTCACGTTCATTGTGGCGGAAGTATTGGGCGTAGAACGGGTGGGTATTCACGACGATTTCTTTAGTCTAGGGGGACATTCCCTTTCGGCCATGCAGGTCCTGGCGCGGATTCGCACCATGTTTGGCAAAGAGGTGTCTTTGCGATCGCTCTTTACCGAACCCACCGTCGCTGCCCTTGCCGCGCAGCTAGAGCAAGCGGAAAACGCTGAAGCGGGAGGCGTTACGGCGATCGCCCGCGTTGATCGTACCCAACCCCTCGCGCTCTCCTTTGCCCAAGAACGGTTGTGGTTCCTGAATCAGTTTGAAGGCGCTAGCGCCACCTATAATTTGCCCTTCGCGCTGCGGCTGCGAGGACAAGTGAACCTCTCGGCGATGGAACAGTGCTTAACGGCGATTATTGAGCGCCATGAATCCTTACGCACCACTTTTGCCCAACCCGCTGAACATAGCGTTCAGGTGATCCACACTCCAGGAACTTTCACCATTCCGGTGGTGGATTTAACGGAGTGGAATTGTGCCGAACGCGATCGCATCGTTGAGGATCGGATTCGTCTAGAGGCTCAGCAATGCTTCGATCTAGAAACTGGGCCACTGCTGCGCGCTACCCTTCTGCAACTCCAAGACAGCGAGCAAATTCTACTGGTGACCATGCACCACATTGTCTCGGATGCTTGGTCGATTGGGGTGTTTGTCCAAGAGATTATGGCGCTTTATCCCGCCTATTGCAGGGGGCAAGCGCCGTCTATTGCCCCACTGCCGCTGCAATATGCTGACTATGCCGCATGGCAACGCCAACAGCAGCAAACCGATGACTTTCAGGAGCGTCTAGAAGCATGGGTACAGCAGTTCTTGAATGCATCACCCCTGTTAGAACTGCCTACGGATTATCCACGCCCCGCGATTCAATCCTTCCAGGGAGATGTGGTGCGTACCGACATTGGCCCCGCATTAACTCAACGACTGAAGTCCTTTGGGCAGCAGCAGCAAAAAACCTTGTTTATGACGTTGCTGGCAGCGTTTGTCACCCTCATGCATCGCTACAGTCGCCAAAGTGACTTGGTGGTAGGCACCCCCATTGCTGGACGCACCCATCCCGATCTGGAGCGCTTGATTGGGTTCTTTATCAATACCTTGCCCTTGCGTTTTACCGTTGAGTCAGACACCTCCTTTACAGCACTTCTGAACCAAGTTCAAACCCATGCCCTCGATGCCTTTGCCAACCAAGATATCCCCTTTGGTCAATTAATCGAACGGCTTCCCCTAGAACGGGATCTCAGCTATTTGCCCCTGTGTCAGACGATGTTTGTTTTGCAAAATGCACCATCGCAAGCACTCCAGCTCCCCGACTTAACCCTAGAGCCATTGCCCACCCATAGCGGCGTAGCACGGTTTGACCTGACCCTCTCGATGACCGAAGTGGAGAATACGCTCATTTCTGAATGGGAATACAACAGCGATTTATTTGACCATTCCACGATTGAACGGATGGCAGCGCAGTTTGAGATATTACTAGAGTCCATTACAAACAATCCACAGCAACCCATTTCTACCATCCCATTACTGAGTGCGACCGAACGTCAAAACCTGTTAGTGGACTGGAACCAGACTCAGCAGCATTTTTCGCAAGATGAATGTATCCATCATCTGTTTGAAATTCAGGCCCATCGGACACCGGATGCCGTAGCTGCCGTTTGCCCCGATGCAACCTTGACCTATCGCATACTCCATCAACATTCGAATCGGCTTGCCCACTATCTTCAGTCCCAAGGGATTGGGGCTAATTCCCTGGTGGGATTGAGCGTCGAGCGCAATAGCTGGATGTTAATTGGCCTTCTGGGGATTCTGAAAGCGGGAGCGGCCTATGTTCCTCTTGACCCTGCCTTCCCAGCAGAACGCCTCGCCATGATGGTCGAAGATGCCCAGCTTTCTTTCCTCATCACACAATCAGATCTCCCGTCAGACTCACCCCCAAGCGAAATTCCCAAACTATGTCTGGATCGAGATTGGCCATCCATTGCTCAATATATCGAGACACCGCTCTCTGTTGCTGTGCATCCGACGGATTTGGCCTACGTCATTTATACATCTGGGTCAACGGGCAAGCCCAAAGGCGTTGCCGTAGAACATCGTAACGTCGTGAATTTCCTGCACTCAATGGCCCATATGCCTGGAATGGATGCCACTGATATTTTGCTGTCTGTTACCACCCTATCCTTTGATATTGCAGGGTTAGAACTATTTCTTCCGTTGATGGTTGGGGCAAAGATTGTGTTGGCAAGCCGAGACATTGCCACCGATGGGATGCGTCTTCAGTCGTTACTGCATTGCTCTGAAGCGACGGTCATGCAAGCGACCCCTGCAACTTGGCAGATGTTGCTGGATTCGGGTTGGCAGGGTAGCCCCACCCTTAAAGTCCTGTGTGGTGGGGAAGCCTTACCCGTTGGCTTAGCTAAAATGCTGGCGACGCGATGTGCATCTCTATGGAATCTCTATGGGCCAACGGAAACGACAATCTGGTCGTTGATCGAGGCGGTTCAAGCGGAAGATAGCGCCAAGGGTGTTTCCATTGGTCGTCCCATTGCCAATACCCAAGCCTATGTCTTGGATGCCGCTCTTCAACCCTTGCCCATTGGTATTCCTGGTGAACTATTCATTGGCGGCGCTGGGGTCAGCCGGGGTTACTTGAATCGTCCTGAGCTAACCGCCGAACGCTTTATCCAAAATCCTTTTTCACAAGAGTCTCACAATCGGATCTATAAAACTGGAGACTTAGTCCGATATCGTCCCGATGGATGCTTGGAGTTTCTGGGTCGATTAGACAACCAAATCAAGTTACGAGGTTATCGCATTGAGTTGGGTGAAATCGAATCAGTGTTGCTGCAGCATCCTGCCATCAGTCAATCTGTAGCAGTTGTCCGTGAAATGGGCGCAGGTTCCCAACTGTTGGTGGCCTATGGGGTATCCACCTTGCCTACCCTGACGGTGTCAGAGCTGCAACATCATTGTGGAGATCGCCTTCCTGCCTACATGGTTCCATCTGCCTTTGTGTTGTTAGACAAACTACCTCTAACGCCCAATGGTAAGGTGAATCGCAAAGCATTGCCTGCGCCGCAATCTCAAGACCTCCAACACCGGGACTATGTGGCACCCCGCAATGCCATCGAAACACAACTGACTGAACTGTGGTCATCTCTGTTAGGCATCACACCCATAGGGGTCGAAGATAATTTCTTTGAACTGGGTGGACATTCTCTGCTTGCAATGCAGCTAATTTCCCGTGTTCGTAGCCAGTTTCAGCAGGATGTGTCTTTGCGATCGCTCTTTGAGGACCCCACTATTGCCGCTTTGGCGTTGCAATTACAACATGGGGAAACCCTTGAAGCACTTTTAATTTCTCCTGTAGATCGCACCCAACCCCTAGCACTATCCTTTTCGCAACAGCGATTATGGTTTTTGCACCAATTGGAAGGGCCGAGCGCCACTTATAATCTGCCCTTGTCAATGCGTTTAACTGGGGCAATCAATATTACTGCTCTAGAACAGTGCTTCACCGAAATCGTGAAGCGCCATGAATCCCTCCGAACCAACTTTACCCAAATTGAGATAGACGGCATTCAGGTTATTCATGAGGAATGGAGCATTCCCATCCAGGTCATTGATTTAACAGGATTGTCTGAAACTGACCAAGCGAAAGAAATTGAACGACAGAGCCAAGTCGAGGCTCAGCATCCTTTTGATTTGCAAACTGAACCGTTATTACGGGTCAAGCTATTGCGTCTCAATAAGGACGTGCATATTCTTTTGGCGACGATGCATCACATTATTTCGGATGCTTGGTCAATGGGGATTTTTGTCCAAGAGGTGATGGCACTCTATCCCGCCTATTGCAATGGAGAAGTTCCTGACATTGAACCACTACCGATTCAATATGCAGACTATGCCGCATGGCAAAGACAGGAGCAGAAATCAGAATCCTTTAATCAACGACTAGAAGCGTGGGCAGCGCAGTTTATGGATGCCCCACCGTTGCTAGAACTGCCCACGGATCGCCCCCGTCCAGCCATCCAAACCTTCCAAGGTGGGCTGGTTCGAGTCGAACTATCCACAGGACTCACCCAAACGCTCAAAACCTTCAGTCAACAGCATCAAAAAACGCTGTTTATGACCTTACTTGGGGCATTTTTGACTCTCATGCATCGCTACAGCGGCCAAAACGACTTGGTCGTGGGTACCCCCATCGCGGGGCGGAACCATCCCGATCTGGAGCGATTGATTGGCTTCTTTATCAACACCTTGCCTTTGCGCTTTAACGTAGATTCAGAAGCCACTTTCACAGCCCTTTTAGATCAGGTACAAACCCAAGCCCTAGACGCCTTTGCCAATCAAGATATCCCCTTTGCTCAGTTAATCGAACGATTACCCTTGACCCGAGATCTCAGCTATTTGCCGCTGTGCCAAACCTTGTTTGTGCTCCAAAATGCGCCCATGGCAGAGTTTCAACTTCCAGGTCTAACCTTGGAGCCATTGTCTACTCATAGTGGCGTATCACGGTTTGATCTAACCCTATCGATGATAGAAGCCGGTAACACCCTGATTGCGGAATGGGAATATAACAGCGATCTGTTTGACCATTCCACCATTGAGCGCATGGCAGCGCAGTTTGAAGTATTGCTAGAGTCCATTACCAGCAATCCCCAGCAATCTATCGCAATCCTTCCTTTGCTCCCAGATGTCGAACGACAGACCCTTTTGGTGGATTGGAATCAGACCCAAGCCGATCTGCCACTTCGCTGTATTCATCACTGGGTTGAAGATCAAGTATTGAAGACACCCGATGCGATCGCCCTTCAAGTTGAAAACTTCCAGCTCAGCTACCAAGACCTTAATATCAAAGTCAATCAACTGGCCCATTATTTGCAAAAAATTGGGGTTAGACCCAATAGCTTAGTGGGCATTTGCCTCGAGCAATCCTATGAGCGGATTGTATCGATGCTGGCGGTTTTGAAGGCGGGAGGTGCCTATGTCCCATTAGACCCAGCCTACCCCAAGCCACGGTTGGACTTCATGTTAAAAGATGCTCAGATCCAGCTTTTAATTATCCAACCCGAACTCGAAGGGAAATTCTCAACCCTAGATGCTTCAGTAGAAACCATAAAACTCAGTGAGATTTCCTCCCAACTCCTGCAGTTACCCTGTGAAAATCCTATTGCTCAAACAACCCCCACTGATCTGGCCTATGTGATTTATACCTCTGGATCTAGCGGACAGCCTAAGGGTGTGATGATCGAGCACAAGGGCCTAGGGAATTTGGCTTTTGCCCACATTAACGCCTTTCAGGTCACACCTCAAAGCCGCGTATTGCAGTTGGCTTCCTTTAGCTTTGACGCCTCGGTGTCAAAAATCTTGATGGCGCTATGCTCTGGTGCAAGGCTGTGTTTGGGTCGTGTGGAATCACTGGTTGAAACCCAGATGGCTTCGTTAATTCAACGCAATGCCATTACCCATATCACCATGCCACCTTCAACATTGAGTGTGCTATCCCCAGAGCAACTCACTTCTGTGACACATTTAACGGTTGCTGGGGAAGCCTGTTCTGCGGAGATGGCGGCAAAATGGTCAGATCGTCCTGGTTTTTATAACGCCTATGGCCCCACGGAAACCACCGTTTGTGCCACGATTGCGAACTGTACGGGTTTTCAACAAATCAAGCCTTCTATCGGTCGCCCAATTCCGAATGTTCAGGTCTATGTCCTAGACACCCACCTCCAGCCTGTCCCCATTGGCGTACCAGGAGAACTGTTTATTGGTGGCATTGGCTTAGCACGGGGCTACCTAAATCGCCCAGACCTAACCAAAGAACGGTTTATCCCCCATCCGTTTTCAGTGGAGCCTGGTGCGCGCCTATACCGAACAGGAGACTTAGTGCGCTATCTACCCGATGGTCAGCTTGATTATTTGGGACGGATGGATCAGCAGGTTAAACTGCGGGGCTTCAGAATTGAACTAGAAGAAATTGAGACGGTGCTACAACAGCAGCCAGAAGTCAAAGATGCAGTGATAGAAGTTCACACTACTGCGTTCTTGGGATCGATCTTAGTTGCCTATGTGGTACCGAAGGTCGCATCCCTGACGGTACCAACCTTGCAACAAAGGATGAGAGATCGCCTTCCCCAATACATGCTTCCCTCCAAGGTTGTCTTGCTAGAGGCGTTGCCACTGACGCCGAACGGAAAAATTGACCGAAAAGCATTACCCGTACCTCACGGGGAAGATGTACAGCGGGAGGTCTATGTGGCACCGCGCAATGAGATAGAAGTGCGCTTGGTGGAGCTATGGTCATCGCTGCTGGGTATTTCGCTGATTGGAGTAGAAGATAATTTCTTTGCCTTGGGCGGGCATTCTCTACTTGCAATTCAGCTAATTTCTAGGATTCAGACTGAGTTTCAGGTCAAGCTTCAGCTTCAGCCTTTGTTTGCACAGCCAACGATCGCCCAACTTGCAGAGCTAATTTTAACGGAGCAGCTTGCCCAAACTGATGCAAAAATTTTAGAGAAACTCTTGGCAGAGGTAGAAAATCTCCCAGAGGCAGAAGCCTTGGAGCGATTAGGAGGCATAAGTGTATGACGTGAGTAGCACTTAGCGTTTAAGTCCAGCGTCTTTGATAGGTGCGTTGGATAAGGTGTGTCGCGTTTTTCATTATTATTTTGTGTGTTCTATCTATGTCTAGCCTCTCCGATCGCCTTGCCGCCCTCTCTCCAGCGCAACGTGCCCTCTTTTTACAAAAGCTCCAAACCCAGGCTAAGCAGCAGGCCATTCCAGCCCTAAGCATTCCTACTGCCGATCGCACCCAGCCCCTGCGCTTGTCCTTTCCGCAACAGCGCCTTTGGTTTTTGAGCCAGTTTGAGGGCAGTCAGTCTGCCTATAACATCCCTGTGGCGCTGCGATTAGAAGGGCAACTCCAAGAAGATTTATTGGTGCAAAGCCTCCAAGCGATCGCAGACCGTCATGAGATCCTGCGCACCCACTTTGTGCTGCACCAAGGGGAACCGCTTCAGGTGGTCGCAGAGCGGCTAGAACTGCCACTGGAACGGCTGGATTGGCGATCGCTCCCCTCTGATCGCCTCGAATCCACCCTTCAAGCTACCCTCCTTGAAGAATCGCAGCATTCGTTTAATCTTCAGACTGGCCCCCTCTATCGAATCGTGTTGATTCAAACCGCGCCGACGGTTCACTATTTGGTCGCCACCCTCCACCACATCATTACCGATGGGTGGTCGATGGGAGTCTTAGTGCAAGAGCTGGTAGCCCATTACAAAACCCAAGGCCAACGCGATGCAATGCCCCCACTGGCGCTGCAATACGTAGACTATGCCCAGTGGCAGCGAGAGTGGTTAGCCCAACCCGAAGCAGCTCAGCAGCTAGCCTACTGGAAAGAACACCTGAAGGGCATGTCACCGCTCCTGGAACTCCCCACGGATCATCCCCGACCGTCTCTGCAAACTTTTCGAGGTCAGACCCTCAAAACAAGTCTGGATACTGAGCTGACGCGCGGGCTAAATGCGATCGCCCAAAGCACTGGCGCAACCCTTTTTATGGTGCTCGAAGCAGCCTTTGCCCTGTTTTTGAGTCGATTGAGCCGTCAAAGGGATATCCCCATTGGGACACCTGTCGCCAACCGCAACACCAGTGAGCTGGAGCCGATGATTGGCTTCTTTGTGAATACGCTCATTCTTCGCAATGATGTGAGCGGCAACCCCACGGTACGGGAATTGCTGGAGCGCACCAAACGTCTAGCGTTGGAGGCCTATCGCAATCAAGATATTCCCTTTGAGCGCCTCGTCGAGGCGATTCAGCCCGCCCGCACCCTCAGCCATAGCCCCCTATTTCAGGTGATGTTTAGCTTTCAGAACACCCCTGAAATGGCGTTGGAACTTCCCAATCTGACCTTAACATCCGTTCCGATTCCCAATGCAACTGCAAAGTTTGATTTATTGCTGACGATGTATGAATCGGCTGGGCAACTCAGTGCAGATTGGGAATACAACTGCGATTTATTTGATGGGGACACCATTGAGCGATTTGCTGAACATTTCCAAACCCTGCTGGGTCAAATGGTGCAGCAGCCCGATGCACCCATTGATTCCCTCTCGTTACTGTCCTCCCAGGTACACCAACAAATTGTCTATGACTGGAACAATACCGCCACAGAGTTTATAGATTCCTTCCTGCTTCATGGTGGTTTTGAAGCCCAAGTCCAGAAAAATCCGGAGGCGATCGCCCTCCTGTATGAAAACCAAACCATCTCTTACCAAACCCTCAACCACCGGGCCAATCAGGTGGCCCATCGCTTAAAAGAACTGGGGGTTGGAACTGAAACCTTGGTGGGCGTTTATGGAGAGCGTTCTCCCGATCTAGTGGTGGGACTCCTCGCCATCCTCAAAGCCGGAGGCGCTTACATTCCCTTAGATCCCAGCTCTCCTCCAGACCGGATTGCGGAAATGTTGGAAGATGCCCAGCCATTGGTCATCTTGACCCAGCGTCAGTTTGTGGAGCGACTGCCTCAGCATCAGTCTCAGGTATTGTGTCTTGATCAACCAGACACCTTTGCCCACTATCCCACCCGCAACTTAGGCCTAGAGATTGCACCAGACCAGTTGGCCTATATCATCTACACCTCTGGATCCACAGGAAAACCCAAGGGCGTGATGATTTCCCATCGGGGGGCGGTCAATACGAATCTAGATATCAATCAACGCTTTAGGGTGGGTGCGGGCGATCGCGTCATCAGCTTAGCCTCTCTTAGCTTTGACCTCTCGGTCTATGACATTTTTGGGCTTCTGGCCGCTGGCGGAGGCATTGTTATTCCTGTCGCTAAGGATGCGCTCAATCCTGTCGCTTGGCTGCAGCTGATGCACCAACACCGCGTCACCTTTTGGGACACAGCCCCAGCGGTGATGGAAATGCTGATGACCACTGTCATTCAACAAAAGTTACGCCTTCCCGATAGCCTACGCATCGTCATGATGAGCGGGGATGCTATTTCTGTAACCCTCCCTGAGCAAATTCGCAGCCATGCTCAGCCTCAGATCCAGATCTACAGCTTTGGCGGTGCCACAGAAGGTTCGATCTGGTCTATTTGCTATCCCATTGGTACCGTCGAACCCCACTGGACGAGTATTCCTTACGGCAAGCCCATTTCCAACCAGCGGTTTCATATTTTGGATGCCCATCTTAACCCTGTGCCCATTGGGGTGCCGGGGGAACTCCATATCGGCGGGACAGGGGTGGCACTTGGGTACTTCAACCGCCCCGAACTCACTGCTGCACGGTTTATCCCTGACCCATTTTTTGCCGAGGCTAGTGCCTATCTCTATAAGACAGGGGATTTAGGGCGCTACTTACCCGATGGCACGATTCAATTTCTAGGACGGATTGATCATCAAGTTAAAATTCGGGGCTTCCGCATCGAATTGGGAGAAATTGAGGCAGCCATCACACAGCATCCCAGTGTTCAAGAAGCGGTGATCATTGTTAGAGAGGATCGCCCCGGCAGTAAGCAACTCTGTGCGTATGTGGTGTCCCAACCGCAGCAGACGGTAGAAATTGCTGCCCTCCGCCAAACCCTGCGCCAAAAGTTGCCAGACTACATGGTGCCTGCCTTCATCATGCCCTTGGAGCAACTCCCCCTCACCAACAATGGCAAGGTAGATCGCAAAGCGCTGCCCCAGCCGGAGGGAACTGGCGATCGCCCGTCCATTGTGCTGCCCCAGACCCAAGTCGAGCGCCAGATTGCCCAAGTATGGGCGGATTTGCTAGGAACGAGTACGATTGGACTGCACGATAACTTTTTTGACCTTGGGGGACATTCCTTGCTGATGGTGCAGGTGCAGGCAAAACTGCAAACCCTGCTTCAGCGCGAGTTGAACATCGTTGATTTGTTTCAATTCCCTACCATTGCGCAGCTAGCCAACCATTTGCAACATCAGCAAAACCAAGGGTCGGCTACTGAACAGGCACAGCAGCGAACTGAGGTAAGGGTTTCGCAACAATCAACCCTTCAACAAAGACGGGCGTTACGACAGCAGTTCCGGAATTTAGCAGACGATGACTAGGGATTGAACTCATTACCTTCAAAGCAATAGGGGGGGTAGTTAACCACATCAGAAATGAACGTTCGTAGATATGACAGAGAGATACCAGGATTTTGAGGCCATCCCTGAGATTGCGGAAACAGATATTGCCATTATTGGGATGGCGGGAAAATTTCCCGAAGCCCAAACCATCGGTGAATACTGGGATAACCTCACGGCGGGAAAAGAGTGCATTAAGTTCTTCACCACCGAAGAGTTACTGGATGCGGGTGTGCCGCCCTATCTGCTCAAACAGCCCAATTATGTGAAAGCCACAGGGGTTCTTGAAGGGGCCGATCTCTTTGATGCAAGCTTTTTTGGCTTTAGTCCTAAGGAAGCTCAGATTGTTGATCCCCAACATCGTCTCTTTTTAGAGCAGGCCTGGACCGCTCTAGAACATGGCGGGTACAACCCCCAAAGCTATCCTGGAGCCATTGGCGTGTACGTTGGGGTGGGGCTGAATTCCTACCTCTTGCAATCCCTTTACCCTAACCTCCTATCTAATGCGGATCTAGATAGCTATCAGGTACAGATCCGCAATGATAAGGATTTTTTGCCGACGCTGGTGTCCTATAAGCTAAACCTACGCGGGCCTAGCTTTTCCGTGCAAACCGCTTGCTCTACCTCCCTTGTCGCGACCCATCTTGCCTGTCAGGGGCTACTCAATGGGGAGTGCGATATGGCCCTGGCCGGTGGGGTAACGGTGTACGCAAACCCCACGGGGTATCTCTATACCGAGGGCATGATTTTGTCGCCGGATGGGCATTGTCGTGCCTTTGATGCTAAGGCCCAAGGCACCGTCGGCGGTAATGGTGTAGGGGTAGTGTTGCTCAAGCGTTTGGCTGATGCCATTGCTGACCACGACACGATCTATGCCACGATCAAAGGCTCTGCGATCAACAACGATGGTTCTGCGAAGGTGGGCTATACGGCCCCCAGCGTTTCAGGGCAGACTGCTGTGGTTGCGGAAGCTCAGGCGATCGCCAATACACCTGCTGAGACAATTTCTTATGTAGAAACCCACGGCACAGGAACCATCCTGGGCGATCCCATCGAAATTGCGGCATTGACCCAAGCCTTTCGCCACACCACAGACAAAGTCCAGTTTTGCGCTTTGGGGTCAGTCAAGACCAACATCGGTCATCTAGATACCGCCGCAGGGGTTGCCAGCCTCATCAAAGTTGCCCTGGCCCTGCATCACAAAGTCATCCCCCCTAGCCTTAACTTTGACACCCCTAATCCTGCCATTCCTTTTGGCCCAAGCCCTTTTTTCGTCAATACAGCGCTGACGGCCTGGCCTCAAGCCCCGTCACCTCGACGGGCAGGGGTGAGTTCCTTTGGCATTGGAGGGACCAATGCGCACCTCGTCTTAGAAGAAGCCCCATCCATTCCCCGCCTCGCCAATCCATCCCTGAGACAATGGCAACTCTTTATCCTGTCTGCTCAATCGGAAACGGCCCTTGCACAGCAACAGCAAAATCTAGCCACTCACCTGCGCCAGCATCCCGAAACTTCTTTGGCAGATGTGGCGTTTACGCTAGCGGTGGGGCGTCAAGCCTTTCCCTATCGCAGCGTTTGTCTGGTGCAAACTGTTGAGGATGCGATCCAATCCCTGGAAAAACCAACGGCTGATGAAGTCTGTGCGGTCAAGGCAGACCGGAGCCCTGTTGTATTTTTGTTCCCAGGTCAGGGTGCCCAAACCCTCAATATGGCGCGGTCGCTTTACGACCATGAATACGGCCATGAAACTGTCTTTCGCAAGACATTGGATCAGTGCGCCCAACTGCTGCAGCCCTATCTCGGCGAAGATATCCGTGAACGGCTATACCCCAAAGGCGATCGCCCCAATCTGTTGGATCAAACCCAGTGGGCACAGCCTGCTTTGTTTGCGGTGGAGTACGCCCTTGCCCAGCTTTGGTTGCATTGGGGCGTTGAACCTGAAGCAATGGTGGGGCATAGCTTAGGGGAATACGTCGCAGCCTGCATTGCTGGGGTCTTTTCCTTAGAAGATGCCCTGAAGCTCATCGCCCATCGCGCCCGCCTCATGCAGCAACTGCCCCCTGGGGCGATGCTGGCAATTTCAGCCCCTGAAACTGAGGTGTCTCGATGGCTGAGTGATGAGGTTTCCCTGGCGGCTTCTAATGGGGAGGTTTGTACCGTATCGGGGACTGTCACGGCGATCGCCCAGCTTGAAACTCAGCTCACTGCAGCGGGCCAAACGGTGACGCGGCTCAATACCTCCCATGCGTTCCACAGCCATTTGGTAGAACCCATGCTGGCGGATTTTCGGCAAGTGCTGAACTCAATTACGCTTGAAGTCCCGCAACGCACCTATTTCTCGAATGTCACGGGGACTTGGATGACCCCCAGCGACGCCGTGAACCCAGAGTATTGGATTCAGCACCTCCGCCATACCGTGCGCTTTGGGGAGGCGATCTCCCAACTGTTGACCGAATCGAACTGTTGTTTTCTAGAAGTTGGCCCTGGCCGAACGCTAACGGGTCTGGTGCGCCGTCATTCCCACTATCAAGGCCAGCCTCTGCTCAACAGCATTTCCCTTACCCCTCAAACCCCCGAAACCCAAGCACTGCTGACCACGTTAGGCCAGCTTTGGCTGAGAGGGGTGCCCTGTAAATGGAAACGCTACTATAAAGGCGAAACCCGTCAGCGGATCCCGCTTCCCACCTATCCCTTTGAGCGCCAGCGGTATTGGATAGATCCTCCCAAGAATGGAGCAATGTCCACCTTTGGGTTGTCCCGCAACCCTGACCCTAGCCAATGGTTTTATGTTCCGTCGTGGAAAAAACTCTCGTCCTTCTTGCCCTTGAAACCCATATTCAGGGGTCAATCTTGGCTGATTTTCTTGGATGAAGTGGGCTTAGGGGCGGCCTTGGCTGAACAACTCATGGTGGCAGGGCAAACGGTGGTTACGGTGGCCCTTCAGGGCGATCGCTGGCGATCCTCTAAAGCCCATGTCACCTTTAGCGCTGCCGATCCTCAGGAATACCTTAGCCTGCTGGCCAGCCTTAAAAGTCAGGGTCAGTTTCCCCAGCACATTCTGCACCTCTGGAGCTTTACCAAGCCCACCAAAGTTGACCTCAGAACTGAAAGCATCCTGGGACAAACCCATCGTGGGCTCTATGCTTTGTTGTCTTTAGTTCAGGCGATCGGCAAGTTGAGCCATTTTGATCCGGTACAGCTTAGCATCATCACCAACGGGAGCTACAGTATTCTGGGTACTGAAGTCATCAACCCCATCAAAAGTACCCTTTTGGGTGCGCTTAAGGTCATTCCTCAAGAATATCCGCAGATTTCCTGTCGCCTCATTGATCTAGAGGACAAAACACCGAAGGAGTTGACCCAGATGGATGGGTTGCAAACCCTCTTGGCCGATCTCATCACACCTGATGCGCCGCTGGAAGTGGCCTATCGGGGGCGATCGCGCTGGACACCCTGCTATGAACCCATGGTGCTTGCAGAGCCAGAACGCAAGCCCCAAGGGCTTCGTGAACAAGGCGTGTACTTTATCACAGGAGGATTGGGCGGCATTGGACTCACCCTGGCGAACCATTTGGCCCAAAGTGTTCAAGCACGGCTCATCCTCGTCACTCGTTCCGCCTTTCCAGAGCGTCGAAACTGGACGCACTGGTGCCTCACCCATGACGAATCCGATCCGACTCGATGCAAAATTCAGCAGCTTTTAACCCTAGAATCCTACGGAGCAAAGGTGTGGGTAGGACAGGCTGATGTGACGGATCTGCCCAGCTTACAAACGCTTTTAGCCCAAGCTGAAGCGGAATTTGGGCCTGTGCAAGGAGTGCTCCACTGTGCAGGGGTTGCCGATTTTGGCGGCATTATTCAAGGTCGCAAACCCAGCGATACTGAAAAAATTCTGGCAGCCAAAGTGACCGGAACCGTCGTGCTCGATCAGCTCTTCCGCGATCGCCCCCTCGACTTCTGGATCATGAGTAGTTCCCTCAGTACTGTCCTTTACAAAACTCTGTTTGGACAAGTGGGCTACGGTGCTGCAAACGAATTTCTAAGTGCCTTTTGTGCTTATAAACAACAAACCAGTCAAATCCCTGCTGTTTCCATCCACTGGACAGAATGGGAGACTGTAGGGATGGCCGTAGACTCCCGTGCTGAACGCCTCAAGACCAAAGCACGCACCCAAGAAGATGATGACTGGCTCGTTGCTCTCACCCCAGAAGAAGGTGCAGAGGCTTTCACCCGTATCTTGAACCAATCTCAACCCCAAGTGATTGTCTGTCCTCAAACGCTCAATATCCTGCTTGAGCAGCAAGCTCAGTGGGATTCTAACCAGCTTCTAGAATCTCTAGAGCTAGAC
This sequence comes from Thermosynechococcaceae cyanobacterium MS004, assembly GCA_022402525.1. Classification (GTDB taxonomy): domain Bacteria; phylum Cyanobacteriota; class Cyanobacteriia; order Thermosynechococcales; family Thermosynechococcaceae; genus JAAURS01. The sequence continues at coordinate 40,753 of JAKRSB010000103.1, forward strand.
TTGGACGCCAACCAACCCAAATCCGCTCGGCCTGACCTAGCGATCGCCTATGCAGCGCCTCAAACCCAACTGGAAGCTCTGTTAGCAACGCAATGGGAAGCCTACCTTGGCACTGCACCTGTCGGCCTTAACGATAGCTTCTACGATCTTGGCGGCGACTCTCTCCTGGCGATTGGACTCCTCTCCCAACTCCAGAAAAAGCTCTCCGTCAACATCCCCATAACCGTCTTACTGGAAACCCCCACCATTGCTGGACTGGCTGCTTACCTAAGGACACAGGAGAATGAAGCGATCACCCCCCTTCTGGTATCCTGTGCTCCCGAAGCCAAACCTTCTTCCCCAGCATCCGCCTCACCCCAAAACACCCCATCTCAGCCCATCGCCACGGCCCAACCCCTCAATCTCGCTCCCCAACCCCCATCCGCTGTGCCTCCCTTCTCTGGTTCCGCAACACAACGCGCTAACCAGGCCAGCGAAGCAAGTGCGCCACAGTTACCGCAACCTGCGGAATCGATTGTGCCTCCCTTCCCCCCTCCCCTCATCGTCAACTACCGAAAAGGAACCCTCCGCGCCTCACCGCTCTTTTTTATCCACCCCATTGGCGGCGGCATTAGCTGTTATGCTGCGCTCAACCGCTACCTCAATCCAGACTGGCCATTCTATAGCATTCGAGCCTTGGGGTTAGAGGACAGTAGCTCGCCCATCGACAACATCCAAACCATGGCTCGCTGCTATATCCAGGCGATCCAAACTATTCAGCCTCAAGGCCCTTATGTCCTCGGTGGGTGGTCGATGGGTGGCGTTGTCGCCTACGAAATCGCTCTGCAACTCATCCAGCAGCAGCAAGCCGTTAGCGGCCTCATTTTGATAGATAGTCCTGCTCCCCATTCCCATGAGCGCGATGCGGTAGAAGACTTTACAACCTTTGCCAAAGGACTCGGATTCTTCCCAGAACAAATACAGCGCCTCCGTCAAACGCTGAGATACCAACCCACCGCTACCCAAGCGTTACTGGCTCAACTCTTAGACGAAGGACAGCGTATCGGCGTTCTGCCCCGAGGCTTTGACATAGAAGCACTTCAACAACTGCACACGGTCTCTTCTGCCCATAGTAAAGCCCTCAGTACCTACACGGCTGCACCGATGACCACCCCCATCCCATCCCTGTATCTCGAAGCCCAAACCGTTGATAACCCCTTACTCGGTCTCTTTGGAGAGAAGGCGCGTACCCAGTGGAAACAGCATCTGGGGCGCGCCCTGATGATTCGGTCTCTGCCGGGTGACCACTACACCCTCGTGACTGAACCCCACGTTGCAGTGCTGTCAACCTATATCAATGCCTTTTTAGGCCAGATTAAGCCCCGTTCTATTGTTTCTGAGATTTAAACTATGTCTGCTCAACCCGCTAAGAGCCTATTTCCAATGCTGTGGATCATTTTGGGCTTAACTGCAACTGCGATCACACTCCCCCTTTTTGGCCTACAACGGCTAGCCCATAAGCCGATCACAGAACCGGAGACCGAGACAAAGCCTGTCGCGAAAGCCCCTGTGCGAGTTGCCGCACTAGGTCGGATTGAACCCACATCAGGCGTCATCCAAGTGGGCGGGCCGATCAATGAAATCCTTGGGAAGCTCCTGATCAAAGAAGGCGATCGCGTCACTAAAGGCCAGACTATTGGCTATCTGAGGAGTTACGATGAACGTCGCTCTGAACTCGAAACTGCCCAACAACAGTTGCAAACTGCCCGTGCCCGACTCGCGACCAATACCCAATTCAGCGAAGCCCAAGAGCAAGAACGCACCATTGATTCAGCTAAAGTACCCTTAGTGCAAAATAGCGGCATTGCAGCCCAGCAAGCCCAGATTGACGCGCTGGAGTCCCAGCGTTCGTTAGCGATGAAAGAACTCACTCGCTATCAATTTTTGGTCAGTCAAGGGGCTGCGCCACGGAATGAAGTTGACCAGCGCCAATCTGATGTGGATCAACTCAACAAACGTATTCGACAAGCCCAAGAAACCTTGGCACAGTTGATCAATAGCCGCGATCGCGAGCTAGCCAATGCCACAGCCCAAATTAATACGGCTCGGATTAACACGGCTCGGATCCAAGCAGAAAATGATGTCGCGAGTGCCAAACAGGCCATTGAATTGGCTCAAGTCAGATTGGATAACACAATCATTCGCTCACCCGTGAGTGGCAGGATTCTTCGGATTGTGACCAAAGCAGGGGAAAGCATTGGAGATCAAGGGCAAGGAAAAGGGACTCTAGTCGAAGTAGCAGATACCAGCGCAATGCAGGTGGTTGCAGAGGTGAATGAATCGGATATCCGATTGGTCAAGCTTGGGCAGACCGCAAAAATTATCAGCCGGAATAAAGCCTTTGAAGGCACTTTGACAGGACGAGTCACGGAACTAGGACGGCAAATTTTTAAAAATAATGTCCTCAATGATGACCCCAGTGCATTCACTGATGCCAGGGTGATTCAGGTCAAAGTGGCCATCGAGGAAAGCGAAGCGGTGGCAAAGTTCACCAACCTTCAGGTCGATGTCCAGATTCAGGTGCAAGGCCCTCAGCCATCTCCTCCTTCATGATTTTGACCCGTTGGGTCATGTATTTTGGTCATTCATTCACGGTCTTCATGTTTAACGTTGTTGCTCTCTCTAACCTTGTACACGACCGCACCAGACTTCTAGTGGGTATTGCAGGCGTTGCCTTTGCGGTATTACTGGCGTTTATTAACCTTGGTTTTTTAGGAGCCCTATCAGACACCGCAGGGCTACTCTATAACCAGCTTGATGCCGATGTTTACCTGATTTCGCCCCTGTCTCTTAACGGAACCTCTACCAAGCCCTTCCCAAAAGAACGGCTGTATCAGGCGGCCAGTCAAGCATCAGTTGCAAAAGCCTCCCCTCTCTATATTAATTACGGGGCATGGCGCAATGCCGAAAACAATGATGCCTTATTTATGCTGGGGTTTGGCTTTAATCCCAAAGATCGCCCCTTCTTATTGCCAGAACTCAAAGCGGACAGCGCCACGGAAGCTTTAACACAGCCCAATACAGTTTTTTTAGATCGGCGATCGCTGCCTAAATTTGGCCCCCAAAGGGTGGGACTGCAAACTGAGTACAACAGACGTAACGTCACGATTAATGGCCTCTTCGCCCTTGGGGGTGGATTGGCAGCAGAAGGCACCGTCATGATGGGTGATCAAAATTTTCTCCGGTTTTTTAGCCCTCGGACCTTAGATCGCATTGATCTGGGATTACTTAAACTTAAACCTGGGGCAGATATTAACCAAGTCGTGCTGTCCCTACGCCAGAGATTACCCTCTGATGTGACGGTTTATTCCAAAGCAGATATCATTGCCCGCGATCGCCAGTATTGGCTAGAAACTACAGCAGTAGGGTTTATTTTTAGTCTAGGGGTTGGGGTTGCGCTCATTGTGGGAGCAGCAATCGTGTATCAAATTCTGTACGCGGACATTGCTAAAAATTTCAAAGAATATGCCACGCTCAAAGCGATTGGGTTCCATAACCGCTTTTTGATGGGAGTCGTGCTGCAAGAAGCATTGCTGTTGGCTCTGATGGGGTTTGTACCCGGTCTGATTTTATCTTTAAGTGTCTATCAGCTCATCATCCAGGCAACCAATGAAGCAATTCCGATGGTGATGCCCCCTGATCGCGTAGTTTTGGTCTTAGGGCTTGTAACTGCTACCTGTCTATTATCGGGGGTCCTTTCTCTACGCAAAATTCTAGTGGCTGACCCTGCCACTGTGTTGTAGAACAAACTCTTCTGCCAATGTCACCAATCACTCCCTCCGTTGCCTGGTTAAACCTCTCCCATAAGCCTATCCGCTTGATATTACTTCTGAGCGGCATTGTGTTTGCTGTGATTTTAATGTTTATGTTTACCGGGTTTAAGAATGCTCTATACGACAGTCAACTTCAGTTGATAGACCGTCTTAAGGGAGATATCTTTATTGTGAACCAGCGCCGTGTGAGCCTTGGGATTCCGATGCAAATCCGCCGGCAAGTACTCTATCAAGCCCAAGGATACGAAGGCGTTAAATCTGCCTCAGCGCTTTATATGGGCGAAGCCTTCTGGAAAAACCCTGAAACGAAGTTGGTACGTCTCACCCGCGTACTGGCCTTTAACCCAGAAATTCCGCTGTTTGACTTTCCAGAGCTACAAGATGTCGCTGAACTGCGCTTACCCAATACCGCCTGGGTGGATCGCCTTGCTCGCCCCGAACTAGGCTCCATCAAAACAGGCACAGTCACAGAACTCTCTGATCGCCGCATTAAGGTTGTAGGCAACTTCACCCTTGGTAATGACTTTGCCTCGCTCAATGGCAACCTGCTCATGAGTGAGGCCAATTTTCAGCGCTATTTTTCCGGCCGCGATCCCAAAGAAGGGAATCGTACCCTTAACGAAATTGATATGGCCGTGATTGAAACTGACCCCCAATTTAGTACAGCTCGCATTGCAAGCGTACTCCAACAGCAGCTTCCTAAAAATCTGCGGATTATGACCCGTGATCAAATCAAAGTATGGGAGCGCAAATATTGGCAAGAAAGTACCAACATTGGTTTTGTGTTTGGCATCTTAACCATTATGGGTTTTGTGATTGGCGTTATTCTTTGTTACCAAATTATTTACGCCGATGTCAACGACAATCTTAGACAGTACTCCACATTGAAAGCAATGGGATATCGCAATATCTTTTTGTACACTGTTATATTTCAAGAAGCGCTGTTGTTGGGGATTTTGGGTTTTATTCCTGGAATTGTGCTGAGTTATGGTCTTTATGAAATTGCCAAAGTTGCCACAGGCTTAGTCTTTCAAATGACCTTTGACCGCAGCATTCAACTCCTTGGATTCACAATCATTATGTGTTTTTTGTCCGGTTTGGCAGCTCTTTTCAAGGTACAGCAATCTGATCCAGCCGATATTTTTTAGGATGAGCAATCTTTACCCCTCATTTCAAGCAATATGCAGCAATTTCTCATCCTTTGGTTCGGACAACTGGTATCCACAATCGGGTCTCAATTAACTTCATTTGGACTCAGCGTCTGGGTCTACCAGCAAACCCAATCCACTACGCTGTTTGCTTTATTGCTAGGGCTAAATACTCTACCTGTCATTTTGCTATCCCCCTTGATTGGTGCCCTCGCTGATCGATTGAATCGCCAACGCTTAATGCTCTTCAGCGACTTCTGTGCAGGATTAAGCACTGTGGCTTTGGCGATCGCCATTCACGTGAATTACTTGCCCATGGGCTTAATTGCCACACTTATTTTGGTAAACGCAACCTTTACCAGCTTTATGCAGCCCACTTTTACTGCTGCTACCACCCAGCTTGTGCCTGAAAAATACCTTGATCGTGCCAGTGGTCTAAATCAAATCAGCCAATCTGTCGCTCAGCTCATCGCCCCTGTATTGGGGGGAGTGTTGCTCATGAGCATCGGTCTATCCGGCATTATTCTGATTGATGTGGGCAGTTTTGCAATTGGCGTCCTCACCCAGCTTTTTATCCGTATCCCCAATCTTCCACTGTCTGCCACAGAACATCCTAGAGAATCGCTCAAAACCACTACCCTTCAAGCCATCCAGTTTCTGCAAATACGGCCTGGCTTGATCGCCTTATTATCTTTCTTTGTCGTTAAAAATGGCCTAACATCCATTGTCTATGTTGCGACGACCCCCTATGTGCTGTCCTTTGCATCCTCCGCAGTCCTTGGCAGCATTTTTTCTATCGGTGGATTAGGCATGCTTGCTGGGGGCATCATCCTCAGCGTTTTGCCAGAAAGTCGTTCTCGCATTCATACCATCATGGTCTTCTGTGGCCTCAGCGGTTTAACCTTAATGGTTTTAGCCATTCAGGACTCTGTTGCCACATTTATGGTGGGTTCATTCTTATTTTTCTTTGGACTGCCGCTATTACACGGATCTGGACAAGTGATCTTCCAGCGAAAAGTGCCGACTGCGCTTCAAGGACGTGTGTTTGCCTTTAACGAGGCGATCGCCGGGGCTGCTGTCCCCCTCGGCTATTTAGTTGCAGGCCCCCTCAGTGACCTAGTGTTTGAACCCCTCATGCAGCCAGATGGCCTTCTGGCAAATAGCGTGGGCCAAGTTCTAGGAGTCGGCTCAGGACGTGGCATTGCCCTTTTATTTATGGTCGTAGGACTTTGCCATGCAGCATTAGTGGGATTAATAGCCCTATATAAGCCACTCCGTAATATAGAACAGTTGCTGCCCGATGCCAGTGAAAGAATAACTCCAGACCAAATCACCGATACTATTCCTGCAAATTTGCATCAAGAATGCCATGCTGAAGTATCGGCAATGTCCCAGAACATCTCCAACCTTCCCGCTGATAAACAATTCCCCATGAATCCGATTATTTCCATCGAAAATCTGAACCATTCCTTTGGCAAAGGTTCCCTCAATAAACAAGTGTTGATTGACATTAATCTCTCCATTGAGCCAGGAGAAATTGTGATTATGACTGGCCCATCAGGTTCTGGCAAAACCACACTACTAACGCTTATGGGAGCATTGCGATCAGTTCAAGATGGTCGCCTCACTGTTCTTGGTTATGATTTAAACAATGTCTCTAACAGCAAACTAGTAGAGGTACGGCGCAACATTGGCTACATCTTCCAAGGGCATAATCTATTGCCCTTTATGACCGCCCGTCAAAATGTAAGAATGTCCCTTTCTCTCAAAAACCATGCAGATCGCAAAGGGGCGTTCGAAAAAGTGGATCACATTTTAGACGCCGTAGGTTTAGGCGATCACCTCAACCACTACCCCGAAAAACTTTCTGGTGGACAAAAGCAGCGGGTGGCGATCGCCCGTGCATTGGTCAACGAACCTGCCCTAATTTTAGCGGATGAACCCACCGCCTCCCTGGATAGCAAAACCGGACGGGATGTCGTGGAGCTCATGTATCGTCTTGCCAAAGAGAAACAATGCACCATCCTACTTGTTACCCACGACAACCGAATTCTAGATATTGCTGATCGCATTATTGCCCTTGAAGACGGTAGACTCAAGCCTAGTTCTGACCAAGCTAACCTTACCTTGTCAAACTCAGTAGCCAGAACAGGGTACGTTGAGCTCCATGGCAATCACCCCTACGCCTCACCCTTACCTTCAGGAACTCTACCACTACAGGATATCCAGCAAGAATCACCTCCCATTGTGTGGCAACCTAGCACCCCCACAGCCCCCTCACCACAACCAACAGACACCTTGCAGTTACGCCAATCCAGTAATATCACTCCTCACAAGGAGGACTGGATGCCACCCAACCCCATTCCTAAGGCTGCCAAAACCTATACCATCGCCTGTATTGATGACAGTCCTACTATTCTTTACTCCCTCAAAGCATTTCTATCAGACAGTTTATTCTCAGTCGTACTCATTCAAGATCCTATCCAGGCATTAGTACAACTGATCATGGCAAACCCAGATATGGTCATTGTGGACATCAATATGCCCAAACTAGATGGGTATCAATTATGTACCTTACTGCGTGAGCATAAAACCTTTAAACATATCCCAGTCATTGTGATTACAGGCGATCCTCGCTCTCTTGATCCAGTCTTATTACATAAAGCAGGCGTTACAGATTACCTGACCAAACCCTTTGAGCGATCCGATTTAATGATTAAGTTATTCCCCCACCTGAATTAGAAGGGAGTTGAATCCATACGTCTGTGAGGGACTTTCAATAAATAAACTATGCCAACCTAGAGGTATACAATCAAAGCCATCTGAGTACCGCATGGCAATGAGAACTTGGAAGGCCTAATGTGAACACCTCGCGCCAAAATGGGCGAACCGTGAGCCGAGGGGAAACTGTCCAACCAAAACTGCCCGCGTAAGTCTGGGAGCGCTAGACTAACCTATAACTCATGGGCTACAACAATGAGCGGCAGCTTTACTCTCTTGGCTTTTCATTACTATGGAATTTGATCTGCAACGCGCGCTAGATAACCTTCAGCTTAATGCGGAATGGGTGGGACTGCGTCAAGTCTCTGAGAAGGCAGCCACCCGCTATGTTCGAGATGGGCATCCAGAAGATAACCAGATCTCTCGCACCCAGGGCGTTATGGTGGAGGTGCTGGCTAACGGGCAGTTTGGCTACGCTGCCACCAATCAGCTTGACCCTCAAAGTATTCAGGCTGCTGCTGAGGATGCCAGGAATCAGGCGATCGCCGCTGCACCTTGGGCAGTGCATTCTTTTACCCCAGCAGTGCGCCCCAAGGCCGTAGGGCAATATTCTTCGTTGGTTCAGCAGCCCTCAAATGCTATTAGCGTCTCCGATCTAGTGGGACTGATGACCCAGGTTTGCGAAACCCTGAAAGTCTCGGACAAGGTAGTGCAGACCAGCGCCCTCGCCCAGACCGTTGAAACCGAGCAGCGCTTTGTCAGCAGCAACGGGTCTGATGTATATCAGCGCTTCTTTTTTGTGGAGACAGACTATACCGCCACGGCGCAAGAGGGCACCGTCACCCAAAAGCGCACCGACAATGGTCAGCTTGCGCGCTGCTACCAGGCGGGGCTAGAGGTGTTTGATCCAGGTGCTGTCCTGGCCCGCGCCCAGCAGATTGGGCAGCAGGCTGTGGAGCTATTGTCTGCGGAAGAATGCCCCACAACCACCACGACGCTGGTCTTAGCGCCCGACCAGATGATGTTGCAAATCCACGAAAGTATTGGACACCCTTTGGAGCTAGATCGCATCCTAGGCGACGAACGCAACTATGCGGGCTCTAGCTTTGTGAAGCTCTCAGATTTTGGCACCCTGGTCTACGGCTCTCCCCTCATGAACGTGACCTTTGACCCCACGGTAGTGGGGGAGCTGGCGGGCTATGCCTTTGATGATGCAGGGATGCCTGCTGCCAAGGAATACTTAATTCGAGAGGGCCTTTTATTGCGCGGTCTGGGCAGTCTAGAGAGCCAAGCCCGTGCTCAGGTGCCGGGGGTTGCCAACTTTCGCGCGAATTCCTGGAACCGTGCGCCCATTGACCGGATGGCAAACCTCAATCTAGAGCCGGGGACAACCTCTTTTGAAGCCATGATTGGTTCCATTGAGTCAGGCATTTTTATGGAGTCGAACCGCTCTTGGTCGATTGACGACTATCGCAATAAGTTTCAGTTTGGTTGTGAGTATGCCCGACGCATTGAAAACGGCAGGCTCACCACAACCCTCCGCAACCCCAACTACCGAGGCGTTACCAATCAGTTTTGGCGTAATTTGGTGCAGGTGGGCGATCGCAGTACCCTGGGCATATACGGGACGCCCTACTGCGGCAAGGGCGAACCCAATCAAGTCATCCGCGTGGGTCATGCATCTCCGGTGTGCGCCTTCACGAATATTGAAGTTTTTGGAGGTGCGGCATGAGTCGCTTAGCCCCTTGGGAAGATTCCTTTGAGCAGCTTTGCAGCCTCCTGCTCAGCAGCCTTACCCCGAATGAACAGCTCTCCATTGATCTGGCTGGAGAGCATAGCCACTTCATGCGGCTCAACCATGCTAAAGTCCGCCAGGCGGGAACCGTGACCGATGGGGAAGTGACGCTCCGGCTCATTCACGGACAGCGCACTGCAACCGCCAGCCTTTCCTTTACGGGCAATACTGCGATCGATAGTGCCGCCGCCCTGGATGCGCTCCGTGATCTGCGCCAAGAACTGCCCCAGTTGCCTGAAGATCCCTATCTTGTGCTGCCCCAAAACTATGGCTCTAGCCACGAAGTCTACCCTGGGCAACTGCTGTCTCCTGAGGAAGCTCCTGAGGCCATTTTGCCCTTGGTGCAGGGGGTAGACTTTACAGGAATTTATGGCTCCGGCGAAATTGTCCGCGCCAATGCCAACTCGGCGGGTCAGCGCCACTGGTTTGCGACGGAAACTTTTTTTCTGGACTACTCCATGATTGCGCCCTCGGAGAAGGCCGTAAAGGCAACGATCGCAGGTCAAGCCTGGGATGCCGATAAATTTCAGGCTCAGGTGGAGGAGGCCAAGGTACAGCTTCAGTCGCTGGATCGCCCCGTCAAGACCATTGCGCCCGGTCGGTATCGGACTTACCTAGCGCCCGCTGCGATCGCCGAAATTCTGGGCATGTTTTCCTGGGGTGCCATTAGTGAATCCTCCTTGCGGCAGGGGGGAAGCGCCCTAGCCAAGCTGCGGGAAGGCAAAACCCTATCCCCAAAATTCACGCTCAGCGAAAACTTTAGTCGGGGTACCGTGCCGCGCTTCAATAGCCTAGGCGAAATTGCCCCAGAGTTTATTCCGGTCATTGAGGCGGGAAAACTCACCAATACCCTCGTCAATGCCCGCACCGCGAAAGAGTACGGGGTTGCCAGCAATGGTGCCAGCAGCAGCGAAGGTCTGCGCGCCCCGGAAATTAGCCCCGGCACCCTCAGCGCTGCAGAGATCCTGGCCCAGCTAGACACGGGACTGTATCTCTCAAATCTGCACTACCTGAACTGGAGCGATCGCGTGGGGGGACGCATTACAGGCATGACGCGCTACGCCTGCTTCTGGGTGGAGCAAGGCAAAATCGTAGCGCCCATTCAAGACTTACGGTTTGACGATAGCCTCTATACCTTTCTAGGCCAGAACCTAGAAGCTGTCACAGACTTTCGAGCCTTTATCGCGGATGTAGACACCTACGGCTCTCGATCCTTAGGCGGCGCGCTCGTGCCCGGCATGCTGATCCGTGACTTTACCTTTACGCTGTAACCCTTGAAAGCCTCATTGTTGAGAGACTATTTTCGTGAACATATTCCGGGAATGTTTCCCATTGCGGGAATGTTTAATGACACCAACCTCAACCCGTTTGGTTCTCACAGAATGTCTCTCTAAATTTAGACCTACGTGAGTTCGATGACGTCCTTGAAGCCCCTCACCCCAAACCCCTCTCCCAAAGGCGAGGGGCTTAAGAAGCTTGATTTTTCATTGCTTCTCCTTTTCCCTAGGGAGAAGAAGGATGGGAGGATGAGGGGCGATTGTTTTTTGTCGAACTCACGTAAGACCTGCTTCTACACCAGCACTAAGTTATGCATTTTGGCCTAAAGAGCCGATACTAGCCATGGAAGCTTTTTCTGACGAAGTAAAATCTATAAAACTTGCCATCATGTGCCATGACCCAAGCCTTTGACCCAGACGGTTCGGCAGAGCAGACTGAGTATGACCGCCCCCTCAGCGGATGGACAAAACTAGCCTTTGGTGCCGGGGATCTTGGGCCAGCCATTACGGCCAATATTACGATCTTTTTTCAACTTGTCTTTTTTACCAACGTGGCTGGTATTCCTGCGGGCTGGGCAGGCAGCATTCTAATGGTCAGTAAGATTTGGGATGCTGTGAATGACCCCATTGTGGGCGTCATGACCGACAAAACCCGATCTGCAAAGTGGGGGCGTCGATTGCCCTGGCTGCTCTACGGCGCAATTCCGTTTGGCGTCTTTTCGTTTTTGCTGTGGATTGTGCCAGACTTTGGCGGCATGAGCGCTGATAGCAAGGTGTGGATGCTGTTTTGGTACTACGTTGTCGTGGGAGCCATCTCCCAAGTCTTTTATACCGTGGTCAATTTGCCCTATACGGCCATGACCCCAGAGCTGACTCAAGACTACGACGAACGCACCCAGCTCAACAGCTATCGCTTTGCGTTTTCCATCGGCGGCAGCATTTTTTCACTTCTGCTGGCGAGGATCATTTTTCAAGTTGTGCCAGAAAGCGAGGGCGCACTGCAATATTTATGGCTTGCAGCGCTTTGCTCTTTGATTTCGGTGCTAGCACTCTACTGGTGCGTCTATGGCACGCGAAAACGGGCGCTAGCCTTTGAGGCACAGCGAATCAAGGTTCCCACGGAAGAGACGATTTCCCTCGTGCAGCAATTTAGGATTGCCCTGAGTAATCGTGCTTTTCTATACGTCATCGGGATTTACTTATGCTCCTGGCTCGCAGTTCAGGTGACGGCCAGCATTATTCCCTATTTTGTGGTGAGCCGTATGGGTTTAAAGCAGGCGGATGTCCCCACAGTATTGATTGGGGTTCAGGGCACTGCGCTGATTATGCTGTTTGTCTGGAGCCGCTTGAGTAAAACCTTGGGGAAAAAGGCGGTTTACTTTATGGGCATGGGTCTTTGGATCATTGCTCAGTTTGGGCTGTATTTTCTAGAGCCGGGACAGGTTGCGCTGATGTACGTCCTGGCAGTGATGGCGGGTGTTGGGGTTTCTACAGCCTACTTAGTCCCTTGGTCGATGATTCCAGATGTGATTGAGCTGGATGAACTCAATACGGGCCAGCGCCGGGAAGGGGTTTTCTACGGATTTATGGTGCTGCTGCAAAAGTTAGGGCTGGCCTTGGGTCTGTTTTTGGTGGGGCTGTCGCTCCAGGCGGCTGGCTTCCGCGAGGCCGTGGCGGGTTTGCCCCTGCCGACTCAGCCCCCCTCAGCAGTTGATGCAATTCGGATTGCCATTGGCCCCTTCCCTACCATCGCGCTGATTTTTGGTTTGGTTTTGACGTACTTCTACCCGATTACTAGAGAGGTTCATGCCGAGGTGGTGCTGAAGCTGGCAGAGCGCAGGCGTAATGCAGCGCTGGAGCGCTGAATGTTTATAGTGCTCTGGTTATAGCGCTCTAGATATGGCGCTCTAGCTATAGCACTCTAGGTTTCTGTGCGATCGCCACACGGGGCAGCCGCTGCTGGAGGCCGCAGATAATCTCGTAGGGAATGGTGTCGAGCAGGTCAGCCCATTCTTCCACCCAGATTGCAGCATCCCCATCTTGCCCCAGGAGGGTGACGACATCTCCCACCTGCGCCTGAGGGACTTGGGTCACATCGATCATGATTTGATCCATCGTAATCGTACCGACTTGGGGAACGCGCTGACCCTGAATAATCGCCGCTATTCGAGTCGAGAGGTTGCGCGGAACGCCATCTGCATAGCCAATGCCGAGGGTGGCAATGCGGCAGGTTGAGGGGGTGATAAATCGATGGCCATAGCTGACTCCCGCTCCGGCTGGAACGGTTTTAAGGTGGGTGATGCGCGTCCGTACCTGTAGAGCAGGCCGTAGCTCGACTACATCCCGAAACTGCACCCCTGGATAAATGCCGTAGAGGGCTAGACCTGTACGCACCATGTCATAGTGAAATGCTGAACTAAAAAGGGTGCCTGCTGAGTTAGATAGGTGTAAGGTTGGGCGATTGTTCAGGCTAGATTGCAGGCTAGATTGCTGGTTGACTTCCTGGATGACCTGCTCAAAGCGTCTTTGCTGCTCTTTCATGAAGCTAGGGTCTAGGTCATCTGCGGTTGCGAGGTGGGAGTAAATGCTGACGATCGCCAATCCGGGTAGCTGCTGCACCTGCTGGATAAAGATGGCCCCCTCCGTCCAGAGTGGCCCTAGGCGCGTCATGCCCGTATCAATTTTGAGATGGACAGGCAGGGGGTCTGCCTGGGCTGTGAGCGCTTCAGAAAAAAGCTGAGCCTGGGGGAGTGAAACCAAAGTGGGCTCTAGATGCCAGTGGGCGATCGCTTCAATCTGGTGCCGCGCATGAACTGCCCCCAAAATAACAATTGGGCGGGTAATTCCAGCCTGCCGTAGCTCAATGCCTTCCGGCACTGTGGCAACCCCAAAAGACGTGACCCCTAGGCGCTCTGCAAGCTGCGCGACGCGCACCGCTCCGTGGCCGTAGGCATCGGCCTTAATGACCGCCATTAGCCCCGTCTGGGGCTGGAGTAACCCCTGAAGGGCACGGATATTATGGGCGATCGCATCGAGATCCACTTCAACCCAAGCGCGATCGCAGCTCAGATCGTCGTGAATGGCGGAATGAATGGGGCGAGGGTGGTGAGTCATTTTTAGACAGCAAGGCCAATTCAGACAGCAAGGCCAATTCAGACAGCAAGGCAAAAAAACTGCACAAAAATATGCAGCAATAACCTAATGCAATATCCTAATGGGTCATGAGGGTGCAGACTGAACCGCCAGATACTGCGCCACGCCCAATTCAGTAAGGCGATGCTGCTTAGCCTGCACCATATCTTCTAGACCTTTACGAAACTGAATCACCTGCTCCAAAAGCTCAGGACGCTGAGCTGCCAAAATCTGGACGGCCAATAGCCCCGCATTTTGTGCGTTGCCAATGGCCACCGTCGCCACCGGAATGCCCGCAGGCATCTGCACGATGGAGTACAGCGAATCCAGCCCCTGCAAATGACGGCTGGCCACCGGCACCCCAATCACCGGCAGCGGGGTGAGCGCGGCCACCATCCCTGGCAGATGGGCCGCACCACCAGCCCCCGCAATGATGACCTTAATGCCTAGGCTATGAGCCGTCTGGGCAAATTCAACCATCCGGTGAGGGGTACGGTGAGCCGAGATGATTTCAACATGGGGGACTAGCGCAAACCTTTCACAAGCCGCGATCGCAGCCTGCATTGTCGGCAAGTCAGAATCGCTACCCATAATAATGGCGATTTCGGGTTGAGACACGGACTGGCAACTCCTGGTCAAGTTTTCCTGGTCAAGTTTATTTTGATCAAATATCGTTTTGTATCAAATTGTCGTTTTGTATCAAATTGTCGAGTTATGCATCATTTTATTTATGATTAGAGACAGTCCTCTCAGAAATGACCGACAGACCTGCACAATTAGGAGCGGACTACGACCTAACCCACTCACCTCATCGGGGCAACTGTCATGAACGGCACATCGCAAAAGTATCGTTTCGTTTGTACTCTCACCTTTGGCGATATCTACGGCCAAATTATGATCTGGCTCATCGTTATTTTTGTGGGATTGGCAACGGCCATCTCAATGTATCAGAATCCGACCTATGCCTTTTTGACGGGCGGGCTGATTTTGGTCTTGTCGCTGCCGTTTTTACTGTTTGCCTTTGTGACAACCTTGCTCAATCATATTGAGATGCTGCCCATTGATGTGGTCGCGCAGCGGACTCAAGCCCGCTCTGCTAAACCTCCAGAATCTTCTGGCGTGGCGCAGCCCGGTTAGGCGGATGGTTGTTGGTGTAGTATTTTGGGACAGTTATTCGTCCAGCAGTCATGGGCAAGATGACTGATATCTGCTACTGCATTGAGTTTGCTCAGATTCCTGGCTATATTGGGCTGCAAAGGATTGAGATAGACGCGAACCACTGCATTCTCTCCATTTCCCCTATGGGGGAAGGCGTTCTGTCTGGCACCTCTTTCTTAGAGTCTTTTTCCCAAAAGCGCTCAACGCTTAACAATCTCTCGACAATCAACCTGTCGGGAGATTGGCTGTCTTTGGGCGGGATTGACCTCCAGATCAATGGGGCACTAGGGCTGGCCTTCCCCGACTTAAAACCGGGACTAGAAGAAAAGCTAGAGGCGATCGCCCTTTACCTCTATGCCCAGGGGGTGGATGGATTTCTTCCCACCCTCGTCACAACCGCTCCAGACAACATTCATCAGTCCCTAGCCTGTCTAGCAGACTTTCAGGCTCAGCAGCTTGCCCGCCCCCATCAGCCGCCCACGTCACAGGTGCTAGGGGCGCACCTAGAAGGCCCGTTTCTCAACCCAACCAAGCGCGGTGCCCACCCAGAGCAGTACCTTCAGCCCCTCACCTGCCATCGCGTGCAGCAGCTCTTGGGGGACTTTGCTTCTGGGGTAAAGGTCATTACTCTCGCGTCAGAGCTAGACCCCTCTGGAGAAACCCTAGACTATTTGCGATCGCAGGGCATCATTATCAGTCTTGGGCATTCCCTGGCCACCGCTGCTGAAGCCCAGCGCGCCTTTGCCCAGGGGGCAACTATGGTGACCCACGCCTTTAACGCCATGCCAGCCTTACATCACCGGACACCAGGGCTGTTGGGTGCCGCCGTGGTGCAGCCTGGGGTGCACTGTGGCTTTATTGCAGACGGACAGCATGTCGATCCGCTGATGCTCCAGTGGCTGATCCGCGCCAGTAATCCTGGAGAACTATTTTTGGTGAGCGACGCCCTTGCACCTCTGGGGCTGCCCGATGGTCTTTATCCTTGGGATAGTCGCCAGATTGAAGTCCTTCAAGGCACTGCTCGACTCCCCGACGGCACCCTCTCCGGCACCACGCTGCCCCTCTTGGTGGGCGTCCAAAATTTAGTGCGATGGGGAGTTTGTTCCGTGGGAACGGCGATCGCCATGGCGACAGAAGCCCCCCGCCAAGCCTTGGGTCTACCGGGCATTGGGGTGGGACAATCCGCGAAGCAGCTTTTACGCTGGAGCCTAACCTCAGAGCATCATTTAAGTTGGCAGCGCTTAATTTGGGAATAATAGTCTTAGCCGTCGATATCGCTTAACTCCCTTTGGCATTGAACCATGGACAAGATCTGCCCAGTATGCCTACAGTTCAATGAAGTAGGAGCTGTTACCTGTATAAAATGTAGCCTGGATTTGACGAATATTTCGTGCTGCCATCGGTGCGGCGCGACGCGATTTTCCTTTGCAGCGTTTTGCTACCACTGCGGCATCGCCCTGACCACACCAGAGCACCCTTCTACCATTCTCAATTCCTCTGCGAGTTTTGATCCGACTCTCGGCACAATTCAGGTCGAAATAGACGAGGAGTTGGCCACCACGTTTCATGGAAAGGGAATTCGGCTCTTTCACTCTGCCACCACCACATTTCTAGATCTCCCCGGCTTGATGAAAGCCATTGTCATCGGAAAGGGTAGAGGAGAGTTTCAGCCTCATATTGATCTGCGCCATTTCTCACAGTCTGAGTTTATTTCGCGTGCCCACGCCCAAATTTCTCGCCGAGAGAAGCAATACTACCTTGAAGACCTCGGCAGCAAAAACGGGACGGAAATTAATGGTGTTTTGCTGCCCACAGGACGATCTCAAGTCCTAAACTTTGGTGACGAGATCCGGCTGGGCGGCTCAGATGCCTTTACGTTTATTTTTGTCAAAGATCAGCCGATTAATATGGGGCACCTTCGGATGATTTCTGGAGGAGACAATACCTTTGAGGCCGAGCTGTTGGCGTCTTACGTGAGTTCAGTGACCAACTTGATTGAGGTTCTTACCTTGGCTATTCAGGTTCAGAACTTTATAGACATCAAGTATCTGGGAAATCAAATTGCGATCGCCAGCTACAATGTCGGCGCTGATGTGATGCATCTTTTAGGACAGCAGCTTGAAGACCAGGCCCAGCAGAACGTTATTTCGGCCTGTGAAAAGACCCAGACTGTCCTAAGCGAAACCCTCTCTCAAATTCGCTTATTCCTGAAGGTCTTTTATGGTTCATGACGCCGCCCAATCGTCCCTTTTGGCGCTCCCATCCCTCATCGCACTCCCCATCCCATCCCTTCTGCGATCGCGCTGCTGCGGGTCAGGCGTTGGGCCAAAGACTCTTCCAGCAGTTTTTGCGCTCAAGCCCCCCAAACTCCAGGATTTTTGGTCTGCCTAGAGGCGGTATTCCGGTTGCTTACGAAATTGCCCTAGCGCTTGGGGTGCCTCTTGATGCATTTTTGGTGCGGAAGCTGGGCGTCCCTAACCAGCCCGAATTGGCGATGGGTGCGATCGCCAGCGGCGGCATTCACTATCTAAATTCCCATATCATGGGGGCTTTTCAAGTCAGTTCGGATGCCTTAGAAGCGGTTATTCAGCAAGAGCAACAAGAATTAGAACGGCGTGAGTCCCTGTACCGCCAAAGTCGTCCGGCTCCCGTCATTCAAGGTCAGCACATTATTGTAGTAGATGACGGCATTGCAACGGGCGCATCAATGATAGTGGCGCTCTTGGCGTTGCGCACTCAAGATCCTAGAAAGCTGACTGTTGCGGTACCGGTGGCGGCCCGATCAAGCTTGGAAAAAGTTAGCGCGATCGCCGATGATGTGGTTTGCCTCATCTGTCCCGACCCATTTGACTCGGTGGGGCAGTGGTATCTAGATTTTACGCAGGTAAGCGATACAGCGGTCTGTGATCTGCTCATGCATAGGTGTTAAACACCATGAAGGAAACTGGGCTAATGTCCACATCCCTTTTGGGAATGAGCCCAGCAACCCTCAGCTGCTTTAAAGGGAAAGGCAGTCGTGGAAATCTGCAGAGCAGCTCGAAAAATCAGCAGTGAGACAGCCCTAGTCCCAGAGAAAACACAATGTATACAGCGTTACAGAACATAAAATGCTTTTTACATTAGAAATAAGCTGCATACAGAATACAAAAGAAGGATTCGAGCTTTGGTTTCACAGCAACCTAGAAACCTTTGGAAGTAAAGGGCATCTTAATTGATCTTTACAGAAATTGATCTTGACAGAGGCCCAATGCGTCTATAAATCCAGAAAAGTTTCGTTCAGTAACAAATTATACATAAAGACTCAAGAGAATTTGATGTAGCTCTGCTGTCCTTGTCTTTTGAGTTTTATAGAAGTTACTTGAAGCTGGATTTTCCGCTGACGCTTACTTTTCAGAGCCTTTTATTTCGTTTTTTTGTCCATGATTGTCTTGTGAAGCGTGAGATTTTAAATGAAGCGATTTATTGGATTGAGTCTAGTACTATTTTCTACTCTGTTTTATTCTGGATGCTCAAATTCCGCTAGCACACCTAATGTCTCTGGAGGGGCTGAAAATACATCCACGTCTGGCGATGCAAGTAAAGAACTGAAAAACATTCGAGTTCAGCTTGCATTTTTAATGCAAAGTCTGGATGCTCCTTTGGTTGTGGCCATTGACAAAGGCTACTTCAAGGAAGAAGGCCTCAACGTTAGTTTCGAGCGCGGTTTTGGCAACAGTGACACCATCAGTAAGCTAGGGACGGGGAAATTCGATCTGGCTTTTAGCGATATGTACAATACCCTCGAATTTAATAGTAAGAATCCAGCCGAGAAAATAAAGGCGGTCGCAATTGTTCACAGTCGCGCTCCATTTTCAATTGTTACTTTCAAAGATAAAGGAATTAGCTCACCCAAAGATCTTGCAGGCAAGAAGCTAGGAGCGCCAGCCGGAGATGGCCCGCGTAAGCTATTCCCGCTGTTGGCAAAAGAGGCTGGCATTGATCCAAACTCTATAAATTGGACGACGATGGAGCCAAAGTTACGAGAAACCTTCCTTCTTCAAGGTCAAGTAGATGCTGTGAGTGGGTTTTCAACTTCCATCATTCCTAGCCTTTTGAAAGGTGGGAAAAAGATGGATGACCTAAGCGTTTTTTACTATAACGAGTCAGGACTAGACTTTTATGGCAACGCAATTCTGGCTAAGTCAGACTTCATCGATAAAAACCCTGCTGTTGTAAAGTCCTTTGTAAAAGCCTACTTGCGGGGAGTGCAGGATGTTATCAAAGATCCTAATGCAGGGCTTGAGGCGTTAATGGCAGCCGACCAAAGTAAATTGATGGATCGTGAGGCCGAAAAAGTCCGACTTCAAATTGCTCTAGAACGCTTGATTATTACGCCAGAGGCAGAGACCCTTGGCCTGGGTGCAGTCGATCAAGCGCGCTTACAAAAAAGTATTGATCAAACGGTTGCTGGGTTCAAGATATCTGGAAATCCAAAGTCTGCCGATATTTTTACAGACCAGTTTTTGCCGCCCAAATCAGAACGCACTCTGCCACCAGCCGCTGAACGAAAACCTCTCATCTAAAGCTTTATGGCTCAAACACTATGCACCAACCTCTGACCCAATCAACCCCCGCAAACTTGTCCGACATAGATCAACCCCCTTTACTGGAATTTGATCATGTTGGCTTAGAGTATCCCTTTGAAGGGTCTATGCGTCGCATCATTGAGGATGTAAATCTTTCAATTAAGCCTGGAGAATTTGTATCCTTTGTTGGGCCAAGCGGCTGCGGTAAAACTTCGATTCTTAAAATGGTATCGGGCTTAAATCCTGCCCCCATTGGCGAAATTCGCTGTCGAGGCGAGAAAATTAAAAAGCCTCTGAAAAATGTAGGGATAGCCTTTCAGAATCCGGTGCTTCTACCCTGGCGCACAACCATTGACAATGTTTTGCTTCCGCTAGAGGTCGTTCAGCCCTATAAAGGTGAGTTTAAGCAAAAGAAGGCGCAGTTTCTAGATATGGCGCAAGAATTGCTGACGACGGTCCGCCTTCAGGACTTTCAGAAACAGTACCCTTGGCAGCTTTCCGGCGGGATGCGGCAAAGAGCCTCTCTCTGCCGATCGCTCATTCATCAGCCAGAGATCTTATTGCTGGATGAGCCGTTTGGAGCACTAGACGCTTTTACCCGCGAGGAAATGTGGGGCATGCTTCAAAAGCTATGGATGAAGGTTCGCTGCGTGGGTATTTTGATTACCCATGACTTGCGAGAAGCAGTCTTTTTGTCAGATACGGTGTACGTAATGGGCCCCCGCCCTAGCAACATTGTTCATACTGTCAAAATTAACTTGCCTCGGCCTCGGAACTTAGAAATGGAGCTATCAGATGAATTTAATCATCTGTTTTCTGAAATTCGTCGCCACATTCACCATAACTAGATTCGCCATAGCTAATTCACCATAACTAGATTCACCACAGCTAATTCACCATAACTAGATTCACCACAACGAGATTCACTAGATCTTAGGGAGCTTAAGAGCATTTGTAATGAATATACAGAAGTTTATGAGGTCGAAGGCGGGTACATTTGTACTTCCCTTTGCCGCAACCGTAATGCTTTTTGTGGTTTGGGAGCTGGCGGTTCTGATCTTTAAAATTCCGCCCTTTACCCTGCCCTCTCCTTCGAAGATTGTGCAGGCGTCCATCCAGTTTACGCCGCAACTTTTGGCGGCTGGTTGGCGTACCTTGGTGACAACGTTGGTGGGTTTTGCCTTAGCGATCGCCACGGGTGTTGTTTTAGGTTTTTCAATTGGCTATTCTAGGCTGGCTTATTTAACCCTTTATCCATTGCTGGTGGGGTTTAATACCATTCCTAAAGTAGCGCTAGTCCCCTTGCTGGCTGTCTGGTTTGGTGCAAACGAAATTCCAGCTATTCTGACTGCTTTTCTGCTGGCTTTTTTCCCAATTGCCGTCAATGTGGCTTTAGGGCTAGATACCGTTGAGCCAGAGATGAAGGATGTTTTGCGAGCTCTAGGGGCAACCCAAGTAGAGGTGTTTCAGAAGGTGGGCTGGCCTCATACTCTACCGTACCTATTTGCTTCCCTGAAGATTGCGGCATCTTTTGCGTTTGTGGGCTCCGTGATTTCGGAGTCTGTGGCCTCTAATGGCGGTATGGGCTATTTAATTGTTCAAGCCAGCTCTAGCTTTGATGTTCCCCTGGCATTTGCTGCACTCTTGGGCTTGGGCATTTTAGGCATTATGCTTTACGGATTCTTTGCAGTTCTTGAAAAATACGTTATCTACTGGGCTAGGTAGCTATTTCCTGTCTATTTGCTACCTATTTGCTGCTCAGTAAATTGAATGCTTAGGACTGTGGAAAGTGCTCCAGCACCCAAGAAATGGCGTCTTTTTGTGTTGAAAGGTCTCCATCTAATGTGGCAGCGATCGCAGCCTCCAGAATGATCTTAAAGTCTGGGCCTGGACGATATCCCAGCCTAATCAGGTCGGCTCCGGTGATCAGTGGCCTGACCGCAGACCACTGATCTAGGTAGCGCCAAATCTGACGACGAACCGATACCGACGAGGCGATCGCCACTTCAATGAGGAGAGGGAGGTCATAGGATTTGAGGTGCTGGACGACTTGGCTGGGCGATCGCCCTTGATCGAGAACAGTCGCCTGCTCAAGCGCTTTGGGCATTGCGGCAAAGCGCTGCTGGGTTAGCTCTGGTAAGTGCAGCTGTTGCGCTGCTTCACGCTGTTTTGGGTCGGGGAGCGTCAGCAAGAGCGTTTCCAAAATCATCAGCCAGGGCGGGAACTGCTTAAATTGGGGGTCAAAGCGCTTGAGCCAGCACAGCGCCATTTGAATCCGTCGCCATCCGTTTTGATCTAGCACCAGATCGCGGTGCAGACACTGGAGCGCCCCCAGGCTTGCCATGAGCTTCAGGGCCTGTGGCCACTGCATCAGCTTAAAAATTGACTTCAGTTCGTTCCGTAAGCGTGACTGAAGCGCCGGCGCTTTTTCTGCATTGTGCTGGATCTGAGCATAAATGCCGCTGGCGATCGCGGTGTGAATGTAGGATTCAGTCTGGGGCTCTAGGTTAAAGCCCAAGCGGGTTGCAAACCGCACCGCCCGAAAAATGCGCGTGGGGTCTTCAATAAAGCTATTGGGGTGCAGAACCCGAATGTAGCGCTGCTCTAGGTCTTCTAGCCCTCCAAAAAAGTCCAGAAGCTCTCCTGCCTTGCTGTGCTGTCCGCCAGGGGGCGTTAGGCGAACCGCTAAGGCATTGACCGTAAAGTCTCGACGGTATAAGTCTTGACGAATGGAGCTGGCCGACACCTCCGGATTGGCCGCCGGGTAAGGATAAAATTCGCTACGAGCCGTGGCAATGTCCACTGCAAACGCGCCAATCTCTGACCCCTCCGGCCACAATAGCGAGGCCGTTTGAAACTGCCCGTAGACCTGAAGCTGTACCCCAAAAGTCGCCTCTAGCGATCGCGCCAGATCTACCCCCGCCGCCTGCTGCTGAGACGTGACCCCATCTACCACCAGGTCAAATTCCCGTAGCGCAAGGGTGCTCCCTGCTTGCGCCAAGAGCAGATCGCGCACTGCCCCGCCTACTAAGTAAAGCTGCCAGCCCCGTGCCTGAGCTGCCGCCGCCGCTTGGGTTAAAATCTGGTGCAGTTTGGGTGCAAGCATCTGATCTAAACGGCTGGCAAAAGCTTCTCGTACCAGGGTTTGAGTGCTTCCGCCTCGATGGTTAAGGTGATGGAGCTGGCGCAAAATATCCGTGCGGGTCACAATGCCCACCAGCGCTCCCTCATTCACGACGGGTAGCCGACCGATGTCATAGGTCACCATCAAGTTTTCGATTTCCGGCAGGGGGGTTTGGGGCGTTATGGTGCGGACGGGTGCAGTCATGTAGCCCTTAACTGGCGCATGGCCAAACCCGTGGTGGAGGGCAATATCAAGATCGCGACGCGACAGAATGCCCACCAATTGCCCCGCCTCATCCATTACCGAAAGGCCAGAATGTCCATACCGCAGCAGAATGCGGCGGGCTTGGTCGATGGTGGTGTCTAGCAAGATGGTACGCACCGGAGCGGACATCAGCTCTGCGGCTACTAAGGGAGGTGGAATTTGCGCCTGAAGCTGCTCAATCAGCCGCCCCAAGAGCTGGGTCGGGTTGGACGGCATTTCCGTTTTGTTCTCTACCAGGTTAAGGGTGGCCGCTGCGGCTTGGGCATGCCCACCCCCGCCTAACGGCTGGAGTAAAGCCGCCAAGTCCACCCCCTCAATGCGCGATCGCCCGATCACCGTCAGCCGATCTTGTTTAGAACTGCGGGTTTGGTACCAGTGCCCCAACAACAGCGCATCACTCTCACTCAAGACCATCAGCTGAGCGGTTAGGCTCGATAGCCCTGGAACATAGCGATCGCTTTCTAGCATCACCGAAGCCAAACGGTTTCCGTGGACGGTTACGGTCTGGAGCTTGGGAAGCGCTTCTCCCAAAAGATCCTGAAGCTCGACAGAAAACCCTGGCTCTGTATAGGTGGCGATCGCCTTTTGATTGGCACCTTGTCCCATCAGCCAAGTGAGCGCTGCCGCATCCCGAACCGTTGCATGGTCATAGGTTAAAGACCCCGTATCTACATGAATTCCTAGCGCCATCACCGTTGCTTCCGCCATTGAAAGCGTCAGGTGCGCCGCCTGAAGCTGCTCCACGATTAGCGTCGTGGCTGCGCCCACAGGCTCTATCTGCTGAAAATGTGCCGCAATATCGCAATCGGCTTGGGTGTGGTGATCGTAGAGCTGGATCTGCACCTGGGGTAAATCTAGCCATTCCGCCGCCTCATTCAACAAAGCACGACGCTGGGTATCCACAACGGCCAGGGTTGAGAGCTGGTCTGGCACAACCGACCGCCGCTCAATCAGCGGATATTCATCGCGGTAGAGCGCCAAAAAATCGCGCACGGTGGGATGGGTGCCTCCGCACAGCACGATCCGCGCGCCAGGCCGTAACCGCGTCCAGCCCACCGCAGCCCCCAGCGCATCAAAGTCCGCTGTGCGATGACATAAAACCACATCCATCGACGCTTGGCTCCCCTTCTCCCTAAATCCCGCACAACTGTAATGATGCTGTAGTGATGCATCTGTGATGTGTCTAATGATGCGCTATTGAATGGTGCGCTATTGAATGGGTAAACCAATCTTGGGCAACCCAACCCTGAACTGACCTGCAAAACTGAACTTGGGAAAACCGTTGAGGCTCCAAGTTCTGCGCCGCTTTTACGGTAAAATTAGTTCGATTCATAGTAGATGTCCATTAGACAGAAGCTTGATATCTTAAGGACTCATCGCTTAAGCATTTAATTTTTTTAATAGACTCTGCTGGTTGATTGGGAGAAAACAATGGTATTTATTTTCGACCTGGCTCTCTTTGTGCTAGTCGTTTTGTCTTTTATCTTGGTGGTGGGTGTTCCGGTAGCCTATGCCTCTGGCCAAAACTGGGAGCAGTCCAAACAGCTTATTTGGCTCGGCTCGATTGCGTGGATTGCCCTCGTGCTGGTGGTTGCCTCACTTAACTTCTTAGTGGTGTAGCGTCAGGTTATCTAGTGCCAGATTGTCTAGTGCCAGATTATCTCGCTCTAGATTGCTTTTCTCTGGATTGTCTAGCGCTAAACTCTAAATTAGGATTCTTATCAGGTCAGCCTTTACACCCTTTGCGATCGCTGACCTGATTTTTGCATTTTGACGATAATTGTTTGTAGGTTTCTAGTTTTCAAGTTCTAGTTTGCAATTTCCGGCTTAGGCCTTGCCTTGCTGTGCAGGTTCTGCTCACCTCAACGGTTTTTAAAGACTCATGGCTGTTTTTGAAGGAACATTCACCCACGCTAGCGCCTTTCGGTTCGCTTTTGTGATTGGCCGGTTCAATGACTTAGTGACCAACAAAATTTTAGCGGGCTGTCAGGATTGTCTTCAGCGGCATGGCGTTAATGTAGACCCCCACGCTAATCAGGTGGATTATGCCTGGGTGCCGGGATGTTTTGAAATTCCAATGGTGGCCAGACAGCTTGCCCTCACCAATCGCTATGATGCCGTGATTTGTCTGGGGGCTGTGATTCGCGGCCAGACGCCACACTTTGACTACGTGGCCGGCGAAGCAACCAAGGGAATTGCCGCAACGGCACTGCAAACGGGTGTGCCCATTATCTTTGGCATTCTGACGGTGGATACCATGCAGCAAGCACTAGAGCGAGCTGGAATTAAAAGCAATAAGGGGTGGGACTACGCCATGAATGCCCTGGAGATGGCCAGTTTAATGCATAGCCTGCGCCAAGGTGGCGATCGCCCTGCCTTAAATAGCGAGTTGGGGAGTGGAGATTTAGGGCAGAATGCAGCATTGCCCGCCAGTTTTGTCGCTGCAGAGCCTTCTAGCTTTTCTTCATAATTAGCCCAGCTAGGGTGAGCCCAGGCCAGTTTAAACTCAGTTAGGTTAAACCCCATCAGGGTAATCCCCATCAGGGCAAGCCAAACCATTGCCAGTCCAGAGCGATCGCCCTTGCCAGACCTATCGCCCACCATTAGACCCAGGATCTATGGGACAGCCCGGACTTCTTGAGGATAGCGTTTTTTTTCGGCCCAGCAGTGGCGCACAGCTCAGCGTTCCGATTCTGATTGTGGGTGGCTCTACTGCAGCCTACTCGGCGGCCCTGGCAGCCCTTCAGTCTGGAGCCAAAGTCTGTTGGGTGCAGCCTCAGCTTGTCCTAGGGGGACAGTATACGGCCCAAGCGCTCTCCGCCTCAGACGATGCGCCGCTCACAACCCCTAAATCCCTTATTCCCTCGGCAAACCAAGACCCCCAACAGCTCGATAATGGGGAATTATTTTCGCTGTCTAGGACACAGCGTGAACTGCGCGATCGCATGAGAACCCTTCAGCCCGTTGAGGGACAACCTCTTTACAATCCAGGGGGGGGCTGGGTGAGCCATTTTGCGGTAACGCCCGTGGCCGCTGCGATCGCCTTTAATCAAGGGGTTGAGCCGTACCTGACCTCAGGTCAGCTCACGCTGATTCCGTTAGCAGACCCCATTCAGGTTCTAGTGGAGGAGCCATCGGGAGAATATCGGCGAGTGCGCGGGGTCTTGTTTCAAGATCGAGAAACAGGCGCTCAGTTTACGGTGATGGGCAAGGTGGTGATTGAGGCCACGGACCTAGGCGATGTACTAGAGTTGGGCGGCATTGAATCGCGGGTGGGGCAAGAGTCCCGCAGCGAAACGGGAGAGGCTATTCTGCCAGAGGAGCCACGCCCACTCTGTCAGCAGGCATTTACCTTTTGTGCAGTAGTGGCACGAACGCAAGACCGTGCGCAGGAGATTCCAGCACCATTGGGCTACGGCGCTGAACCCTGGCTAGATCCGGCAGAGTTTACCGATACCTTTTGGGTAAAGTCTCAAGGACAGTGGCAGGGGCGATCCTTTTTTGACCCCTCCGGCATTTTTCGATATCGCCGTCTCCTGAGGGTGCGTGAAGATGCTCAATCCCCGCAGTCCCATTTGGGAGATGTGAGCGTGATGAATTGGGGAACCAGTCCCCTAGATCCTGAAAATCGCCCCAATGCACCCCTTGGCTGCGGCAATGACTATCGCTTTGGGGCGCTCACGGGCGTCAGCCGCGCTGAACGCGATCGCCACATCCAACAGGGACGCGATCGCGCTCAGGCATACCTTCACTTCTTGCAGACCCGCAATCGCGATCTTGTCGCAAGGGGCGACCTCACCTGGACAGTTGACGGTATTGCGCTAGAGCCATATATCCGAGAGGCGCGGCGCGGCGTGGCGTTGACAACCATTCGCCATGAGGATGTGTCAACTCAATTTTTCCCTGGTGCAGCCCGCGCCCGGAGCTTTAGCGATAGCGTTGGCATTGGGCAGTACCACTACCTCGACTTTCACCCTAGCCTAGAGCCGGGTCATGTGGACTTAGGGACAGCAGGCAATCGGTCATTGCCCTTTACGATTCCGCTGGGGGCGCTCATTCCCCTACGGACAGACGGCCTCATTTTGTCAGCCAAAAGCATCGGCACCACCCACATCACAAACTCTGCCTACCGAATGCACCCCATTGAATGGGCGATTGGGGAGGCAGGCGGCTACCTTGCGGCTTTTGCGCTAAGGGAGGGCGTAGCGCTGCGGGAGGTCGCAAAAGAGACGCGCCTATTGCGAAAATTCCAGGGAGAGCTGGCGCGGCAGGGAGTGCCGCTGTTTTGGTTTAACGATGTCTCCCATGATGATCCCGACTTTGAAGCCATTCAGGTTTTGGCGGCAGCAGCCATTGTCCGCACTGAAAATTTTGGGTCGCTCAACTTTAGGCCAGAGGGGGAAGTGAGTCGGGGCGTGGTGGCTGTGGCGATCGCCAATCTGCTCAGCCTAGACTTACGCGCAGACTCCCAGCCAAGCTTTAGGGACGTGCCCTCGGATCACTTTGCATTTTCTAGCATTGAAGCCCTTCTTAAGAACGGCATGATTTCTGGCGTCGGCAATCAGCGTTTTGAACCAGAGCGCAGCGCCACCCGCGAGCAACTGGCGATTATTCTGGGTAAAGCGGGTGGAAAAGTAGATCAGCTCTTTTCAAAAACACCCGTAGATACACAAAGGCTCCGCCGTCGAGAGCTGTCTAGGGTACTTTATGTGCTGCTCCAGGCTAGGCTTGGGTTGACGCCAGCCTAGCCTAAATCATGATTTGGGTGAATCATGCCTCGGAACGGTAACGCGCTGAGCTACAGCAGTGCAGACTAGCAACTCCAAATTCAACAAAACTAGGGACTGAAATCCTTGTTTCTCATTCAGCTCAAGCTCAACGGATGGGCATTAATGGGTTCATTAATGGGCCCATTAATGGGCGTTGATAGTCTGAAATGCTCTAAACGCGTTTTGAATTTGGAATTGCTGGACATTTGCCCATAGATTCGCATTCAGACCCGTCCCCAGGGTAAAATCAGTGACTGCAGTGCATCCGCCTGCCGTCAGAACCGGACAAGGAGAGCGCCAAACTTGGGCATTGAACTACGAAGTTACGTCTACTTAGACAACCTGCAGCCTCAGCACGCGGCGTATATGGGAACCGTGGCCTTCGGCTTCTTGCCCCTCCCTGGAGACACCTCTCTCTGGATCGAGATTTCCCCCGGCATTGAAATTAACCGCATTATGGATGTTGCACTGAAGGCGGCGGTGGTTCGGCCTGGTGTGCAGGTTGTGGAGCGACTATACGGCCTCCTGGAGGTTCACGGCACGCGCCAGGCCGATATTCAGGCAGCATCCCGCGCTATTTTGAACTATATGGGGCTTGAGCGCCATGACTGTCTCCGGCCTCGCGTTGTATCAAGTCAGGTGATTCGCAATATTGACGCGCACCAAGCGCAGCTTATTAACCGCACCCGTCGAGGGCAGATGCTGCTGGCCGGCCAGACTCTTTACGTCATGGAAGTGCAGCCCGCCGCCTATGCGGCCTTGGCTGCCAATGAAGCTGAGAAAGCGGCTTTCATTAATATCCTAGAAATTCAGGCCGTTGGCATCTTTGGTCGACTTTATCTTGGTGGCGAAGAGCAGGACATTATGGCAGCGGCGGCGGCGGTGTTAACCGCTCTAGAAAACGGAATGGGGCGCGAGCATACAGACGTCACGCCCGTAAACTAGAAGAACCTGTGAGCTAGAAAAACCTGAGCTAGAAGAACCTGTGAGATCAAAATCAATGGCAAATCTAGAGCATGTTGCAACTCTCAAGGCTGGGGTGGGTGTTTGGAATGAATGGCGATCGCAGCATCCCGAAATCATTCCAAACCTCCAGGGGCAATTCCTGCGGGGCTGGAACTTAGCCCAGGCCAATTTAGCCCAGGCTAACCTTGCTCAAGCTGACCTTCAAGAGGCCGTTCTCACCCAGGCTACCCTCAGCCGCGCCATCTTAAATAATGCAAACTTGACCCGCACCCATCTAGAAGCAGCGGAACTCAATGGCACTCAGCTTGTTGTTGCAACTCTAGAGCAGGCACAGCTTCAGAACGCTGACCTGAGCGATGCAAACTTGATTGGCGCAACCCTTCTCAACGCTAACTTAGCCTTGGCCAAACTGAATCGCGTCAACCTAATTGGCACCACCCTTCGGGGGGCCAACTTTACGGAGGCAAATCTAAACCAAAGCCATCTGAATCGTGCTGACTTAGGCGAGGCGATCCTAATTAGCGCCCATCTTTGCCAAGCAAATCTCAGCCACAGCAACCTCCATGATGCGGTTCTAATTAACGCCCATCTCTGCGGCGCAGACCTGACCGATGCCAACCTGCGGGGGGCAAATCTTTGTCGGGCTTACCTCGTGGATGCTGACCTGACAGGGGCCGATCTTTTTAGCGCAAACTGCGCCTGGGGAAACTTTAGCGGGGCCAATTTACAAAAGGCAAAGCTTGCCTACACTAGCATGAGAGGAGCAAATCTCCGCCACTGCAGCCTTCACCAAGCCTATGTTTGTGAAGTGGACTGGGAAAATGCTTCCCTAGATCCATTGCAATGGGATGCCCTAGCTTTGTTGACCCATTCACCCTGACCCATCCATCCTGACCCATTCATTTCGGCCCATTCATTTCGGCCCATTCATTCCGGCCCATTCATTCCGGCCCATTCATCCTGACTCATTGATTCATCAGGAAGGTCTGTGCTGAATCCAGCCTGCTGAAATGGCTGTGCTAGGCAAGACGGTCAGGTGCTGAAATGGGCAATATAGGCTAGTTAGAGCAGATTTGACCTGGGTATGTGGATGCGTGGATTGATAGTAGCGATCGCCGTTTTATTGGGTTGGGTGGCCACGGTGTGTTTCCACGAGTTTGGTCACGCGATTGTGGCCTACTATGGCGGCGATACCACTGTCAAAGAGAAAGGCTACCTGACTCTGAATCCCCTCAAATATACGGATATCGGCTATAGCCTGGTGCTGCCCGTTATTTTTTTAATCATGGGCGGCATAGCGCTGCCCGGTGCGGCGGTCTATATCAACACAAAACTCCTGCGCAATCGCGCTTGGCAGAGTGCGGTCTCGGCTGCTGGGCCCCTTGCGACAGGATTGGTGGCGATCGCCTTAGCCATTCCGTTTCAGTTGGGCTGGGC
This sequence comes from Thermosynechococcaceae cyanobacterium MS004, assembly GCA_022402525.1. Taxonomy (GTDB): domain Bacteria; phylum Cyanobacteriota; class Cyanobacteriia; order Thermosynechococcales; family Thermosynechococcaceae; genus JAAURS01. The sequence goes on from JAKRSB010000103.1 coordinate 70,921, forward strand.
GACCCCTGACTTTTGGGGCTGGAACGCCCTGGCGCTGATCGCTACCTTTCAGGTTGCAGGGTTCTTTTTCAACCTATTGCCGATTCCGTCCTTTGATGGGTTTGGCATTCTGGAACCCTGGCTGCCCCAGACAGTGCAGCAGACTACCCAGCGGTGGGGACGCTATGGCTACCTTGTCCTCTTAGGCTTATTTTGGACTGTGCCTGCTTTTAGCCAAGGCTTTTGGGGACTGGTCAGCCATGTCAGTGAAGGATTGGGCATATCTCAAGCCATGATGAGTGTTGCCTACCGCGAATTTGCGGAGTCCGGCAAGCTTCTTTTTGTCGCGCTGCTGATTGGGGCAGTCCTCTACCGCAGGCTTGCTCAAAAGCCGCAGGGCAAAGCCGATCAGGATTCTCTCTTCCCTTCCTCTGAACCACAGGAGCAGGAAGCAACCCTCGCAAGGTACGATCTCCTCATTGCCGCTCAGCAGTTCACCCCTGACCTTTGGTTTCAGCGAGGTCAGATTCTCAGCAGCATGGGGAAATTTGAAGCCGCGATCGCCAGTTACGATAAAGCCCTTGAAAGTTACGATCCTCTAATACGGCATTCTCAAAATCCTAATTCTCAAAACTCTAATCTTCAAAATCCTCATTCTCAAAATCCTAATTTTGAAGCAGAAGTTTGGTATGGCCGCGCGATCGCCCAGCATCAGCTAGAGCGCTATCCAGAGGCTCTTGCAGACTACAGCCAAACCCTATCGCTGATGCCAAACCACAGCTACGCCTGGGTTCATAAGGCCAAACTGCTAGAGCAGCAGCAAAATCATAAAGCCGCAATCAATGCCTACGATCAAAGCCTTAAGGTACACCCAGCCAATGCGCTGGGCTGGCAGGGACGGGGAAAAATTCTGCGACAACTAGGGCAGCATGAAGAAGCCCTCCACAGCTTCAACCAGGCGCTTAAGTATGAGCGCAGCCGTGCGGATTTGTGGATTGATCAAGCCGAGATGTTGGAGATCATGGGGCAGCCCCAGCGCGCTATTTTCAGCTATCGCAATGCATCCCGATTAGACCCTGAAAATATCGCAGTCTGGCGATCGCAGGGCAACTTACTGCTTCAGGTAGGGCGCACCAAAGACGCAGTGCGCAGCTACGATGCCGCGCTCAGACAAAACCCCCAAGATTCAGCCACCCTTTTATTGCGGGGACTAACGCGATTTATCCTCAACCGTAAGCCCTTAGCCCTCCAAGACTTTGCGACCCTTCAGTCCCTACTGCGAGAAGACTTAACACAGCCCCCCCAGCAGTCCGAGACGCTGCGCAACCTGTTGCCCCTAAAGCCGATTATTGTGCAGAAATTTATGCCCATGCTTGAGGAGTCTTCTGCCTCAGTGGAAATGGCGATCGCTCAAGGGCTCTTGCTGAGCATTTTACAGCGGCCCAAGGATGCACTCAGGATCTATCGTCAAGCCGCAGTCCAAACGCCCCTTCCGGAATTAAATTACCTAGAAACCTGGGCGCTATCGCAGATTAATAAATCTCAGAGTTAAACTCCAAAATCAACTTGCTTGATGCAATACGCTAGCTTGAGGGCTAAATTCTAGGACTTATCCTGTGCGTTAATGGGGAATCCGACCACTGCCAGGGGTGATCGCGCCTTCTCGGCTGCATTTCTTGCCACTAAGGGGTGTCCCTGGAGCATGGGCACATCGGCCACGGAGTGATTCACCAGCGTAAACAGGGGATTCGATAAGATTCCGGCCAAGGAGGTCGAGATTAGGGTCAGGAATACACCCACCTGAAGCGGACGCATTCCAAAGGGCTGCCAGGAAATAACCGGATAGTTTTTGATGACCTCTGACATTTCTTGGGGCTCTTTGACCACCATCATCTTGACGACGCGAATGTAATAGTAAATCGACACGACGCTGGTAATTAACCCCAGCAGAACCAGCCCATAGGCTCCCGCCTGCCAAGCTGCCCAGAATAAATACAGCTTCCCAAAAAAACCTGCCAGGGGCGGAATTCCACCCAGAGACAAAAGACAAATACTTAAGGCCAGCGTCAGGAATGGGTCTTTGTGATATAGCCCCGCGTAATCGCTGATCTGATCGGTTCCGGTGCGCAGTGCAAAGAGAATAATGCAGGCAAAGGCACCCAGGTTCATGAAGAGATAAATCATCAGGTAGAACACCATACTGGCGTAGCCCGCTTCGGTGCCCACCACCATCCCAATCATCACAAATCCAGCCTGGGCAATGGATGAGTAGGCCAACATCCGCTTCATACTGGTCTGGGCGATCGCCACCACGTTGCCCAAAATCATGCTGAGAATGGCCAGCGCCGTAAAAATAAAGTGCCACTGCTCAATAAGCGCCGGAAACGCATCCGTCAGTAGGCGAATGGCTAAGGCAAACCCTGCGGCCTTAGACCCCACGGACAGAAACGCAACCACGGGCGTGGGCGAGCCCTCATAGACATCCGGTGTCCACTGATGGAAGGGCACTGCCGCAATCTTAAAGCTCACTCCAGCAATCACAAAGACCAGCGCAATCACCAGGGCTAAGGTGTTTTCCGTACCGTTGCCCAGTGCTAGAGCAATATCGGCCAAGTGGGTTTTACCCCCAGATAGCCCGTAGAGAAGCGATAGGCCATACAGGAAAATCGCGGAGCTAGACGCCCCAATGAGCAGGTACTTTAGCGCAGCTTCATTAGAGCGCGGATCCCGCTTCATGTAGCCCGTCATCAGGTAAGAGGCAATACTGAGCGTCTCCAGGGAGACAAAGATCATCACAAGCTCTTCCGCCCCGGACAAAAACATGCCGCCCACCGTGGCCGAGAGCAAAATGCTCATGAATTCGCCAATGGCGCTACCAGCTTGGTCTACATAGCGCACCGACATCAAAATTGTGACCGCAGAAGAGAGCGCAATAATGCTGCGAAACACAATGCTGAGGTTGTCCGCATTGAAGCTTCCTAAAAACGCCAGGGTGTTTGGCTGATCCCACTGCAAGCACAGCAGCCCAAACGCCACCAGCAGACCCGCGATCGCAAAATAGGGTGTCCACCGAGCTGAAGCCCGGCCATAAAGTAAATCACTCACCAAGACAACAAGCAGCGTGATAACAACGGTGCTCTCTGGCAGAATGACTCCAGCATTGAGCTGACTGGCGAGGTTGGTAAAGTCCATAGGGATACGTCAGTAAGTTCCAAGCGCTAAGAAATACGTCGCCAAACGGTTCGGATTTAAGTTGTTTTATCCAAAACCTTTCATCCAAAACACTTTATTCAAGACGTTTCATTCAAAACACCTCGTCCAAAACGTTTGCTTTATCTCGTTTGTGCGAGCGGCAGTCTGTTGAGAATTCTAACGTGCATTGTTGCCAAAACAAGTCTCAAAACACAATATCCCCAAAACACGATATAGATTAAAGAAGCGCTATGATTTCTGCAAAGGGGATCGATTTAGCAAGGTAGATGCCGTTTTCAGGCAATTCAGGCCTGCCAATGTCAAAAACTTGAGAAGGATTCAGGATGCCTTGGCGCTTCAAACCTTGGCGCTTCAAAGTTTGGTAGGCAACCTCGAATCTGAATCTGAAGGCTCGCAGTCTATGCATTACTGCTTGACTGTCTGAACGCATCCACTTTCGGCGGCACTCAAGCTAACTCACTGGCCAACTCACTGGCCAACTCACTGGCCAACTTACTGGCAAGTGCACTAGCAAGTTTATTGCAGCCACACACTGCAGCATATTCACGGCCTGCCGCGCTCTAAAGCCCATTTCACTAAGATCTGTTTCCAATTGTTGATCGAGCACATCGAGCACTATGTCCACGCTGGTTATTGTTGAGTCACCGACCAAAGCCCGAACCATCCGCAACTTTCTCCCCTCTAGCTATCGGGTTGAGGCATCGATGGGGCATGTTCGCGATCTGCCGCGAGACGCCAGCGAAATTCCAGCGGCGGTAAAGGCCGAGAAATGGTCTTCTCTGGGCGTGAATGTTAATGCAGACTTTGAGCCGCTGTACGTGGTGCCAAAGGATAAGAAAAAGATTGTCAAAGAGCTGAAAGACGCCCTAGCTGAAGCCGATGAATTACTCCTTGCCACTGACGAAGATCGCGAAGGGGAAAGCATTAGCTGGCACCTGATTCAGCTCCTGAAGCCCAAAGTGCCTATTAAGCGCATGGTGTTTCATGAAATCACTGAGGAGGCAATTAAGGCATCCCTGGAGCATTGCCGAGAAGTAGATCAACGGCTGGTGCGCGCCCAGGAAACCCGCCGCATCTTAGACCGATTGGTGGGCTATACCCTGTCGCCCCTTCTCTGGAAAAAAATTGCCCCCAGCTTGTCCGCTGGCCGAGTCCAGTCCGTTGCGGTGCGGGTCTTAGTCCAGCGCGAGCGCGAGCGCCGCGCCTTCCGTCAGGGCAGCTATTGGGATCTCAAGGCCACCCTGGCTCAAAACGAGGTGCCGTTCTCTGCAAAGCTTGTGACCCTTGGCGGGCAGCGGCTCGCTACAGGCAGTGACTTTGACGAAAATACCGGACAGTTGATTGCTGGCCGCAGGGTCAAGCTGCTCGATGAAGCGGAAGCCAGAGCGCTTCAGAAGCGCCTAACGGATAAAGCCTGGAGCGTCTCGGCCATCGAAGAACGTCCGGTCACCCGTAAGCCCTCTGCCCCCTTTACCACTTCAACCCTTCAGCAAGAGGCAAACCGCAAGCTGCGTCTAGCGGCACGGGATACCATGCGGGTGGCGCAAAGCCTTTATGAGCAGGGCTACATCACCTACATGCGTACCGACTCGGTGCATCTCTCGGAACAGGCGATCGCGGCCTCCCGTGAGTGCGTGGAGGCACTCTACGGCAAGGACTACCTCAGCCCCAAGCCTCGTCAATACACCACCAAATCTAAGGGCGCTCAAGAAGCCCACGAAGCCATTCGTCCTGCGGGCAGTCCGTTCCGTACCCCCAAGGAGACGGGGCTGAAGGCCGTGGAACTGGCTGTTTACGAAATGATCTGGAAGCGCACTGTGGCCACCCAGATGGCAGAGGCCCGTCAAACCTATGTCACGGTTCAGCTTGCCGTAGAAGATGCAGGCTTTAGAGCCAGCGGCAAACGAATCGACTTTCCTGGATTCTTTCGAGCCTACGTGGAAGGCTCCGACGATCCTGATGCCGCCCTCGACGACCAGGAAGTCATTTTGCCCCCCCTCAAAGCAGGCGATCGCCCAGTAGCCCAAGACCTAGAGGCGATCGGTCATGAAACCCAGCCCCCCGCCAGATACACCGATGCATCCCTCGTCAAAACCTTAGAAAGCGAAGGCATCGGACGCCCCAGCACCTATGCCTCCGTCATCGGCACCCTCATTGATCGCGGCTATGCCCAGCGCCAGGGAAACAACCTAGTGCCCACCTTTACGGCCTTTGCCGTCACCGCGCTACTGGAGCAGTATTTTCCAGATCTCGTGGACGTGGGCTTTACGGCACGCATGGAGCAGACCCTGGACGATATTTCGACTGGGGAAGTAGAGTGGCTTCCCTACCTCAAGTCCTTCTATTTAGGAGATACAGGACTAGAGCATCAGGTCAAAGACCGCGAATCCGCGATTGATACCCTAGAAGCGCGCACCATTGACCTAGGCAATCTTGAAGCCAAGGTACGCATTGGCAAATTTGGCCCCTACGTGGAGTCTGAAAAAGACGGAACGCCCGTTACGGCTTCCTTACCCAAGGACATGACCCCTGCTGACCTCAACCCAGAACAGGTGGAGCTAATCCTAAAGCAAAAGCTGGAAGGGCCAGAAAAAATTGGGCTACATCCTGAGACAGCGGAGCCAATCTACCGATTGGTCGGGACCTATGGCCCCTATATTCAGTTGGGAGACGCTCCCCCACCGGGGAAAAAGACGCCCAAACGCTCCTCTTTACCTAAGGGGATTGCCCTAGAAGACGTGACGATAGACATGGCGCTTCAGCTCTTGGCGTTACCCCGCACCCTTGGTACCCATCCCGAATCGGGCTGTCCGGTAAAGGTAGGGCTAGGGCGTTTTGGCCCTTATGTTGTGCATGACCAAGGCAAAGAGGGCGGGCAGGATTATCGCTCCCTCAAAGCTGAAGATAACCTGTTTACGGTTGAGCTGGCGCGAGCGCTGGAACTGCTGGCGATTCCCAAGAGTGGCCGGGGACGACGGGCTTCCAAGCAGGCGTTACGGGAGTTAGGGAAGCACCCTGATGCTGACGAACCGATCAATATTTATGATGGACCTTATGGAGCCTATATCAAGTACGGCAAGACCAATGTGAGCGTTCCAGAAGATAAGACGGTCGAAAATATCACCTTAGAAGAGGCAATCCAGCTCATTGAGGCAAAGGCTGGCACCAAAAAAGGGAAAAAGACCACAAAAACTCAATCTGCTGGCAAAACCGCAAGTAAAGCGACTGGCAAGACCAAAACCACAAAGACAACATCCACCACTGGTAAAGCCACCACAGCAACTGCCACTGGTGCAAAAAAGACAAAGACCGCCACTGGGATCGCTACTGGGAGCGCCACTGGCTCTAAAACCAATCAAAATAAAGCTAAGGCTTAGTTTGGCACTTAGCCTGATGTTGAGTCTGGTGCTGTCCCTTTCGTTCGGATGAGTTGGGACTGGTGCTGTCCCGATTAATCCCTCGACGCATTAGAGATGCAGTAGAAAGTGGCTCCTCACCGTATCTGGTGGCAGCAGTCCCCAAGATTTATTCCCAAACTGTAGTGAGGGTATGCTGAGTTCAAGGACAAGGCGCGACTGTCCTTGTTGTGCCGCACTTGTTGTGCCGCACTTGTTGTGCTGCCGTAGTATTGAAGTGACGCTGCATTCATACCCCATGCTAAACCTACCTGAATCTCTCAACCGCTTTTTGTCGCCGGAGGAGTGTAGCCAAATTGATCAAACGCTCCTGCCCACCCGCGATCGCTTTTCGATTCGGATTACGGTCTATAGCTGGCGGTATCTTCAGGTCATAAGTCAGGGGCTAGGCGTGGCGATCGCAGACCTACAGCCGCAGCAAATTATGGACTGGCTCCGACAGGACGATCAGATGCAGTCCCTGGATGCTCAGGACAAATCCTTTGTCGACTGGTTTGGCAACCTATTAACCGCTTCGCTCTCGCCGCTACAAAAAATTGCCCAGCAGGCAGACGTAGGGATTGAACAGCTAACACTTCAGCAAATTATTGATTGGTTTACCGACCAGGTCAAAGCAGCGCTCTAAAGCAGCACGCTCGGTTTGCGCTCATCTCTTAGCTCGTGCGGCTCTTCAGCGCCGTACCTAAATGCTAGACCTAGATAAAGTCATCCAATTAGACGCTAGAGGTCGGCTTGTTGGCTAAAATTGTGCGGTGGCGGGGGTCGCTTTCCAGCGTTTTTACATCACTAAATCCAACGGATTGCAGTGTAGACTCTACATCAAATGTATAGTAATCATCACTCCAGGGTTCTGTACTTTTCATTAGAGTAAACAGCACCGCAGGTAGTTTTTGAATAACCGCAGACTTAGGATTGTTATCCACGATCGCAATACAGCCCCCCGGTCTTAAAACCCGCAGCACTTCTTGGAACACTGCACGACTGGCGGTGCGAGGTAGCTCATGAATCAAAAATTGTAGCGTTACTAGGTCAAAAGACTGATCGGGAAACCCCGTTTGCTCGGCTTTGCCATGCACCCACCTGATGGATTGATTGATGTCTCGCTCTTGAGCAACAGCCAGCATATAGGGAGATAGATCTAGCCCCACAGTCTGCACGGGTCTGTTCTGCTGTTTTGTATAGAACTGGTGCAGGGTTAGCGCCGAAATGCCCACCGAGCAGCCCAAATCCAAAATATCTGAAACCTGTTGTGGGCCATGGGCCGCTAAGATTTCATGAAAGCTGGCGCGCAGCCGAGCTTGAGCGGTTTGCCAAGTCAAGGTTTCATCCGGCCAAATACGCAGCGCCATGGCGTGGGTGGCCGGCTCTGCTTCAAAAGCGGCCAGCCAGCAGAGATTTCCCGCATCATAGGCATGGAAAGGGACGCGATAGTAGTCTGGGTAGGTAATCTCTGGCTGAGTAATGGCTGCTAGCCGATGCTGAACAGCAGAAGCTTCAAACTCTTGAACGGTCTGCCGCCAGGGTACGCCATTTTTCTCAGCGGTTTTAATCAAAACCTGCCGCGCCTGTTGCTTCATTAGAGCGTAGATAGGCTTGGTCTGAATGAGTACATTCACCAATCGAGAGAGCAGATCTTCACCAGCCCAGTCGGGCTTTAGTTTTGCTGTCATGGGGTTTCTAGCGTCTACAGCCAAGATTTTAGTATAGGACGGTGAGGAGCCTTCAGGGTGCAGGGATCTTCATGCAAAACCTCTATTCCAAATGTCTATTCCAAAACGGTCTGAGAACCCCAAATTTCTTGGGCAATAAACTTACGATCATCGGGAATCTGAGCTACGGGCGCTGTCAGTGTGAAGGAGCCGTTTTCAATCCACTGCTTGAGCTCTTGGGCAACCTGACGGGAGAGGGCAACGCTAGCAAGGGGCGCAACCCGCACAGTTTTGCCTTCAATCTTGACTCTGCCAGATTTAAGCTGGGCGTAGGTCACTAGCCCAAACGTCGGGCGCACCCGGCGGGGAATTGAAAAGTCAATGATGGGCGCAACAAGGTCTTCATCCTTGACAGCGCAGCAGCGCACCACTTCTTCATCGAGGACGGGCAGCGGTACACCTACGCCCAGCATGAGAGATGGGCCATACTGCTTGAAGTAGCAGCCGCGTACCCATTTGGGGTTCATTTGTTTGGCATCACCGATGAGGGCAAGGGTGGCAGCAGGGCCGATGGGCGTATCGTTGGGCAGGCGCTTCTGGAGTGGGAAATGCTGGGTGCCTTCCCAAGTAATATAGCCAATGCCGCCACCGAGAAAAATGCGTGAACCAATGCCCAAGAGTCGCAGACGTGGGTCATTAAAGAGGGGTGCAAGTGCCCCTAGATTAGAGTAGACGGCATTCCCTAGGCGGGGCTGAAGGGGGCCAAGGTAGGTATGGAGCTGGCGATCGCCGCCATTAACGCCCACAATAAAGTTTTGGTAAAGGTTGCGCGGATTAAAGAGATAAAACTGATTAATCGTGTCCTTGGTGATAATCGTATCTAGGGTGGCGCGGGGATAGCAGTCTGTAGATTGTCCCGTGGCTCGTAGCTGCACGGTCTTGCCCGCAATCAGGTCTTCAATGACGTGACCGCCCCCGCGATCGCCAGGTTCTTCGCTCTCGTTCAGCTCAGCCATGCCTAGTGGCTCTGCCGATTGAGATGCGCCGAGGTACAGATCGACCGCACCAAAGCCAGAATAAGCTAGTACCCCGTCCAGCCAACACTGCCGGATCTTAATGGGCGGATCAGTGTGGCCTAGATTGAGGATTGCGCCCGATGCTTCCATTGGCTCAAAGGTGCCAGCAACCACCACGTCCACCTCCTTTGCCGTCTGCGCAATGCCCACCGCTGCAACCTTGGCCTTAAGCTCCTCCAGCGTCAGCACAACCACGGAGCCGGATTTAATCTTTTCGTTAATTTCGGCGATCGTGCGCATTGAGTTTAGAAGAATTATTTCGGAGAGAGTTAGGCCGCAGAGGAGCTATGCGGTGGGGTGCTTCTGTACCCAGTAGCTGTAGGCAGCATAGGCCATTGTCATCACTCCAGTCACGATCGCTGTTTCGTCCACCTCAAACAGCGGGTGGTGCAGAGGATAGTTGAGCTTGTTGCTCAGCCCAGTGCCCAGACGAAACATTGCGCCAGGGGCATACTTCAGAAACATTGCAAAATCTTCTGCTCCTAAGGATGGCTCTGGCAGAACGCTCACATGCTCTGTTCCCAAAACTGCCTGAGCAGACTGCTCCAGAAGCTGGGTGAGCTGCGGATCGTTTTGGACGGAAGGCACGCCGCGCTCATACTTGAGATGATACTTTGCGCCATAGGTCTGACAAATGCCGGCCACAATGTTATCAATCCACTGGGGCAGGTTGGCGTGGGTTTCAGGATGGAGCGATCGCACTGTGCCTTTGAGCAGCACTTGGTCGGCAATAATATTGGGTGCCCGTCCGCCGCTAATCTGACCGACCGTAAATACCACAGGGCGCAGCGGGTTTTGAGTACGGCTAATAGCCTGCTGGAGCGTCGTCACCACCTGTGCCGCAATCCAAATGGCGTCGATCGCCTCATGGGGGCGGGCACCATGGCCAGACTCCCCCAAAATCGTGAGTTCAAAGTCGTCGGCTGAAGCCGTCAGCGCACCATAGCGCACCGCGATCGACCCCGCTGGAACCGTGGGAAAAACATGGAGCGACAAAATGCTCTCTACCCCATCCATTGCCCCATCTGCAATCATCCAGCCCGCCCCCTGGGCAATTTCCTCTGCAGGCTGAAACAAAAACCGTACTGCGCCAGGCAACTGCGATCGCAGCTCTGCCAAAACCATCGCCGTACCCAAGCCCACCGTGGTATGAATATCGTGACCACAGGCGTGCATCACCCCCTGCGTTCGAGAGCTAAAGTCTAGCCCCGTGCGCTCCTGAATCGGCAAGGCATCCATATCCGTCCGAATCGCCAGATAGGGTTCCGCCATTTGATCTTTGCCGGGGAGATTGGCAACTACACCCGTCTTCCCGACCCCCTCCTGCACCTGAAGCCCACAGGAAGAAAGCACCCCTGACACATAAGCAGAAGTCTGGTATTCTTGCCCGCTCAGCTCAGGATGGCTATGAAGGTGGCGGCGAATTTCAATAAGACGTGGCGCAAAGTCTTGGGCGAGATCTTGGATGCGGGCTAACATTCAGACTGGGTAAAACGAACCTACTTACTACTATAGAGAGTTACTTCGAGAGATACAGCGGTTTGCAAGCTTGTGAGGCACAGCAGCCGTGGGCAAACCAATTCCGTAGATGCTTAGCTGAAAATTCAATGCACCTCTCCGCTGCAAGCGGACGGTGTATCACTGCGCTCCGCTCGCACGCTTCACGGCCCGGCTGCGCTCAACAGCACCCGAAAGACGCTGTGCTTCAGGACGCCACAAGCGGCGGGGAATGAACCCGAAGAGACGCAAAAGTTGATTAAGTTATGAGTTGATTAAGTTATTTTTACAAGATCCCTAAGCTGAACAGCCAATGCGGCTCGTCGGAGATCGTCACAGCATCAAAAGTGCAGATTTCAAAGGAGCGCTAGCCTTGGAGAGCGGTTGCGTCATAGCGGTGCTGTGGGCGATCGCGCCAAGTCAAACAAAAAGCCGTGGATGTACTCTTCCGTCCACTCAGATCCATAAAACCGAGTAAACATTCCCCTTGCCGGATCTTTCTCAGCGCGGTAGCCCACATAGCGCATCTGTGCTGCTTTAATCTCCGCCAAGGTTTCAGGGTCGGTCACCGGAACCGCCTGATCCACAAAGTCTAGGTAAAGCTTAAGATACGCTTTGAACGCCTCAAACACCTGAGTTTCAACCACATCCGTTTGGGTTGGCCTTGTCCACAAAAAGGCGGGAGAGAAAAAAGCGCTGGCCTCTTCTGGAAAATCGCCCCCCCAAGGCAGATGCTGTCGATAGAATTCAAAAATAGGCAGCACGGGCTGGGTGTATCTGGCCTGGTAGTCTGGGTCGTCGCGGAAGAGGGGCTGCATGTCCAAGGCAATGAGATGCCCCCCTGGCAGGGTGACGAGATCGGCCCCAAAAAAGGGCAAGTCATAGTTGAGATGGGGGAAGATGACAAAATTCAGCACCTGAAGGGTGTTTCCCCCCTGCACATGCGACGCTCGAATTTGTCGAAGCTTAGAACTTTGATATCCGTAACTGGTGGTCAGAACTTCATCTTCGCGCTTGCCTTTGCCCACCCTCGCCGACTTAGACTCAAACCCTTCTGGAATGGGGTAGGGCTGCAGATCCAGACGAGCCTGAATCTGGGCGATCGCATGATCTAAAAAGGGCTGATAAAGGGTTTGGGATGTCGTTCCAATAGACATTTCAACTCTCAACCACTCTGAACCGCAAGGGCAACGGACTTAGCATCCTCAAACAAAAACTCGTACAGAAAGCGCTCCGCCCAAGGATGACCAAAATAGCTGCTGAATAACCCCGAAGCTGGATCTCGATCTGCGCTGTACTGGTCGTAGTCTTTCTGTGCTTTGACAATTCGCTGAATATCCGACGGATCGTTCAGAGGTTCCGCTGCGGCTAATATCTCCCAGTAAAGATTGAGGTAATCTTTGAATGCTTCAAAAGCGCGGGTCTTAACGGTTTCAGAATCGGTCTTTGCAAACAGTAGATATTTAGAAAAATACTGATTCGCATCGTAAAACTTCATTTCCAGATCTTGAGTCAAATCGGGATAGCTGTCGTGGAGTCTCTTAAGGGGATGAATATAGCGCTCTAGATAGGCTTCATCCTGAAACAACGGCTGAAAGTCCATCACAATTAGATTCTTGACTTGCCCAAAGGAAAGAAAGTCGATCCCAAGAAGGGGCAATTCGTACTGGTAATTTGGGTAAATAACGCAGTTAAAAATCTGGGCGCTAACCCCAGCATCAATGTAGGTGTAGCGAATTTTACGAAACTCAGGACATTGGTAACACCAGCTTTGAATCGTAGCAGGATGCTTACCCCGTTCGCTAACTTGAGACTCTAGCCCAGCCGGAATCGGACGGCTTTGTAAATCAAACCGATCCAGCAGCGATCTCTCTAGGTATTCTTGAAAAACTTTATACATAGGGTTACAGATTTACAAAGAACATGCCTTTTAGAAATATGCGTACCAGGAATGTGATCACGGACTCAACTCTAAACGATAAAAGATCTGCTGATTTGGCAACCCGTGAGTATGAAAGAAAGTAACGATCCTTAATCCAGCCCAGCGCAATCACAAATAAATTGAAATTCAACCCCAGTTTTGAGTCCCCAGCCCCCCAATATCCAGTCTCAATATCCAGTCCGGAAGCTAACCAATCCGAGCCTGATTGAACTCAACCATAGCGGCGAGATCGGCATCTAGAATACAGCGGCGCTCTGAGCAGTAGGTCATTAAATAAATTCCATCCATCATCCGAACGGTACTGACACGCACCCGAAAATCATCGGTAATAAACCAGCAGCGCTCCTGGCCTTGATTTTGCTCATAGTCTGTATCAATGGTGAGGATGCCATCTTGGCCAAACCAGTAGCGGCTGATGACGGGAATTTTTTCAACATAGCCTTGACTGCGGAAGAGCTTCCCAGTACGTCCTGTCTCATCATCGGGAACATCCACAAGGATAGCTGCCTGATCAGGATTGGGTTCTGACGGTGACGGATGAGCTTGCCATAGAAAGCTCGCTCCTCCAGCCGCGATCGCTGGGTCAAGACCTTGGCACTCACAAACTTGTTGAATCGCAGCATCCCCAGGTTCAACACTTTGCACAAACAGCTTCGACTCCCCAGACTGGTCGGCCGCAGCCCTGTCAAAATGATGCACCGTTCGCTGAGTAAACCAAACACCCGTGCTTTTACGAAAAAACTCCATCATCGTTTTGGGTGCAACAAACGGCATTGAATCACCTCTCACTCAATAACAGCATGGGAGCCCTTCAATCCTAGGTTGATGAAAACCTATGCTGATAAAAGTCTATGCTGATACCAAGACGCACTGGTATCAAGCACTCATCCTGTCATCACGCCTATCTATTCGCTCCACTCATCTGCATTTAATCAGCACTCAACTAATAAGCGCTCAACACAGATAAGTACTTAGCACAGACCCCATTCATGGTGAACCCATCCATCGCGGCTCAATCGCAAGAAACGCCAGAACGACAAAATAGAGCGCAAGCACTTTTCGAAAAACTCAGTCTAGGGCAATCACCCGTTCAGGCTGATTTTTATCAATTTGATTTCAGCAATCTGAATCTACAGCAGATCAACTTGACGCAGGCCATTCTGTTACGAGCCAATCTGCAAGGTGCGGATCTCAGCAATGCGTCTTTACAAGAGGCTGATCTACGAGGGGCAGATTTGAGTGGGTCTGTACTCAGGCAGAGCAATCTGGGCGGTGCCTGTCTGTACCGCGCTAACTTATGCGGAGCCGACTTGACTGGAGCTGACCTGATGGGTGCCAAACTCCAAAACGCACGCTACGACAGCAAAACGAAGTTTCCATCTGACTTTGCCTATCGATCCTCTGGGGCGATTGGGCCAGGAGCCACTTTGAATGGAGCGCCTCTGAATACGGCTAATCTCAAACAGGCCGATCTCCACGGCGCTTCGCTGCTGGGAGCATACTTAGGAGGCGCAGACTTAACGGGGGCAAATCTGAGCTATGCGCGTCTGGTACAGGCCGATCTCCGCAGTGCTTGGTTGACGGGAGCCTTTTTACGTGGGGCGCGTCTCAATGGAGCAAACTTGGCAGGGGTTGACTTGCGGGCAGCGGACTTGACCGATACGGAGTTTGAACAGTTTGAAAGCATAGCGGGTGCAGACTTTACTCAGGTTCAGGGACTGACTGAATCTATGCGTGCAACGCTACTGAAGCAGCCCGCCCACGAACTCGATACACCTCATCCGCTCACCCTGCACACAACACGAGAAAGCCTTATCCGTTAGCTTCAGGCCTATTGGCGAATGAATAAACGCAGCAGGCAGCACATTCTAGGCAGCACATTCTGCTGATCGTTCCGAAGGCGATCGCATGGCAAAATGGGCGCAGTCTCCCGTTGTTTACGTCCCAGTTCAGTCATGGCAATACCCCAACCCCCCCTTAGCGATCGCATTCTTGCCCTGATTGCGGCATCGCGCATTGTCAGCTTTCAGACCTGGCACCCTGACTACAGCACCGAGGCTTTACAGGTGTTTCAGGCGACGGATGATGCACGTCAATATCTCAGCGATGCCGATTTTGCCCAGCTCAATCAGCTCGCGACACCTGATCCAGCGCTGATTTCCCTCGCCCAAGCCCTGCGCGATCGCAGTGGCGGCATTGTGGATGAGGCTAGGGCTACAGTGTTAGAAAGCTTTCCTGCCATTACCCAACCAGGGGGCGGACTTTATCCTGCTGAGCGGGCTACAGCCTGCTGGCGAGATTTTTGGCATTTCCTCCGCTGCATTACCTACGGTATTGCGGGACAGCGTACAGACTACTTGAGTACCCAAGGGCTCCAGGCAATGGAAGAACTCTATCAGGCTCTCCAAGTGCCGCTAGCGGCCATGATTGTGGGACTAGAAGGGGTTAAAACAGCCAGCCTTAAACCCATGTCCCCTGAGGAACAGGAGATGCTGCACCCCTACTTTGATCCGTTAATTGAGGCGCTTAAACAGTTCCGTCCAGCAGCCTAGCGTTGGGCTGTGCGGCTGGATGGCCCAACGCTAGGCTGCCACATTCTGGATGGATAAATCTACAGACTGTCCCCGAAAACAGCCTTAGCCTACACTAAAAATGTGAAGTTTTATAAACGTTTTCAGAAATCTGAGGATTGCCGATGGATGGACGAATGCTGCTCTCTCATAACTTTGACCTGTCTACTGAGGCTATCCCCCCGCTCGGCCGAGAAGACTTTGCGGCAATCTTTCAGCAGGGATTAGCCAGTCATAGCCCTCAGATCCGCTGTAGATTGATTCAACATCCCCATTGGGTGGTTGAGATTCGCTTTCCCACGCCAGTCTATTCGCCTGCCCAGGTCGGAACCTACTGTGCCGAAGCCCTAGCGCAGCACCGCCGCGCCCAGGCGCTAGCCCCAGATCTCACCCCAGATCTCAACCTAGATTTACTGGTACTAGGGGGGCTAAAATCTACTCCGCCGACCAGTGCCGACCCTGAAGCGTTACAGCCAGGAGAATGGGGGATAGATGTGGTTGAAACGCCGTCAGCAGAGGCTTTTTTGACCGCGATCGCTTGGGAATCTACCCTAAAACAGAAGCCTGACGCTGAGGTTTTTAAGGTTGAGTGTTTGGCTGTATTAGGCCGTCATTGAAGGCAGGAACGTATGACAGACCGCGATCGCCAACCTCAACTCGAAGCATGGCTGCAATCGGGCAGTATCTATGAGCGCAAACAGGCCATTGACGCCTTTGCTCAGTGGCCTGCGGAGGTCGCCGTTCCGATTCTGGCTCGCCTTGCCACCGCACCAGAGTTCCTCTGCCGTCGTTTTGCGGTCATGGGGCTGGGCAACCATCGCACCGATGAATCCTTTCAGGCGCTGCAAACGCTGATGGCCAACGAAAAAGACCAAAACGTGCTGGCAGAAATTGCCAACGCCCTCTTTGATTTTGGCGATCGCGCGATTCCCTTGCTCCAAGAGCTGTTTGGGCGCACCCCCCACTGGCTCACTCGCCAAACCATTCTTTCGGTGCTGATGGAAGCCCATCAGGATGAAGTGCTGCTTGCGGTTATTCAAGAAGCGCTCCAGGATGAAACGCAAACGGTTAAAGAAACCGCCATTCTAGCCCTAGGCAGTCTGCTCAATGGAGCCGTACAGCATCAAGCGCTCGATCTGCTGCTACAGCTCACGCAGACCGATCACTGGCGCGATCGCTGGCGTGCCGCTACCGCCCTCCGACTTTCGTCTAGCCCCATGGCTCGTCAAACCCTAGCGCGCCTTCAGCAAGATCCGAATCACTACGTTGCCGCAGCAGCTCTAGAAGCCTTTGTCTCATCCCCGACCGAATCCTCAGACTCCACAGGCTCATGATCTCCAGCCCAAGACTAAAGAATGAGATTTTGTTACATCAGTTGAAAAATTTCACAAAAATTCATGAACAACGCTCCAAAATTATAAGAATATAAAACCGGAGTTATTTCGAAAGATCCCTCCCAAAACTTATTTCACATTCATTGCAGCATTCATACATTTGTAAAGACCAATTTCTTTTGAGTTAAGCGTTACAGACGTTTTACCTGTCTCTACCCAAAGCTTGTTGAGTCGGGGAGAGATTGAAATGTGGTTTACAGCGTGTGGTTTACAAACCAAAAAATATTACCTATCTACCAATCATTTAGGAGACGAGCGTCGATGCCCTTTGGACCAGCTTCCCGCCTTGGCGTCAGCCTGTTTGATGAAACTCCTCCCTTAGAGTGGGTTGCCAGTGCCTCTGAAACAGATCGTGAAGCCCTTATTCGGGCCGTCTATCGACAGGTGCTCGGCAATGCCTACGTCATGGAAAGCGAGCGCGCTACGGTTCCCGAATCTCAATTTAAGCGGGGAGAACTCAGCGTTCGAGAGTTTATTCGCACCATTGCCAAGTCCGACCTGTATCAATCTCGATTTTTCTCTAGCTGCGCTCGCTATCGGGCCATTGAGCTAAATTTCAGGCACTTTCTGGGTCGTCCTCCTCTCAATCTTGAGGAGATGCGCTTTCACAGCACAATTTTGGATACCGAGGGTTACGAAGCTGAAATTGACTCCTACCTCGACAGCGACGAGTATCAAACGACCTTTGGCGAAAATATCGTTCCCTATATCCGAGGCTATAAAACTGAAGCTTGCCAAAGCATGGTGCAGTTTACCCACACCTTCCAACTGGTGCGCGGTGCTTCAAGCAGCAGCTTAAAGGGTGATCTGGCCGGCAAAAGTCCGAAGCTTAACGCCCTAGTTATTCAAGAAACTGCGGTTCCTGTGGTGTCTCCTGCTGGAAGTGGTGCGGTCTTCCGTGATCCAGGTAGCGCCCGTACTCGTTTGGGTTCTGGTGCTTCAGAGGATGGCAAGATCTACCGGATTGAGGTGACGGGCTACCGCGCCAAGACCTTTAACAGCATCTCCCGATTCCGGACAGCGAACAAGGTTTACCTCGTACCCTACAACAAGCTTTCCGAAGAGTATCAGCGCATTCATCGTCAAGGCGGCGTTATTGCCAGCATTACTGCGGTCTAGGACGCTGTCTTGAAAATTTGTCATTAGAATAGGCGTTTTTGTTCTGTTTACTTTTTGTGTTGTTTACTTTAGGGAGTAGATTTTAATGGCCTCTCTGACAGCAATTGAACTCTGGCCCACCAGTAGTTTGGAAGATGTACAAGTTGTGATTCGCGCTGTTTACAAGCAGGTATTGGGCAACCCCCACGTCATGGACAGCGAACGCCTGACGACGCTGGAGTCTCAATTGTGTGATCGCTCCATTAGCGTCCGTGAATTTGTGCGAGGTGTGGCAAAGTCTACATTTTACCGCAGCCGTTATTTTGAGTCCTGTGCGCCCTACCGCTTTGTAGAGCTTAACTTTTTTCATCTGCTGGGTCGGGCACCCCAAGACCAGCGGGAAATTTCGGAGCATATTGTGCGCTGCGTGGCCGAGGGGTATGACGCTGAAATTGATTCCTACATCGACAGTAGTGAATATCAGGCTGCCTTTGGCGAAAATGTAGTGCCCTATGACCGTGGCAAGAGTAGCGAAGCCAACCCCAAACAGGTGGGCTACAACCACATTTTTGCCCTCGACCGTGGCCCTGCCCAAATTGATAGCGCAGTTAAAGCGTCCCAGCTCGTCTATGCTGTAGCCACCAACAGCGCCACCGCCATTAAGCCCGCATCGGCTACCGTCATTGGCTCTGGTACCGAAAAACGGTTCAAAATCGTGGTCTCTGGCGCAAAATTTGACAGCCCCCGTCGAGTGAGCACCACGGAATATATTGTCTCGGCAAGCAAGATGACCCCGCAAATTCAGCGGATTAATCGCACCTCCGGCAAAATTGTCAGCATCACCGAAATTTCATAGTTTTTTGTGCGGATGGGCGTTGCTCATCCGCATTTTTTAATTTTTTTTTTGAGCTAACCTATTCAACCTCATTTATTAATAGGAACAATAGAGCCATGGCACTTTGGTTAGAATCCGAGTCAGTTGAGCTACGACCCAATGCAACCGAAGACGATCTACAGTCCGTGATTCGTGCTGTGTATCGTCAAGTGTTAGGTAATGCCCATGTGTTAGACAGTCAACGATTGACCAATGCAGAATCTCAACTCCGCAATGGCGATATTACCGTCCGGGATTTTGTCCGCACCGTGGCTCAGTCTGACCTGTATCGCGTCCGCTGTTTTGAAACAGCGTCTCCATACCGCTTTATTGAACTCAATTTTAAGCATCTGCTCGGTCGTGCACCCCAAGATCAGGCTGAAATTGCAGCTCACGTTCAGCTATACAATAGCCAAGGCTACAGTGCTGAAATTGACTCCTATCTTGACAGTGATGAGTACATCGCCAACTTTGGCGACAACGGCGTGCCGACAGTTCGCGGCAATCGCACCCAGATCGGTATCAAAAATGTCGGGTTTAACCGCACTTTTGCCCTCAATCGCGGGTATGCGGCCAACGATATCGGTAAGGCAGCTCAGCTCATCAGCGACTTAGGCAGCAATCTCCCCACTAAAATTGTGGCTCCTGCACGGGCTTCGGGTGCCTACAGCAATACGGGCAAGCGATTCCGCGTTTCAGTTGCAAAAGCAAGCTATGGGAGACGGGTCACTCAGAGTACCGCAACCTTTGAAGTAGCCTATGCGCAGCTTTCTCAAAATATTCAAAATATCCAAAAGACAGGCGGTAAAATTCTCAGCATTACTTCAGTGGCTTAATTACTCACAAATCTTGATCACTCACAGGTCTTAGTCACTCACAAGTCTTAGTCACTCACAGGCCTTAGTGACTTACACGTTCAGCAAGAGGGGATGTCGAGCAACCGATGGACATTGTGGACTTTGTTGCCCAATCGATTGGACATTGGCGATCGCAGCGCAGTGCTCACCATTTGGCCTTTGCCCACTTTGAGGCCGTTCAGTCTGAGATTGATATCCTCTCGCTGTCCGTGGACGATCCTGCCGTATTGGCCTTGTGCCAGACTTACGGAGTCGATCCGCAATTGGCTGTGTCACCGTTTCAGATGAGCTGGGAAGGTCATTCCGATTGGGAAGATAGCGAAGTGATCAAAGGGAGCTGTACCCTGGTTCCTGTCCCCAGTCCAGACCAACCCCAACGGGGAAAGCTCCTGCGCGATCAGGGCTATGCCGAAGAAATTGCGGCAGCGGGCGATTACTACTTCACGAATGACGACACTTTTGTCTTAGTTACAGCCTATGAGCGGGCGGCGGCGGAAGAAAAAATCTGGTTTGTAAACCCCAATGTCCGCTGCCGAGTTTCGCTGATCAAAACCAGTGCTGGCAGCGGCGTCGTCACAGCCTCCTTTTCCTCTGAAATTCGACAAACGCCCTAGGCTTTTGCCTCTCAACACTTTCATAAATGCGCCATGTCCTCGACGCAAGTTCCGGTTGATCAAAATCTGTCTACAGATCTGCTGACCCTAGCGCACTGGATGGCGGGCGATTTCAGCAATGCTCAGCAAGCTTTTGAAAATCCAAAGGATTTTGCGCACATTCACGTGCTCTTTCGGCCTTTACCCTTTGACTTTTTCAATGGCATTGGAATGTATTCAGAACAGGTCTATGACTACGACCTTTGGCGACCCTACCGCCAAGGCGTGCATCGCCTTTTGGAGCAGGATAACCATATTTACATCGAAAACTACAGCCTCAACAATGCGATGTACTATGCCGGAGCGGCTCGTGAGCTGAGCATTCTCAAAACTATCACCCCAGACTGTATTGAGCGGCGCTACCACTGCTCGATGATTTTTCGCAGAGACGGCGATCGCTTTTTGGGGAATGTTGAAGGCAATCGCTGCTTCATCGAAAAAAATAGCTGTCAGACCTATCTGGATAGCTACGTCGAAATTACTAAAACCACCTGGGCTAGCCTAGATAAAGGCCTAGATGTTCAGACCCACCAACAAGTTTGGGGTTCAGAGTTTGGCCCCCTACGCTTTATCAAACAGGAAAGCTTTGCCCATGAAGTCCCCACCCTGTGATACACGCCTACCCTCAAATACACGCCTACCCTCAGATACACGCCTATCCTCAATAGAACGGGCTCAAGCGAACATGCTGCCCCCAGAAGCGCGAAAAAAGATGCAGAGCTGGATTCGCAGCCGTCATCTGATTTGCTCCGGTAATTTCTATATTTTTGAGACGGTTGACTCTAGTGCCGTTGATCGATTTACAGACTGCGTGACTGCACTACAGGGGACTTTGATTGCCGTAGAACAGGTGGACAAAATTTGGATTGGCGACCATCGACAGGTCGTTCTATACCGTGCCAGAGCCACTCTCCACGTTCCGTGCCATACCTTAAGGCAATACTGGGTTAAGTATGGAAGCTTTCGCACGCGATTTAACCCACAGAGTTAGGCTTACAGAGTTTGGGCTTACAGAACGGAATATCCCTCCGAATTGGTTTTAGCCTTCTGCTGCCATACAGCAATAACGCAAAGCAATCACAACTTCCATTTGCCCGTTGCCACTCGAATCTGCGAAGATCGACAAGCAGCATCCCTGTGAAGGTTCTTATAAAATAAAACAGCCTCTTTACAGTTTTCTAAAACAAAAGTTTTAAAGCGTTGGAGTACCCATGACGGATTTAGCAGAAACATCAGGACAAACATCAGTAGCAACAAATGTCCAAGAGGAAGTTACCCCAGATCTTCTCAGTGAAGTGATTGCGGAGCTAGAGCAGTACCGAGAACGCCTCGTGAACGATACCCTGTCAATGGCTCAGCGTGCCAAAATCGTTAAATCTCAGGCCTTAGCTAACCTAGAACCCAGCCTGACAGAAATTGACGCACGGCTGGAGGCGCTTCGTCAACAGCATCGCGAACTGCTCGGCGCTACTAAAAATCCCTAGCGCCTGTGAGCATCTCTACAACTGTTATCCTCTCTCTATGCGTTCCTCTCGCTTCGACTTGATTCACTGCCCCACTATGGATGAGCCCCTATTGACCCTAGAGAAACGCCACGACGATCTGCTCCAGCAGGTCAATGAGCAAATTACGCTAGATACCTTTGACCCTACGAATCAGGGACTACTGCAGCAGCTAGTGGAAGGGCTAGGCGACCCAAGAGGGCTGATTCGTTTACGATTTGCTGAAACTCTCGGCGACATTGGTGAGCCAGCAACCCCCTATCTCCAAACAGCCCTGGCAAATCATCCCAATGTAGTGGTTCGGCGAGCTGCGGCTAAAACCCTCACGCTGATTGCCGATGAGCGCGCGGTGCCCACCTTGCTAGAGGCATTCCTCACCGATGAAGATACGGTCGTGAGGAGCTCCTCCGCTGGTGCTTTGGCCAGAACGGGAGAAGCGGCAGTTCCTGCTCTTCTAGACATCCTGGCTTCTCCCGATCAGTCAGAAGATATCAAGGGTCATGCCGCTTGGGCACTCGCGTTTATTGGATCAGAAGCATCAGAATATCTATACAAGGCGCTCGATTCGGACTCCGTGGACGTGCGCTGTGCAGTGATTGGGGCGATCGCCCATGTTGCCCAAGAAAAGTCCGACGAGCAGTCCTGTAAAATCTTAATTTCTGCACTCACGGATCCAGAGCCGACTATTCGCGCCACATCTGCAGCGGCCTTTGCCCAAATCAACCATCTTCCGGCTATTCCCCACCTAGTTTTAGCGCTTCAGGATAGCGATGTTGAGGTAAGAAAGGCCGCCGTAAGCTCCCTCGGCAAGTTAGGAGATGCCAGTCTTCTTGACGCCCTCCGCAGAGCACTTCAGGACGAAGCACCCATTATCCAAACCCTCGCGAAGCTTGCGATTAATCAAATTGAAGCCCGTTCCCTTGAAGCGTAAAGTGCATCTATCCACTCTAGAAAATTAGATCTCAAAAATTAGATCTCAAAAACTTAGATCTCAACGCTGAGATTGCGTTGGCACATTTGTGTTGGCACATTTGCGCTGGCAAACTGCATCTTTACAGATTCAATACAGCCATATTCAACTACATATTCAACAGCCCATTCACTTGAGGAATGGGCGTTTCGTCCATTTTTTAGCGACAGCGCCTAGAAGATATTAAGGATTATTGCTTTGTCTCTCATATCTGAGACATTGGCACACGGCATCTTTTATGTTTTCGAATAGCCTTTTACATTAACCCCGTAAAAGATGACACCTTTGTTCCAGAGATCATAATTTTTAAGGAGAGCGAAATGCTTGACGCTTTTTCTAGAGCTGTAGTTTCAGCAGACGCCAGCACATCTACCGTAACCGATATCAATGCGCTTAAAGCATTTGTAGCCAGTGGAAACCGTCGTCTGGATGCCGTCAACGCGATCGCCAGCAACGCAAGCTGCATGGTATCTGACGCCGTTGCCGGGATGATTTGCGAAAACCAAGGTTTGATTCAAGCCGGCGGTAACTGCTACCCCAACCGTCGGATGGCTGCCTGCCTGCGCGATGCTGAAATCATCCTGCGCTATGTCACCTATGCCCTGCTGGCTGGTGATGCTTCCGCTCTGGATGATCGCTGCCTCAACGGTCTAAAAGAAACCTACGCTGCCTTGGGCGTTCCCACCACATCTACTGTGCGTGCCGTTCAAATCATGAAGGCTCAAGCCGCTGCACACATTCAAGACAACCCCAGTGAATCTTTTGCAGGTGCGAAGCTCCGCAAAATGGGTTCTATTGTTGTTGAAGATCGTTGCGCTAGCTTGGTTGCTGAAGCATCCAGCTACTTTGACCGCGTGATTTCAGCTCTGAGCTAGTCATTGCCCTTCGGAATTAGCTCATTAAGACTGAAACATCAGCTCACAGTACAAAATCTTGGAGATTTAAGAAATGAAATCCGTCGTTACCACCGTTATTGCATCAGCAGATGCAGCAGGTCGTTTTCCTAGCACCTCTGATCTTGAGGCCGTACAGGGTTCTATTCAGCGTGCTGGCGCTCGTTTAGAAGCTGCTGAAAAGCTCGCAGCAAACCTCGATAATGTGGCCAAAGAAGCTTACGATGCCTGCATCAAAAAGTATTCCTACCTCAACAATGAGGGTGAAGCCAACTCCACCGATACCTTTAAGGCAAAGTGTGCTCGTGATATCAAGCACTACCTTCGCTTGGTTCAATACTGCCTCGTTGTGGGCGGTACTGGTCCTTTGGATGAGTGGGGTATTGCTGGTCAGCGTGAAGTTTATCGCTCTTTGGGTCTGCCCACTGCTCCCTACGTTGAAGCCCTCAGCTTTGCCCGTAACCGTGGCTGTGCGCCTCGCGATATGTCTGCTCAAGCCTTGACCGAGTACAACGCACTTCTCGACTATGCGATCAACTCTCTGTCTTAGTTCTCTACGCTTATTATTTGAGCCGACCCTGATAGCAATCTCGGCAGGCTAGAGATCAGATAGAGGATTCCTTGACAAGCCTAGCGGTTCTTAGCCTTCGTTTTCCCTGGTAGAGTGGAGGTAAGAACTACTAGGCTTGTTATTTCTGGCCTTGTTATTTCTGGCCTTGTTACTTCTGGCTTAGTGATGGTCTGCGTCGGTAATATCTTTCCTGCTTAATCCCTGCCGCGTTTGCCTCATTTTTGTCGAAGTTTTTGTAACCCAAGTTGTTGTCATCCAAGTTGTTGCCATTCAAGTTGTTGTAAGGTTCTATTTGTCAGGCTGATGGATAGACGATTTGCTAACTTTTTTAATCTGACGGAAGCCGAGGCGATCGCCCTGCTAGACACCCCTCTCGATCAGCTCGGCGAAGATGAGTCCCGCTACGTTGCGGCAGCGCATTTGGTGAACTTTCCCACTGAAGCTGCCATCGCTGCTCTGGTACGGGCAGTGCAGCAAACGGAGTCGAGTCTGGCTAATCGCATTGTGCGGCGGAAGTCTGTTGAAACCCTGGGGCGGTTGGAAGCAAAGCAAGCGCTGCCCGTCATTTATCATTGTTTGGCGGATGAAGACTGCTACACCGTAGAAAATGCAGCTTGGGCGATCGGTGAAATTGGCACCCAAGATCCAGCCTTACTGGAAGCGGTAGCCCGTGTATTAGACCGTCCTGGGCAGACTTACCGCGTTGTCATTCATACCCTCGCCAAGCTGAACTATACGCCAGCATTGGAGCGTATTCAGCGTTTTGTCAACGACCCTGATTTGCCCACCGCTAGCGCGGCCCTTACTGCGGTTTGTCGACTGAGCGGCGACTATGGGCAGATGGATCAGGTGGTAGCCATGCTTCATAGCCAGAATGTACTGGCTCGGCGCTTGTCCATCCAGGATTTGATGGATGCCCACTATTACGATGCTATTCCTGATATTGCGCGGTGTCCCGTATCCCTAGTCTTTCGTCTGCGGGGCATCCGCAAGCTGGCAGAAGTGGGGCGGGAGAAGGGGATGTCCTTTAGAGACCTTCAGCCCTACCTAGAGCAAACGCTCCGAGATCACCCCAGCACGCTTAATTTGGTGCATTCCTTTGAGGCTGTACCGCCCCTGTCTGTCCTGATTCAGCAGCTCTACGAAACGGACTTTGGTCGCTGCTACCTTGCAGCCCATACCATGCTGACGCACTATGCTGAAGCCGCCCCCGCCGCGCTGCTTGAAACCTACGCTGCTGAGGCCTACGCTGACTATGGTGCCCATTTTCACGTCGTCAAGCTGATGGGCTGGCTCCAATACGCTCCTGCCTACGATTTGCTCATGGATGCCCTGCGTCATCCTCAGCCGCAGTTCCAAAAGTCACGCGCTGCAGCAGCGATCGCCCTTGGTGAACTGGGTGATCGTCGTGCTATTCCTGATCTCAAAACCTGCCTAGACACCCAAATTTGGGACCTCAAGTACGCAGCTTTGATGGCACTTGAAGCTTTTGGTGATATTAGTGCCCATGAGCAGCTTGCGCAAGATAAAGACTGGCTAGTTGCGGCCAAAGCCTCCGCAGCCCTCCAAACCCAGACCGTTGGCTAATATTTGATTCCTATTGACTCTGTTTTTTATCTCCCATATATCCCCCATGTCTGCCGAAGACCTCTTTCAACAGCTTAGACACCCTAATCCTCACCTGCGCGATCGAGCGATGTGGGCGATCTCCGAACAGCGGGATGAAACCACCCTTCCGCGCCTCATGGCGCTGCTGAGCGAGGAAGATACCAACTGCCGCCGCGCTGCGGTTAAAGCCCTTGGCCTGATTGGTGCTGATGCAGTACCACCCCTGGTTGCCGCCTTGCAGCAGGAGAATAGCGTGACCGTTCGGGGCAGTGCTGTCAAAGCGATCGCCCAAGTTGTGATTAACTATCCTGACGTTCCCCTCTCGACTGAAGGCGTGGCAGCACTCAAGCAGGCGCTCCTCGACCCGAACCCCGTTGTGAATATTGCCGCAGTCATGGCGTTGGGTGAGATGGGAAGCCCCGCTGTGGATATTTTGATCGACACCCTACAGGCCACTGATAATCCAGCGCTCGGCGTTTCCCTGGTGAATGCCCTCGGCTCCATTGGCGATCACCGTGGAATTGTAGTCCTCAATACCCTCATTCAAGACGAATCCACTGATTCCTACGTACGGGAGTCTGCGCTGAGTGCACTTTCGCGTCTAGAGATGACCGCAACGTTCAGGACGAATCCGGCAGGGGAAGTGCCGTAATTCCAGAGATTCTAGAACCTCTGAAGGTTTGAACAGCCTAAACGTATAACCCTAAACGTATAACCCTAAGCGTATAAGATTGTTCGTTGAAGGTTTGTGTACACTGGGGGTATTTGCCCTGGAGACATCTGCCCTGGAGACAGTAATATTGCTGACGACCGTTTGGCGATTTGCTATGTTTGTGGGTACTAGGATGACTATACAGGCGACATTCCGATGACATTCCTCCGATGACATTTCATTGACGCTATTGCAGAGCAGGAACCTCTCCACTTTCACTTCGCCTACTCTATCTCGACGCACGACCAGCCATTACCATGAGGTTCCCAGCGACTCACCCATGAAAACTAGCACGCCTCCCATCCAGTGGTATCCCGGCCACATTGCCAAAGCGGAAAAAGCGCTGATTACACAGCTCAAGCGGGTGGATGTGGTGCTTGAAGTGCGGGATGCCCGCATTCCGCTGGCCAGTGCTCACCCCCAGGCATCTGCTTGGGTGGGTGAGAAGCCTAGAATCTTAATCCTAAACCGAATGGATTTGGTAAGCGCCAAGGCTATTGAAATCTGGCAGTGCTGGTTTGCAGCCCAAGGCGAAGTCCCTTACTTCACCGATGCCCAGCATGGAAAAGGGATTTCGGCGATCGCCAAGGCGGCTCAGGCGACCGGACAAGCCCTCAATCAGCGCCGCCGCGATCGCGGCATGAATCCCCGTGCGGTACGGGCGGTGGTCATTGGCTTCCCCAACGTGGGCAAGTCAGCCCTCATCAATCGGCTGCTTAATCGCCGGGTGGTGGAGAGTGCCAGAAAACCAGGCGTCACCCGTCAGCTCCGCTGGGTGAGAATTTCACCGGACTTAGATTTGCTTGATGCGCCGGGGGTCTTGCCTCCCCTCCTCAAAGATCAAGACGCTGCCTATCGCCTTGCCATGTGCGACGACATTGGTGAAGGTGCTTACGATCGCCAGCTAGTGGCTTCTGCCCTGATTCAGCGCATTCAGGAGATGGAAAAATACTGCGAAACTTTAGGAGCCTGGATGCCCCAGAACTCGCTCCAAAGCCGCTACGGCCTTGACCTAGGCGATCGCATGGCGGATGAATACCTTGCCGCACTGGCCGAGGTCAAGTTTAAGGGTGATGTAGACCGAATGG
Organism: Thermosynechococcaceae cyanobacterium MS004; assembly: GCA_022402525.1. GTDB lineage: Bacteria > Cyanobacteriota > Cyanobacteriia > Thermosynechococcales > Thermosynechococcaceae > JAAURS01. The sequence goes on from JAKRSB010000103.1 coordinate 98,483, forward strand.
CGCACCATGTCCTCAACGATTTTCGGAAAGGCATATTAGGGGCAATTCCCCTAGAGGTTCCGCCCGTCCTCGCCTAGCCTCTTTCCGAATCTTGTCCTAGCCCTTTTTCTAGCCCTCGCTAATGCAGGAGGTTGAAGCCAAAAGCTCTGCGCCTGAGCGCACCTGCTCAATTTCTGCGGTAGACCAGGCGTGGGACGTTTGACAATAGTGAGCCACCAATAACCCCCATAGGCCCTTCGGCACCAGAATGGGCACGGCTAAATTGGCCTTGACCTGCATTGTGCGCAAGAAATCACGGTGGCACTCATGAATTGCTTCCTGCTCAATATTGGCGATCGCTCGATATCGACCTGCCTCATACAGCGCCGCATATTCGGCGTTAAAACAGTCGTCTGCCCCCGTAGACCCTAAAATCGAAAGCTCATCCGCACTCAGTGCCTCGCACACCACCTGCCCCTTCCACTGGCGGTAAAAGTAGTAGAGCACCACCCGATCCGCCTGAAGGCTTTGGCGGAGCTGAACCGTAATGCGCTGAACAAGATCATCTCGCTCTAGAGTGCTGGCAATCCGGCTGAGCACCCTTTGAAGCCACTGCTGCTCACTCAGAGAAGATGGGCGATTAAGATCTAAGTCGGTTTGATTTTCCACAAGATCTTCGGTATCAGGACAAGATTGGTATCAGAACAAGATTGATATCATGATAAGGCTGACGAGCCCAATCATAAAACCGGGTGGCCTTTGCCTCTCTAGGATATTCCGTCCGCACCGCTGAAAACCCGGCACTTAAAGACAATTATCTGGAAAACACTATCTGGAAACCATCATCTGGAATACAACGTTATCTTCAGCATCAAAAGCAATACCGCTTCCGACTAAACCTTCAGACTAAACACAGCCACAAGTCTAGTCTAACGAACATCCTTCGTTGTATAGGCCACTGACCAAAGGTTTACCGCTCAGAATCGCTTAGAACCTGGTGAAATTGTTTGGTGAGATTCTTTAGCCTCTCCGTGACAGGCCATTCGTCTTCTTGCCGAACTACCATGGAAAGTAGAAATAACAAGGAATAGCCCGAACAATAGGGTGCCTGCCTAGATCCTAATCCTCAACAACAGAAGCACAGGCTCTGCATTGCGCTAAAATTATTAAGGATTATTTAGACATTGAGTGTCCCCCCTGCGGCCTTAATGTTGAGTCTCTCAACAGCCGATTCTCTCAATATCAGAACCCTGAAGCCACGACCTGCCTCAGCGCACCCTGACGCTTAACTTACGGATTGATTTGGAACAATTTTTATGAGCCTTCCCATTCGCAACGTTGCCATCATTGCCCACGTTGACCACGGCAAAACAACTCTTGTTGACGCGCTGCTGAAGCAGTCTGGCACGTTTCGGGAAGGGGAGGATGTCCCTGATTGCGTGATGGACTCCAATGACATTGAGCGCGAGCGCGGCATCACGATTTTATCGAAAAATACAGCGGTGCATTTCAAGGACACGCTCATTAATATTGTAGATACCCCCGGACACGCAGACTTCGGTGGCGAAGTGGAGCGCGTGCTGGGTATGGTAGATGGCTGCCTGCTGATTGTGGACGCCAACGAAGGGCCCATGCCCCAAACTCGCTTTGTGCTGAAGAAGGCGCTGGAGAAGGGTTTGCGTCCTATTGTCTTTGTGAACAAAATTGACCGACCTAGAGCCGACCCGCATACGGCAGTCGATAAGGTCTTGGATCTCTTTTTAGAGCTGGGAGCCGATGACGATCAGTGTGACTTCCCCTATCTATTTGGGTCTGGTCTATCGGGCTTTGCTAAGGAAAAGCTAGAGGATGAAAGCGACGATATGCAGCCGCTTTTCCATGCCCTGCTTCAGCATGTACCGCCCCCTGCTGGAGACGTGAACCGTCCCCTTCAGCTTCAGGTCACGACCCTAGACTATTCAGAATATCTAGGCCGCATTGTCATTGGCAAGATCCACAACGGTGTCATTAAGATGGGTCAGCAGGCTGCCCTTTGTGTGGAGGATGGCAGCATCGTGAAGGGTAGAATCACCAAGCTCATGGGCTTTGACGGTCTAAAGCGCATTGAGCTGGAGTCTTCTTCAGCGGGCAATATTGTGGCGATCGCCGGATTTGCTGATGCCAACATTGGCGAAACCATCACCGATCCCAACGATCCGCAAGCGCTGCCGTTGATCAAGGTGGATGAGCCGACCTTGCAAATGACCTTTTGCGTGAATGACTCCCCCTTTGCTGGACAAGAAGGGCAGTTTGTGACTTCCCGTCAGCTCCGCGATCGCCTCATGCGAGAGCTAGAAACCAACGTGGCGCTTCGGGTGGAAGAAGCCGACTCTCCGGATCGTTTTTCCGTCTCAGGACGGGGCGAACTGCACCTGGGCATTCTAATTGAAAATATGCGTCGGGAGGGCTATGAGTTTCAGGTGTCCCAGCCCCAGGTCATTTACCGCGAAGTCAGCGGCCAGCCCTGCGAACCCTTTGAGTATCTTGTCCTAGATGTTCCCGAAGAAGGCGTCGGCGGCTGTATCGAGCGCCTCGGTCAGCGTAAGGGCGAAATGCAGGATATGCAGATGGGCGTTCATGGGCGCTCTCAGCTAGAGTTTGTGATTCCGGCACGAGGCCTGATCGGGTTTCGAGGCGAATTTATGCGCCTCACCCGTGGGGAAGGCATCATGAACCACAGCTTTTTGGAGTATCGTCCTCTCGCCGGTGAAATCAACGCTCGTCGTAACGGCGTACTGATTTCCTTTGAAGAGGGCGTAGCCACCTTCTACGCACTCAAAAACGCAGAAGATCGTGGCGCATTCTTTATCGAACCCGGCGTCAAGGTGTATAAGGGCATGATTGTAGGCGAGCATAACCGCGCCCAAGATCTAGAGCTGAACATCTGCAAAACCAAGCAGCTTACTAACCACCGCAGCGCCACAGGCGATGAACTCGTGCAGCTTCAGTCGCCTATCGAGATGAGCCTAGAGCGAGCGCTGGAGTACATTGGCTCCGACGAACTTGTGGAAGTGACGCCAGAATCTATTCGTCTGCGCAAAATCTCCAAAAAGCTCGCTAAGCGCTAGTGCCTCTGGCTTTTTGCTCAAGGCCTTTCGCCCGTGACGCCTAGTCAGGTTTAGCCTGCGATCGCTGATCGCTTGGGCTACAGCCTAAGCTGGGTATAAACTTGACTCGCGGCACGGTGTAGTAAGGAATGCCGATACACAAGGCTTTCCCGATCCTTGCTGTAGCCACCCCCAATCACGCAGGCTACTGGGCATCCCTGACTCACACAGGTACTCAGTACCTGCATTTCACGACGAAAGAGTCCTGTATTGCTGAGGGCTAACTTTCCTAACACATCGTCTTGATGGGGGTCAACGCCAGCATCGTACAGTACAAGGTCGGGTCGAACCTGCGTCAGCAAGTCCGGCAAATACTGCGCCAGGGTTCTGAGGTAGGCTTCATCTTCCATTCCCTCCGGTAAGGAAACATCCAAATCGCTGCGCTGCTTTTTTCCAGGGAAGTTACTCTCACAGTGCATTGAAAAGGTAAAGATGCTGGGGTCATCCTGAAAGATATAGGCAGTCCCATCCCCTTGGTGTACGTCTAAATCGACAATCAAAACGGTTCTCGCTAACCCTTGAGACTGGAGCACCCGCGCCGCGATCGCCAAGTCGTTAAAAATACAAAATCCTGACCCGTAGCTTGGAAAAGCATGGTGGGTGCCTCCGGCGGTGTTACAGGCCATTCCATGCTTCAGGGCAAGCTGCGCCGTCAGTACAGAGCCGGCTACGGCAATACAGGTGCGGTGCGCGAGGGCGGCACTCCAGGGCAGGCCAATGCGCCGTTGAGCCTTGGCATCTAAAGTACCCTGACAATAGGCCTCAATATAGTCTACGTCGTGAACCAACGCCAGCCACTCAAGAGACGGCAGTTCAGGCTGATGAAACTGATCGGGGGTTGCCACACCGTCATTGAGGAGCTGCGCGTACAGCTCACTAAATTTCTCCATCGGAAACCGGTGGCCATCAGGAAGCGGCGCAACATAGTCGCGGTGATAAACAATGGGAAAACTCATGTCAATCCGCGAATATCTCCGAAAATTGAACCCTGAGGCACCTAACGGCCAACCCCTACAGCAAAGCCTGGAGTCTATCAATCAGAGTCTTGGCTACACCGATGCGCTGTTCTGGGTCGGGGTGGGTGAGGGCATGGATGATTTCAACCAAGGCCGGACTCAGGTTTGGCGCATCCTTAGCCTGGAGTCGAAATTCGCGATCGCCCAGCTGGTAGAACGCATCCGGCTCCTTACCTGTTAGCAAAAATAGCAAAGTCGCGCCTAAAGAGTAGAGATCAGAGCGTGTCGAAAACTCTCCCCGCGACTGCTCTGGAGAGAGGTATCCACTGGCACCCGTAAAGGTATTGACGCTAGAAATTTCCCCCTTTACCTTACCAAAGTTTACCAAGACCACCTGACTAGAACCATGGGCGATCGCAGGGCGAATGATATTGCTAGGAGAAATTGCGCCGTGGATATGAGATGGCGCTTGCTGTTGAAGGTAGTCTAGTAAGCGACTAAGCTCTAGCATCCACTGTATCGCCTGATATTGAGGAAGAGCACCTTGCCGCCCAACCAAGTCTTTAAGATTCGACCCATAAATCATTTCGCTAACCAAGTAGGGCTGCCCCTGCGCCTCAAAAGCTTCAAAGACCTTAGGCATACTAGGATGCTCTAACTGGCAAAGCTGGCGGGCCTGCTGCTCAAACCCATCTACCCACTTCTCACTTCTTAGCAATGCTGGTGATAGCGTTTTCAGAACAACCGTATGGCCCGCCCTCCAGGCCAATAGCGTATTGCCAGAGGAACTCAGCCGCCTCAGCCCCGTAAACGGCCCAACCTCCTGGATTGGATGAATCGGGTAACCGCAGTCTGCACAAATTAAGGCACCTTCCGATGCGCCCTTATGATCGCAAGGCTGAGGCGGCAAGGCAGCAGCGCTCTCTGCCGTGAAGATGGCGTAGCGACCACCCACATAAAAAGGAAGCGCAGCAATAGCGGGAACAAAATCTAGCTGAGATGACGTCAGGAAAGCCTCTGATAAGCCTGTCTTTGGTAAGCCTACCTTGGGTAAATCTCCTTGCTGGTTGACCGAACTCTCGCTATTCCCCTCAAGTTGGTCAAACTCTTCCGCAATCAATTTTGGGGTCGTGTTTGCAAGCACGTCTTTGGTCACGTCTTTGGTAGAGGTGTCTTGCGCGATTGATACTGCTTCTGTCCCTGGTTCAATCGAAGTTTTTTGAATCTCTGGCGCTTCTGAAGACTGAGCGTCAATGGTGACTTGAATGTTAGGGCCAGAACGCGCGAGTCGGATGATATTGCCTGTTTCTAGTGCAGCCTGCTGAACGCGCTTTCCATCTAAATAGGTGCCGTTCGTGCCCAGATTAACAACTTCCCACTGGTTGTCGGTGAATCGAACCTCAACATGATATCGAGAAACCACGGCGCTATACAGCACAACATGATTGTCTACCGCCCTCCCAATGCGAACCACAGGGTCATGATCAAAACTCCAGCTTTGCACTGGAGTGGACTGAACTGGATGCAGGAGCGTTAAGATAATCACGTTTTCTCAATAACCATTGTCTTAATAGTCGCTTTCTCAATCAACCCATTGAAGAACGTCTAGTCTCTTAATAAGAGTTCGTTGACCAAAAATCTTTTGCCAAAAATCTCTTGTAAATCTGAAGCCCAGAGATCTAAGGAGTAGCGACCCAAAATTTTATCATTCAAGCTTCATCATTCAAGCTTTATCATTAAAATCTAATTATCAGAACTCTAATACAGCTGGAAGATAAAAGTCACTAAGTCTCCCTTCCCTAAGCTAATGCGATCGCCCTTGCGGAGCGGATGCTTTGTGCCGACCGTCAGAGGTAGGCGATTCACATAAGTCCCGTTAGCGCTACCCACATCCTCCACAAAATACTGGTCGATCTCTAGGTGAATGGCGGCATGCACTCTGGAAACAACCTCGGAATGGGGAAAATTTCCCACATTAATATCGGGAGGAACGCGACCGTTGGGCTTCCCTAGATACGCCACAACGCCATAGTTGTTCAGATCAATCAGCGTGTTGCTCTGGACATGCAATAGTTTAGCGGATTGAGACTGAATTTGAGTATTGGAGATGTCGGAGTCCTCCAGATCATTGAGCGCTGAGGGTCTGGTTTCGCTCACCTTTTCGGAGGGTGAATCTGGGACAATCTCTGGCGTGGTGGCCACACTCTCCTCAGATAGCATCAAAATGGGTTCGGGTGGGGGCGGCTCTGGCAACAATCGCTCTCCCCGCGTGCTTTTTTCGTTGACCCGCTGTGGCTGGGCCAGAGGCTGCGGTGCTAGGGGTCGCTGGGTCAGCTGTAGATTAAAACCACATTGACTACAAAAATGAGCCGTTGCTTCAACCAAGGCACCGCAATTCGAGCAGCTACTCGTCTTCGGAAGCTTTACTCCACAAGCTTCGCAGTAAGTTGACCCATCTGGGTTGTGATGAAGGCAGTCAGCGCAGACAATCATAATAGAATTGCGGATTATAGGGACTTTTCTTTCCCCTGAGGTGAGGCAGGCTTGCAGTGCAAGCGAAACGTGAAGCAGATTTTAGCTTTAATTCGCTTTGATTCTCGGCGCTACTTTTTTTATCGTTACTTTTTTAGGACGCGATCTTAAGTCCTTCACCGGCATCTGCATCCAGCAGCCAAATTAGTTTTCCCTCTGGTCGAATAAATCTAGCGGGGTAGTCAAAAGAATTGGCGTCTTTTGAAAAAATAGCCTGGAGGGCAGGGCGTTTATTTTGCCCAGCCACCAGAAATAAGGCGCATCGGGCGCGATTAATGAGGCCAATGGTGAAGGTCAGCCGGGGGTCTGCGCCACGATTGCCCACGCCAATCCAGCGATCGCATACATTCAAAACTTCTGTCTGAGGGAATAGGGACGCCGTATGTCCGTCATCGCCAAGCCCTAGCAAGACGACGTCCAAGGCTGGTATCTCGTCTGCACTTCCCCCTTCCTTGCCCCCAAAGAAGCGCGATAGATGCTGTTCGTAAAGCTGGGCAGACACTGCGGGATCTGCGTCCTGGGTGGGCATGGGGTGGATATGCTCAGCAGGAATGGGCACCTGATCCAGCCATGCCCGCCGCGCCATCCCTTCATTGCTGTCAGGGTGATTGGCTGGAACGTAACGCTCATCCCCCCAAAAAATATGGACTTTATCCCAAGGTAAATCTTGCTGAGCCAGGCTCTCATACAGCGGTTTGGGTGTAGAACCACCGGATAGGGCTAGGGTAAACTGGCCGCGCTGAGCGATCGCTGTCTGGAGTTCAGCACAAACCAGGAACTGAGCGCGGTCAACCAGAGCGTCTAAATCCTTTAAAACTTCAACGCTGGATTCCATAAGCTGATTGCTGGGTAAGGGGCGGGTTCGCTAGGGTCTGAACGGTAAGCACCTGGGGCGGTGTTGCATCTGGCGGATAGTAATAGTCTAAACTCACTAGCTGACTTTCTTTGGGATTCATTTTGAGAATCGCCAGAGGTTCGCCCTGCTGACCCTGCCGCTGAGTAATATGAAAATAGCGCTGCTGGGGCACGCCGTCACTGCTATATCGGAGTCGAACAGTTCCCCGAAAAAAGGCTTGCTCAGGTAAAGCCCGAAAGAACCGAAGCCCCTTATCCCACACATCCTGCTTCAGTGGGGTCTGAATTGAAATGGCAACATGCTCCTCTACCTTTCTGGGATTGTAAAGCGGGAGCGTGAGGTGATAATGAACGCCATAGTTGCCATGGGAGAGATAGGCCGTATCTGGGTAGCGCTTAATCATCGGCGCGCTTTGAATTTGCCCTGTCCCAAAGGTGCCACGGGGCAGGGTACTCAAGCCGTAGGAAAAAGCTTCTCCCCCTGCTGGAATGGTGAGCTTCTTGCTTTTTGGGGTATCGGTCACTTGCGCATGCCACTGAGACCCTTGGCTCACCCCAGACACACGCCCATAGTAGAACCGATCAGTTCTCGTTCCGAGGGGAGAAGGCGGACGATCGCGCGGGTTGACGAGGTCGCCCTTGATGACCAAATTTTCCCAGTCAGACTTTTGGGGAATGCCTTCTTGCCCGGTGGGTGAAACTGGTGCGTGCATGGCGAGGTAAGCCATGTAAAGGGGACCTGTGCTATGTAGCTCCATCAGCGTAGAGCGCGTATTGGAGGAAGACGCTGAATTAAGCTGAATACGATTGAGCGCGGGATTTTGCTGAATCAAGGACGGAATCATGATCCGTGAGTTTGGGTTCCAGGGGAGCCGGGCAAAGGCAGGGCGAGGCACCGGAATCGGCAGATTCATTAACATGCTCGACTGCTTTGGCCCTAGCGTAATGCGTGATGGCCAATGAGCCTGGCGGTTATTGCGCAGCAGCGCATCGGTCAATCGACCCCCTGGCCCGGAAAAGACCCGTCCAAATGGGTTTTCGAGCAGGGAGGGAAGATCAATATACGGCGCATCTGGGGTGCCTAGAAAGCTAGCCGCCTTTAACACATTCAGCGTGATGCTGCGGCTAGGGCTTGGGTTATAAATCAGAATCCCGTTGTATAGCGTTGGGGTGGTGTCAGGCTTATCTGTTTTGGCAATGTGGTGGGCAAACAGGTCAAAACGCCCTTGAAAGGTATAGCCAAGGTGGGCGCTAGGGTTTTGCTTCCCTTCGCCTGGGAACGTAGACAGTAAAATGCCAGGGGATCGAACCGCTTCAGGACTGTTGCTGTTAAAAACCGGAATTGAGTTGAGGCCGCCGGGCAGCGGGCGAATATCCTGGGGCTGAAGCACCTCGCGATCGCTAATCAGCACCTGACGGGCAATGGGGTATCCATTGGCGGAGGCAATTGACATTTGTCGGGCGATGGGAGCCTGTTTTCGCCCCTTGGCTGTAGAATTCTGCTGAGAAAGGGATTGTTGTGCAGCCGCTTGTATAACTGCTGTCTGTGCAGCGGCTGTAGATGCAACCGCTGTGGCTGTCAAAATAGAAAGCATTCCGCTCTAACCTTAGTAGACCAATCTTCAAGATTCGGCAAAAGTGGTTGCCAGTTTTGTCGCCCCCGCTGTTATTCCCCCCAAGCCCAAAGCCTCTGTTGTTTTACTTTTAATTGTTTTACTTTTAACTTGCGTCTTTGGCTTTGCTCTTTGGCTATACCCGTTGGTTTCGTCCTGAATAGGCTTCAGGATTCGCTCCTGGTTTGTTGTTTTTGACTTTATCTCTTCCGCCACGGATGCCTTTGTGATCAGTCTCTCTCCCCCTGTGTGACTTTTGCCATTGCTTAGCGTTCCATCCTGCTGCCATTTTGGGCGCTGCAGTGTTTGCATTGGAGTCGGGAGCAGCGCGATCGCCCAAGACCCAAAAGCCGCCAAAAGCTGACAGACTAAAACGATCCCCCGTTGATCCCCAAGATGAATCTAGGAAGACTGATTGAGTTGATCAGCTTAGTCAGCCCCAAGATTAACACTCGTTAATCAACTCAGTCAATTTCTGGAGCCCTTTGAGAAGGCTTCTATGTTTTTCTCCCTCAAGATGAAAATGGTGATTTAGTCACGGTTTGGCTACAGTTGCTTATCCCCGCTCAGGATAAAGATCGGATCCACAGCGGTAAACACCTGGTTATTGCCGCGCATTTCTAGGCGATTAATAACAGACTGCACCACCTCAACATTAAAGGCCTGAAGCTCTGAGAAAGACTCTGAGATGGCGTAAAGATGCTCTAGGGAGGTGGCCGTTGCCACCACTCGCCCACCAGGGATCAGGTACTGCCATACCTGACGCAGGATTTCGCGCACAGAGCGTCCGCCTTCTAGGCAGACTCGACTGGGAATAGATTTTAAGGCTGCTAGGCATTCTGGGGCGCTTCCCTGAACCACTTCAACATTGGCTACGCCAAAGTGATCGCAGTTGGTGCGAATAAGGTTGGTCACATCTTCATCGCGCTCAATGGCAACGATTTGCCCAAGGGTGCAAATTCGGCCCACTTCAACGGGTATCGTGCCCGTACCTGCTCCAATATCCCAGAGGACCGTATCTAGCTCCAGTCGGAGTTGGGAGAGGAGCAACAAACGAGTTTCCCGTTTAGTCATGGGGATGCCGGGAAACTGTTCAAAGAGCTCATCGGGGATGCCAGCGCTCAGGTAGGGCCAAGGGCTGGGCTGGGAGGAGGAGGTAGGCATAATTCAGGTTTTGTCTGGATCATAGCCCCAAAACAATAGCCGTCCTGAAACAATCGCGTTTTTGCTATCGCGTTTTTGCTGCGTGAAGCTGGGCTATTTGACGTTGAGGACAGCTAGACCCGTACCGGGATAAAAATGACTCAAAATCTGCTGATAGCTGAAGTTTTTGAGGGCAAGCTGGTTTGCGCCATTTTGACTCATTCCAAAGCCGCTATGGGCCTCTTGAACAATCTGATCTGTGGAGGCATAGAGTGACTCCACAACGCCCCCTTGATAGGAAATCAGCAGTCCACGGGTTGCGTTGACCGCAAGCTGGGTGGATTCAGCCTCAGATTCCACTCCGCTGTAGGCCTGCCATCGTGGGGTTGCCCCTAGGTCATAGTGGTCGCCGGCTGGGCGCGTCATGTGTACCACCGCATAGGAACGTGCAGCGATCGCTTGGGCCTTGAGGGCTTGTGCGGGCCAGGAGGCCGGCATCTCTGCCCCGACAACGCTATAGAGATAGGATTCAAGATCTACATAGTTAACGGCCAATACTTTCCCCGATACCTGGAGAAGCTGCACTGAACCGCGATACCAGCGTTCGCCAATGTAGACGAGACCGTTAGGGCTGCGGGGCTTGACCCAAACGACCGATGGAGTCTGCCAGCTCCCTACCTGTAGCCCAGTGTTTGAGGGAAATGCGGTCACAGCAGTCTGAGGGCTGAGGCTGCCCAAGACGCGGCCGCTTTGGTCTGTAACCACTCCCGCATCAGATGTTGCGATCGCCACTGTGTCAACATTGCGAGCGATCGCGACGCGCAGCGGAATCGGGGGAAGGTTAGTCGCTGGTTTAGGCGCTTCCCCTAGGGCTAAGGCGGCCTCGTGTCTGCTAGGGACGGACGCGGCTGTTTGGGCGTTTTGAGTTTGGAGGTTTTGAGTTTGCTGGACTGGTTCCGATTCTTGTCCTGGTTCTTGCTTTGATTGGTACCGCTGACTTGACCCAAGCTGACCCTTGGTAAATGCTGTCAAGGCTTGGGACGGCAGTTGGGGCTGGAGTGCTGAAGACTTTGAGACAAAGATGCCCTCTTGCGCAAGAAGCTGAGCGACGGTGAACGGGGGAGGCGCGATCGCGGTTGGAGTCGTGGGGGGTGCAGACCCTTGAAGCTTAGCCGACCCTAACAAAAAGGGAAGACAGAGTGGCGCGACATGCCAGATTCTGAGTGACTTTAGGAAGGATAGAGCGCTGAAATTCATGCTAAACAATGGAAACTTCTGAGTAACTGCTGGATCAGTCAAAATACTGAGACGAGAGAGCTTCAATGCTTACCCCAAAACCTGGTCGAGAAAATCTTACAAAGCCTAAGGTAGAGCGTCCTAAGGTAAAGTGTCATTGGTGTCATAAGGATGGAATGCTCTCTACACTTTTATTGAAACCATCTCTACCCTAGCTGTAGAAATACATTTGCTGTTCAAGAAGGATTCCCCCATCTAATCGTTCCCAGAAGCCGAAAGGCATCCTTCACTTTGGAGTATGTATCTTGGGGTACGTATTTTGGGACACAGGTTCATGAGGGTACAGGTTCATGAGTGCACAGGTTCATGAGGGCACAGGTTCATGAATTGTCTCGATTCTATTTACAATACTCTGGACAGTTTTTGAAGACAAACAGGCTTTTGAAGATAAAGATTTGAGGCCAAAGATTCGGGGCTAGAGATTCGGGGCTAAAGATTCGAGATCAAAGATTTGAGGCCAAAGTTATAGAAGGACAAGTGAGTATGGCAGTAATTGACTGCAAGCTGCGGGTAGCAACCACGTTTAACAGCTTTTTTGGCCCTGTTGTGTTTGAACCAGGTCTAAATTCCCAGATTCGTGACCCCCTCTGGCGTAACTTGAAGGCCAATAATCCGGATGTGAAGGCGCTGCTTGCCAAGGGGCTGCTCGTTGAGGTTGAAGCAGAACTAAAGCCCTGAGACTATTGCCCCATAGGATTTTGAGGTGTCTGGGTTTCAGGCACTACCCCTGGCAATAGCTCCTTGGCCTGGTTTTCAAACTGCATGAGGCCGTAGTTGACCGCGATCGCAAGGCTGTAGCTCAGTACAAGGGTAAGGGCTATACATCCGGAGATCCCGATCAGAATTTGTTGAGTGAGGGGCTTCATAGGATGACCTAGAATGACTTAACCCTATTGTCTAGACCTCTAGGTTGACACAAATGACTTTACAAATGCACCGTCTTTTCCCAGCATAGAGAAGGATAACAAGCCCTGCTGGAGAAAACCTGTGGAACGTACATTTTTAGCAATTAAGCCAGACGGTGTTCAGCGGAAGCTGGTGGGCGAAATTCTAGGCCGTTTTGAAGCCAAAGGGTTTACCCTTGTGGGACTCAAGCTGGTCACGGTGAGCCGTGAATTGGCAGAGCAGCATTACGGAGAGCACAAAGACAAGCCCTTCTTTGGTGGTCTGGTCGATTTTATTACCTCTGGTCCTGTGGTTGCGATGGTGTGGGAAGGCAAAGGGGTTGTGGCCTCTGCCCGCAAAATTATTGGCGTCACTAACCCCCTCAATTCTGAACCTGGAACCATTCGGGGTGATTTTGGTGTGGATATTGGCCGCAACATTATCCACGGCTCGGATGCCCCAGAAACGGCTGTGCGTGAAATTGACCTGTGGTTCAAGCCTGAAGAACTGGCAAGCTGGACGCCTACCCTCACAAGCTGGATCTACGAATAGGATGCTTTAGCCTGTTTCTAAAGCTTGATCTGAGTTGTTCTGACTCTGATCTGTTAAATCTGTTGACGTGAGTTCGACAAAAAACAAATGCCCCTCCTTCTCCCAAGGGAGAAGGAGGGGCATTTAAAAATCAGGCTCCTTAAGCCCCTCGCCTTTGGGAAAGGGATTTGGGGTGAGGGGCTTCAAGTGCATCATCGAACTTACGCCTGTTAAATCTGTTAAAGTTTTGACGCATAAAGAGCGCTGGCATTGCCAGCGCTCTTTATGCGTATCTGCTTGAGTTAAAATCGATCGCCCTCACTTTGGGATCGGCACATCTTCTTGCCGCTCTGAAGATGGCTGCTCCACTTCCGATAAAGACTCAGGAGCGATCGCTAACGAGCGTCCATCCGCCTGGGCACTCACTGTTAATTCATCTGTCGCCAACTCATCTGCGCTTAACTCACCTGCCGCCAACCCATCTTCCGACGCTCCATTGACCATCTGCTCGATAGTTTCGGTCGCCGCTTCAACCGGAACTCGCACAGAAAACCCCCAGACGAAGATTGCAGCAATAACGGTTACCATCACCCACTGCGGCGGGACAAGCTCGTCATTAAAAACCTTCACCAGCAACCGCAGACCCACCAGCGCCACCGTAACGTAGCCCGCATCCTGGAGATATACATATTCTTTGAGCCAGCGGATAAAGAGTCCAGCAAGACTCCGCAGCATAATAATGCCGATCACCCCGCCCGTAACCACCACCCAGCGCTCATCAGAAAGGGCGATCGCCGTCGTCACGCTGTCCAGGGAAAACGCCAGATCCGTTACTGCAATCAGGGGAATCGCCTGCCACAAAGTTTCAAACCGTGGTCCACGGTGGTGCCCTTCCTCATCATCGTTAAACCAAAAATACTGAATGGCCAGCCAGAGCAGGTATGCTGCCCCTAAAAGCTCAAACTGCCAGTATTGCACCACCCAAGTCGCGGTAAAAATCAGCAGCATCCGCATCGCAAAAGCTGCCACCATGCCTAGATTGAGCGCACGGTTCTGAAGTTTTTCATCCTCAATGCCCTGCACCAGCGCCGCCAAGGCGATCGCATTGTCCGCAGACAGTACCGCCTCTAGCCCCGCTAGAATGACCACTAAGAAAAAGGTGTTCAGTCCCAAGGGGGAAGACAGTTCAGTTAAGGAGTCTAGCATTCACGTCTCAAACAAAAAGCTCAAATGGCCGCTCAAGCAGCAAAGGACAATGCCTTTCAAAGCCGAGAGAATTCCCTTTTGTCGGGGAGATTCTATACTTACAACCCTAACCTCAAATGCCAAATTTGGGCAGGGGAAGGTTTGTGGAGAACGCCATTGGGCAAACCTGCCGCACACCCAGATCGATGAGTGTTGCAGGATGTAACAAACCGAAGCACTTTAGCTCAGTTTGGCAGACAGTATGAGCTAATCGATACAGTAGAGTATCTGCGCGCTGCTAAATTGCCTGGGTATGGCGCGCTTGCTTATAACCTGCTTTTTTATTAATCGTTTACTTTCAAGGAGTTTGGCTCTATGTTATCGGATACCCAAATCTTCGTCGCCCTGGCGATCGCAATTGTTCCTGGCATTCTTGCCCTGCGGCTTGCCACGGAACTTTATAAGTAAGGAGCTATCGCAAAAAGCTGATTCTAGAAAACTTTCTAGGAGACTACAGATCGCCTAAATACAGCGAGCGATTTTACCCATTCAGCCTTTGGGTGTCCCAAGGCTACACTAAAAAACCTGCACGCTGCATATTGCTTCACGTGCAGGTTTTTTAGTGCGGTTTTTAATGCGCTGTTTAATACATTGTCAAATGCGCTCTTGAGTCTATAAACTCGGTCTGTAAAATTTAGGGGCATGGATTTGGAACAAGCGCCTACCCAAAATGCCGTGAAGGCCGCCATTCCGCTTGAATGATTCGCCTGAACAATGGGTTGACTTTCCATCACTGCCTTCGCTAAGCTAGCTTGTCATGAATTCTCTTGTAAGACTGAAGTCTCTTGTATGGCTGGATATTAATTGTCTACAGGTTGCTTCCGTCGAAAATTTTTAAGCCTGCATTAATAGCGTTATTTATTCTTTAGGGTATTTTTTAGATCATGAACGCCCTCCCCAGCCCTGCTCCATCTTCTCGTCGTGCGCGTCGTCAGTCTTCTTTAGCGGCTCAGCGAGCCAAAAGATTAGCAGAGGGAGAAGCCATTAAAAGCCTAGCTGCACGGCCAGTGCAGCCCGAAGCCCGTCTTGCCTCAACCAAGCTGTGGGAGTCTGGGATGGTGCTAGGAGTGAATGTGGTGCTGATTGGCACCGCCATTACAACGTTGATGCATTTGGTTCCCTTCCAGCTAGCTCAGCAGACCAAACTCAAGGAAATTCGGGCTGAAGAATCTAATCTTGCTAAAGATGTACAGATGCTCAAGCAAAGCTATGAGCTGAATCAGTCCTCAGAAGGTGCGCAGCGGGTTGCGCAACAGCAGGGGAATTTAATTCCTCCTAACCAGGTGAATGTGATTGTGATGCCGCCGAGCTCAGTGCAGCAGTAGCCGAGCGTTCAAGAATCTGCCAAGGCGGTTAAGGCAAAGCTTTAATACAAAGTTTCAATAAAAAGCTTCAATGCAAAGCTTCAATACCAAGCTTCAATAAATGTCTCAAGAATCCTCACACCAGAGGAAAATACGCAACAATTGAAGGGCAGCATTTAAGGCAGATGAAATCTGTTGAGATGCTGCCTTATTTTGTTGTGATTGAGAATTGTCTATGACACTTACGCTAATGCCCCCCAACGTGGCGGATGTTCCGGCAGATGCTTACGTGGTGATTGGCCTATCCACCTGTTTTATTAAGGAAGACGGAAAGCTTCAGCCTTTAAATATTGTTGAACCGATTCCATCGGCAGCAATAGAGGCCCTCTGCAAAAACATTTCCACTTCGTTTCAACGGGCGATCGCCACAACTTTTGGGGCAGTCTGGCAGGATGGACAGGCCATTCTTCCTGAAGGGTTTCCCGCTGATGCGCAATTTTGTGAAGACTTTGAAGAACGTCTGCTGGCCTCGACCCGCAGCTATCGCTCTTGCTCATCCATCCAATCACTGATTGCGCCAGGGCAGACCAAGACTGACTTTAATTATTCCACCGAGCAAAAGCGGCTCCTCAACGTGGAGCGCGTGATCCGCACGGAAGATAATGTGAAGCAGCATGAGTACACCCATCAGGTGCTCTAGGCGAGGTAAAGCCAGCCATGATGGAGCCAGCCATGATGGAGTAAACCATGATCTTAAAAGGCACGGGCTGGCAATTGATGGGCATTTTGCTAGGGTGGGGCTTTATTGGATTATTGAGTCTCAGCCTGTGGGCTTTGGTGCGTGACGCGCTGTCAACCAGCCGTCGGATGCACCAAATTCCCTGTCCTCACTGTCGGTTTTTCACAAATTCGGCTGCTCTAAAATGTACAGTTCACCCCGCCACTGCCATGTCTGAGGAGGCGATTCAGTGTCCAGATTTTTCTCCTTGAAAGATAGGGTTTATAAAGGTTGGGTTTATTGAAAGATTGCGCTTATAAAGATTGCAAAAGACTGTTCCTGCGCTCACCGATAGGTTTAGTCAATCTTGCCAGTTAATCTTGCCAGTCAATCCTGCCAGTCAATCCCGCGCAAACCCATAGGGACGGCTAAACTTTATCGCTCAATCCCATGGTTAAATCTCATGTTTGGGTAGGGAGATGAGTGCTATTTACCAATGCAGAATCTGCTAAAGATTCGATCTAGTACGGACTCCGTGACCTCTTCTCCTGTAATTTCGCCCAGGGCCTGAACCGCACCCCGCAAATCAATGCTCCAAAAGTCAAGGGGCATCTTGTTCTCAATGGACAGAAGCACGTGGCCTAAAGCGCGATCGCCACGGGTGAGGGCTTCAGCTTGGCGCTGGTTAATGGCTAAGTCTAGATTGGCCGCCTGCACTTGCCCCTGCTGTGCGGCTTGATAAATGGCGGCTTCTAGGGCATCAATCCCCCGCTGCTGGGCTGCTACGGTATGCACCACGAACTGGAGGGCGGCTGGATACTGCACTTGCTCCGCTGGCGCGAGGTCAACTTTATTGATGACCAGAATTATCGCGCGATCGCGTCCTTGTTCGCCCAGAATTTCGTCATAGAGCTGTTGATCTGCCGCTGTCCATCCCGTCGGGGCATCAATGGTGAACAAAACGAGGTCGGCCTGCTGCGCCACTCCGCGCGATCGCGCTACCCCCAACTTCTCGACCGGATCTTCTGTCTCTCGAATACCGGCAGTATCGAGAACCTGAACAGGAATGCCGCGTACTACGAGGTTTGACTCCACCACATCTCTGGTGGTGCCTGGAAGTTCTGTGACGATCGCGCGATCGCATTGGCTCCAGGCGTTGAGTAGGCTTGACTTTCCCACATTAGGACGGCCCACAATCGCGACCTTAAGGCCCGTCCGCAACAGTTCACCTTGATCGGCAGTTGTCAGCAGGTTGGTAATGTCCGCCCCAATGCTTTGCAGTTGCTGAACGAGAGCAGGTTGATCGAGAGGGGGGAGATCTTCTTCAAAATCAATGCGGGCTTCAATTTCAGCCAGCAGATCTAGGCAACGCTGCCGAAGCTGCCGAATCGGGTGTGCTAGCTTGCCCTGAATGCCCGCCAGGGCAGCCTGGGCAGCCTGGGGAGATTTGGCTCCTACCAAGTCAGCCACCCCCTCTGCCTGAGTTAAGTCCAGTCGCCCATTCAAAAAGGCACGCAGCGTAAACTCACCCGGCTGCGCCAGCCTTGCTCCGCAAGCCAAGCAGGCTTGCAGCACCTGCTGGACGGGCATCATGCCCCCATGACAGTGAAACTCAACGACGTCCTCTCGCGTATAGGAGCGCGGCGCTAACATCAGCAGCAGCAAGGCTTCGTCAAGTATTTCCTGGGTCTGGGGATGCTGTATATGTCCGTATAGGACGCGATGACTTTCCCAAGGCTGTTGACCAGGCGCAGAAAATAGCTTCTGCGCAATTGTGATTGCTTCTGACCCCGAAAGCCGCACAATACCAATACTCCCCTCCTGGGGAATAATGGCCGTGGCGATCGCCACAATGGTCTGATCTGAAGCCATCTTAGCTGGAACCTCCAGAACGGTTTAGAGACAGATCGGTTTAAGAACAGATCCCACTTAGAAACAGAACGGTTTAGAGGCAGAACGCGGCATCGAGGCTCCTGAGGCGATCGCCCAAGGACTTGAATTCGAGTCAGCCTGAAAACGTTAGGCCAATGAATGCCAAGGATGCATGTCAAGACTGAATGTCAAGACTGAATACCGCTAGAATGCTGCCTGAAAGCAAAAGTGATGCCGCTGCTCCAGCGACATCACCTTGACTCCTTCGCCCTAGCGCTTACGCTTGCGAGAGGCTTCCTCTTTACGCTTACGGCGAAGACTCGGCTTTTCGTAGCGCTCACGACGCTTCACCTCTGACAAAATACCGGCCTTCTGAATCTTCTTCTTGAATCGACGCAGTGCGGATTCAATCGATTCACTATCGCCCAGACGGATTTCTGCCACGCTTTGACTCACCTCCTTAGATGTCAAGCTTTAGATGTTAAGTGAGTGGGGTTAAATACAAAAAAGAGAGGCGATAAAGGAAAGCTAAAACACCAGCTTACTCAGTGACTGCGGAGAAAGCTAGCGCAAGGGACACAGAAAACTGTTTGCAAAGAATTTTTCATGAAATCCTTTGCAAAACCATCTTTTCAAAACCCTACTCACCCTCGACAACCTGGTCTTCAGGCTTCTTAAGGCGAGGCTTAGGACGCTCCACAATCCCTTTGGCCTTAATAGGGCGTGGAGGCCCCGAAGTCTCCGCCAAAGGATCTCGTTCTCCAAACACCTCTAGATAGATGGTTTGTCCAGCCAAAGCCGCCGCTGCTTCAACCAGGGCTCGAATCGCATGGAGCGTTCGCCCCCCTCGGCCAAAAACTCGCCCTTTATCGGAGCTAGCAAACGCGAGACGAACCAAAACTCTATGCTGACTCGCATAGGATTCAAAATCAACCGTTAGAGACTCTGGATACTCCAAAAAGGGCGTAACCAGAAAACGTACCAGCGCTACATAGTCCGGTTGGGTTGGTGGAGAAGATGACATCGCGCATTATTCAAGGCCTATGCCTTGACCTGCTGAGGAACGCTCTCAATGACGTTCGCTTTCTCCAAGATGCGACGCACGGTGTCTGAAGGCTGTGCGCCGGTCTTGAGCCACTGCGTAATTTCTTCGGCTTTCAGGCTAACTTCGTCGCTGATGGGGTTGTAGTAGCCAAGCTCAGCCAAGGGCCGACCATCTCTGCGATCGCGGCTGTTAATTGCCACAATCCGGTAAGATGCTGCGCGTTTTTTGCCAAATCGTTTGAGTCTAATCTTGATCATGCTGGGGGGCTGTTCTCCTAATGCAGGGCTAAGTTCAGTCTTGAGCTAGTGCCTAGACCTGTGTTCCACAGGCCGTACTCAAATTTTGTAAAGAGTTCACTGGAAAGGATCTCAGTGCAAAATTGCGGAAGACTCTAGAGAGTCCAATTCTAGAGTGTACCAAATCCTTTCTTTTTTTTCATCTTTTTCTTCTTGAATGCGCCCTGAGCGCCTGCCCCTGGCTGGCCACCCATCCCCGCAAAAGGGGAAGCAGGCATTCCAGGGAACTGCCCTTGTCCCATCATCTGCATCATGGAGCGCATCCGCGAAAAGTCGCTGACGAGCTTATTGACATCCGACTCTCGATAGCCTGCCCCCGCCGCAATTCGACGACGACGACTCGGCGAACTGGCCAGCAGGTCAGGATTGCGCCGCTCCTCCAGGGTCATGGAGTTGATCATAGACTCCACGCGCTTGAGCTGAATTTCACCTTGCTGAAGCTGCTCTCCGGATATCTTGTTCATTCCCGGAATCATCTTCATGATGCCGCCCAAAGATCCCATATTTTTGAGCAGCTTGGTTTGTTTCAAAAAGTCAGTGAAATCAAACTGCGCCTCAAGGATCTTGCGCTGCATCTTCTCAGCATCGGCCAGATCAAACTCTTCCTGTGCCTTTTCTACTAGGGTGAGGACGTCGCCCATTCCTAAAATCCGGGACGCCATGCGCTCTGGATGGAAGGGCTGGAGCGCTTCTACTTTTTCGCCGACCCCGATGAATTTAATGGGCTGGCCAGAAATTTTCCGGATCGAGAGTGCTGCACCGCCTCGCGTGTCTCCGTCCATTTTGGTCAGCACTGCACCTGTAATGCCAATTTCTTCGTGAAAGGTGCGCGTTAGGTTGGCGGCTTCTTGCCCGGTCATGGCGTCCACGACCAGGAGCGTTTCGTGGGGCTGCACAACTTTCTTAATTTGTGCCAGCTCTGCCATCATCTCCGGATCAATTTGCAGTCGCCCTGCAGTATCAATAATGACGGTATCCACGTTTTGGGCCTTTGCAGCCTCAATGCCCTGTCTGGCAATTTCTACGGGGTTCGTCCCGGTTCCTAGCTCAAAGACGGGCACATTGATCTGCTTTCCTAGGGTAATGAGCTGATCAATTGCCGCTGGGCGGTAAATATCCGTTGCGACCAGAAGCGTGGTTCGGTTTTCTTTCCGCAGATGGAGGGCAAGCTTGGCGGCGGCAGTCGTCTTTCCGGTTCCCTGAAGCCCGGCCATCAAAACCACTGTGGGAGCCGTTGCCGCATGGGCCAAGGGGGCGTTCATCTCACCCATAACCTGCACTAGCTCGTCATGGACGATTTTGACGAACTGCTGTTCGGGCTGAACGCCTCGGACAACTTCAGCACCCAATGCACTGGTGCGCACGTCTTCTACGAAGTCTTTGACCACCTGAAAGTTGGCGTCTGCTTCCAGCAGCGCCCGACGCACCTCACGAAGGGCTTCTTGAATGTTGCCTTCGGAGATCTTGTCCTGGCCTCGCATCTTTTTCCAGGCGGATTCGAGGCGTTCTGAAAGTGCGTCAAACATAGGGTTGTGGCAAGGGGCGTAGATTTGCGGATTGAGAGTTGCGTATTGTTGGATCTTGAGGCTTGGGAGTCAAAACCTGTTTCCCTAGCCTAGCGTATTGCCGTGGCGCTCGGAAATAGCTTGAAGGGAGCGCGCGCTCTGAATCGTTTGTTTGACAGGACATTCACTGGCTCTGGTACCGGCCCTGTTTAAAGCGAATTGGCACCTTCATCCGTGAGAGGCATCCTACCAGTTCTATCCAAACGACCCTGTTCATCATCCTGTTCGTCATCCCGTTCATCGTCCTGTTCATCATCCCGTTCATAATGGTGTCATGACCCATACTGCACTTTTTGGCACCAGTGCCGACCCACCAACCCTTGGCCACCAATCCATCGTAGAGTGGCTAGCGCCTCAATTTGATCAGGTGGCCGTTTGGGCTTCAGATAATCCTTTTAAGGGGCAGCAAACCCCTTTTGTTCACCGTCAGGCCATGCTGGCGCTGATGATTGAGGAGATTACGCGCAAATTTTCGCAGGTTCAGTTCGCGCCACAGCTTGCCTACCCTAGAACCCTACATTCGGTACAGCGGGCACGGTCAGATTTCCAGGATTCGGTGCTGGTGCTGGTGGTGGGGTCAGATTTGGTCGATACTCTGCCGACGTGGTACCAGGCAAAGCAGCTTTTGCAGTGGGTGGAGTTGCTGATTGTTTCCAGACCCGGCACTCCTATTGAGACCACTAACCTGGCGGCACTCAAAGCTTTAGGAGCGCGCTTTACCTTAGCCAATTTTGTAGGGCCAGATACTTCTTCAACGGCTTATCGTGAGGGAGCAGAGCAGGTCTCGGTTATTCCGGCGATCGCCACCTATATTCAGCAGAACGGCCTTTATTCAGAAAAATCTCGCTAAGTTCGGCATGCTAGAAAGGTAGCGCGCCGAACTTAGCCCCCCATGGGCACATCCAAAATTTCAAAATAAATGACCTCTGGATGGTTGGGCTGGCGCATCTCTCCTAGGCCAATCCAGCCTTTGTTTTGGAGAATATATTCCTCGCGCTGAATAAAGGCATGGGTATCGTCAGGAGCTAAAATGAACGTCCCGTTGGTGCTTTGATCCTTCAGAATAAATTTACCTTTACGCACCAGAATTTGGGCATGTTGCCGAGAGGTATAGTCATCGGAGACCATGAGATCGTTTTCGACATTGCGGCCAATGGTAAAGCCGCTCTGGTCCAGAGAGAGCTGAAGAATTTGCTCGCGATACTGAAGCTGAAGGGAAATGGTGAAGGGTACGGTCTTGGAATCCAGGTAGGTACGAGCGGTCGTTAGCTCGCGGCGCTCCCAAATGATCTGGTAGACGCTCATGCGATTTGTTTTGCCAGGGCTAGGGATTTTGTCTAGCATCCGGGTTTGGGACTGAAGCTGCGGCGTCAGAATTTTGACCGTACTCTGGCTGGTAATGATTTGGCCGGACTGGGCAAAGGCAACCATCCGAGCTGCGGCGTTCACTGTGCTGCCAAAAATATCGTCGTTTTCGTAAATCACAGGCCCAAAATTTAACCCAATCCTCAGTCCAACCTGAAGTCTATGGGTGGCAGCATACTGGGTCATGCTTTCCTGCATCTGAAAGGCCGCACGCACAGTGTCATTGGCGTCCGGAAAAATTGCCATGATTTCATCGCCAATAATTTTGACGACCTGGCCTTGGTGCTGGTTGGTAATTTCTGTGAGGCGCGTGAGGCAGGTTTCAATGATGGCCTTTGCGGCTTCATCTCCCAAAATTTCGTAGAGACGAGAACTGCGGCTGATATCGGCAAACAGAACGGTTTGAAGCAAGCTCATAGCCAGAGACTAAATCCAGGGACTAAATCTAGCGAACTGGCCGATATTTGGCATAAGTTTTTTTTTGCATGGGATTTTTCCCGTGATTCAGGCAAATAACAGACCCCTATCTTACGCGACACCATACCCTGTTGTCTTGCGTTTTTAGCGCTCTCTACGGTAGGTGCTGTTTTGGATGGCTCGATCTCTAGTGCTTAGGCTCTAGTGTAGGCTTCTAGGGCTTAGGAATGGCTGAACCTCTAAGATGCAGCGGTAATGCCTTGAAAAACTGCCCCAAGGATGGCGAGAGCTTCATCGACTTCTGGGGCGCTGACAATTAGGGGCGGCACAAAGCGCACAACTGCAGGGCCAGCGGGAACGAGCAGCAGTCCTTTATCCATGGCGGCTTTGACAATATCAATGGAAGAGACAGGGCTATTCTCCTGAAGCTGGAGGCCATTAATAAGACCCCAGCCCCGCACCTCGCTGATTAGATTGGGGTGAGCTTGGGCGATCGCCCCCAGGCCTGACCTCAACTGCTGCCCTCGGCTCTGGACGTTTTGGAGCAGATTTTCGGTTTCGAGGGTATGGCAAACTGCTAGGGCAGCAGCACAGGCAAAGGGGTTGCCGCCAAAGGTGCTGGCGTGATCGCCGGGCTGAAAGACGTTACAGCTTGCCTTGCAGAGCAGCGCACCGATGGGGATGCCGCCAGCCAAGGCTTTAGCGGAGGTAAAAATATCGGGTTCGATGCCGAGGTTCTCGTAGCCCCAGAGCTTCCCGCTGCGGCCAATGCCGACCTGAACTTCATCTAAAATCAGCAAAATGCCTTTTTCGTCGCAAAGCTGCCGCACGCGCTGAAAGTAGGCCACTTCTCCTGGTCGCACGCCGCCTTCCCCCTGAAGGGGCTCTAGCATAATGGCAGCGACCTGCCGCCCTGAACCTTGCTGCTCTGAACCCTGCTGTTCTGAACCTTGCCGCTCAGCCCCATCGGAGCCGTCAAGCTGAGCGATCGCGGCCTCCAGAGCAGCAATGTCGTTGTAGGGGACGTAGTGAAACCCAGGGACTAGGGGGCTAAAGTTTTTCTGGTACTTGGGCTGGCCGGTTGCCGTAACGGTGGCCAGGGTCCGTCCGTGGAAGCTGGCGTTGGCGGTAATAATGACGGGGTTTGCAATATTCAGAACCGTATGGGCGTACTTGCGCGCTAGTTTAATGGCACCTTCGTTGGCCTCTGCGCCAGAGTTACAGAAAAAGGCAAAATCTGCGCAGGAGTTTTGGGTGAGCCACTGGGCCAGCTCGCCCTGCTGGGGGATGTAGTAGAGGTTGGAGACATGATGCAGGGTCTGGATTTGCTGCGTAACCGCATCCACGAGGGCGGGGTGGGCATGTCCTAGGGTGCAGGTGGCGATGCCCGCCACAAAGTCAAGGTAGCTTTGGCCATTGGTGTCCCACAGACGACAGCCTTCTCCCCGCGCGATCGCTAGGGGGAATCGACCATAGGTCGGCATCACGCAGCGGTCAAAGTCCGCAGTATCAAAGCTCGAAACATCTGGTGATGATGTACTGGAGTCTAGGGGCGTGATGGGCGATAGGGTTTCAAGGCTCACGGCATTTTCCTCATTAACGCAGGGGAGCTACAGATTTTGTAGCTGTTTGGAAAGTCTTTTGGATTTTAGAAGCTAACAACTTTGAGGCTTATTATGGGCCGAAGCTAAAACCGAAGTTGTTAAATGCACGACTGGATAGGCATAACTTGATATACACCGCTTAATACGCACCACTTGATATGCGCCATTTGATAGGTACCGCTTGATATGCACAATGCGTAAAGCTCCATTTTAGGGACAAACCCCATTGATTGTCGGGCACTGATTGTCGGCCACTGATTTACTGGAAGCGCTGACCAGTCTTGCTGCAGGACAGCAGCATCCTGCTAGACCTGCAGCACTTCGATGACCATTCCCTTGGGAAGTGCACTGGGGCTAAGGCTGAGGGTTGTTTTGCCACGACGCACTGGGGTTCCGCTCATCACGGCCAAAAAATCATCCACAGTCTGTAAGCTACAGCTATTGGGATCGGCGGCTCCGGTGCGGTAGTAGGTGGGAATCACGAGCTTGGGCTGGAGTGTGGCTATCGCAGCTTTGGCTTCTTCTGGGGTGTAGGTTTCTGCAGTGCCCCCAACGGGAATAAACAGGATGTCCGGGGTGCCCATCAAAATCTTTTGCTCTAGGCTAATGGGCGAGGCAATGCCTCCCATATGCACCAGGTTTAGTCCACCCTGTTTCCACTTCCACACCACATTGGTGCCAAACCGAAACCCATTCTGGCGATCGTGTAGCGTCCGAATGCCCTGAAACTGGAGCCCATTGGTTTGGTATGGCCCTGGCTCAAACAATAGCTTGGGCTTACCGGGGAGTCCTTCCACTGCGCCTACGTCCAGCTTGCGGCTGCTGATCAGCACTAAGTCCGTGGCGACCCTGGGTGCTGCATGCTTAGCCGTGCAGCCTGCGGGGCGAAACGGATTGACCAAAACCCGCACGCCACTGCCGCGAATCAGAAAACAGGTGTGTCCTAAAAATTGAATGGTTAATGGCTCAGCAGCATTTGCCCCAGAGGTGCGCCAGTGCGTGGCTAGCCCCGTTCCAAGGCTGGCAATTAGCCCGCCCTGCATGTAGCGAAGAAACTGGCGTCGCTGCATCGTCACGGTTTGGTTCATTCCCTGTTTAACTCCTGGTTTAACTTCTGTCCGATAGGCCATAACACATTACTCCTGGTTGTGAGGCGGAAGCAAGATCCTCCACTGCTGTAGCGTTTGCTCTAAAAGATTTAAGAGCTGGTAGTCTTGTTTGCTGGGTGCGGTGCTGGGCGCGTTACTGGGTTGACTCTCCAATGGATCAACTTGAGGGCTGTGGGTCTCTTGCAAGAATCGATGCAAAAAGTGAAAAGCGTCGAGAAACTGCTGGGGCGTTGCGTCTGCGATCGCAAAGTGGCAGGGCACAATGCGCTCAAAATTCCAGCTTGCAACCAAATTGGCCCAGGCTAGGGTT
Organism: Thermosynechococcaceae cyanobacterium MS004; assembly: GCA_022402525.1. Lineage (GTDB taxonomy): Bacteria > Cyanobacteriota > Cyanobacteriia > Thermosynechococcales > Thermosynechococcaceae > JAAURS01. The sequence goes on from JAKRSB010000103.1 coordinate 124,269, forward strand.
TGCTGGGGGGCACGATTTAAGATCAGGCGCTCCAAAATTGGGGCGACAAACCATTCTCCCTTGCGCTGCACTGCCTCAAAGGATTTTTCCCAGCCTGCTTTCCACTGGAAGGGAAAGAGTCCAAAGTAAGCTCTGCGCGATCGCTCTGGTGCATGACGGGCTTCTTGGAGCGTTTGTTTCAGGGCTGCAACCTCTAGTGCGCTAGGGGCAAAGAAAAAGGTGAATAGCACAACGCGCTGCCACCCTTTTTGCCGTGCCGCAGGGGTGTCTTGAAGGGGCTCAAGGGCGCTGTCTTTGGCGTGAAATAAGAGGGGGTAGGGGTCAAGCTGTACTACCGCTGGCGGTGTGGCGGGCACCGAGACTAGGGCATCTGTCAGCAGGAGCGTACGCGATCGCCGATGGAAAAACGCTGCCTCTTCAAAATGGCCTAGCCCTAGGTTAATGGGGCCCAGCAGGGCGTAGTCAAATTCATCGGCAAAGGGTGCTTGACTGCAGTCCGTTGGTAGCCGCTGGGTTCTGCCGACGGGCAACCCCAACCAGCTCAGGGGAAGATTGAGCGGAAAGCTCCACTGACTAGGGGCAACAAAGACCTGGGCGCGGGGAAAGCGGCGGGCAAATGGCCCGACAAACACCTTATGCTCTAGACCAGAGACTGTCGGCAAAATAATATACTTAACTGCTCCGTGTTGGGCCTCTAGATCTGCCATGAGGCGTAGGCATTCAGGGGTGGGTGCAACGGGAGCATAAACCAAGAGCCCCCCCGCATCTAGCTTCACCACGGTCATGCGAATGGGCGTTACCACGTAAAGCACCCCCTGAATCTGGTCGAAAGTCCAGAGGGTGTCTTTCACTACTTCTGTCCGGAGGGTGCGCCGCTGACCGTAGGGATACAGGGGGAAGATGGGCCAGAGCGGCCATGACCAGTCTTTCGGGTGGGGGCTGACAGGATGGGGCGTCAAGGTCTGCTCTCCTGCCCACTTTCAAAATGCTGGGTAATAATAAAAAACATGAAGTGACCCATCCTGACTGGCTCTGGTGGATGAAATACTTCAGCTATTATGCCGTCTGAATCATCCTGTGATTCGTGGTGCCGTATATAGACCTGTATTTTTAGGCTTCTACTTGCGCCGATAAACTTACTAACCAGCTAAGTTTCTGGATGGGTAATGGCATGGCCAATGGGATGGCTAACGGGATAGTTCATATATCCTTGCCCTTGAAATCCTTGGTCTTAAAATCCTTGTCTTTAGAAATTCTCGTCCTTGAAAATCTTTTCTTTAAAGATCTTTTATAGAATGCATCTAGACCTGACCTCTCAAACATTACAACACCGTGGGTGAAAAAACGCTGCTATCCCCGACAGGGAAATGGATGATTGGCGGCGCGATCGCCTTGACTTTGGGCATTGCAGCCCTAGGCATTGCCCAGCTCAATAGGCGCACAGCCCCGTCACCGACTTCTGAACCGTCACTCCAGCCCCAGGCCAATAACGTGACGGCTAATGTCACGGCCTTAGGACGGATTGAGCCTGCTGGAGAAGTCGTCAAGGTGGGAGGCCCTTCTGGAGAGCGCATTGCAAAGCTATTGGTGCAGGAAGGCCAGCTTGTGGCGGCGGGACAGCCCATTGTAGTGCTAGAAAGCTATGGGGAACGCCTTGCGGATCTGGAAGTGGCGCAAAGTCGATTTCAGGATGGATTAGCCCAGCTCAATCGGGAGCAGCAGTTCGGCAGCGCTCAGGTGTCAGAGACCCAAACCCGGCGATCGCAGGCGGACGAGCCAAAGCTCCGAGAACTGGCAGCTCAGCAGGCGACCTTGGCACGACTGACCAGTGAGCTACAGTTTGCCAAAAATGATTTAGAGCGCTACCAAGGTCTAGAGCGCGATGGCGCGGTGTCTAAGCGAGAGCTTGATAGTCGTCGATTGGCCTACCAAACGAAGCTGCAGGAGGTTGGGGAAGCCCAGGCGCAGCTTGCCAAAATTAACGAAGAGCGAAACACCGGCCTGAGGAATGTGGATGCCCAAGTCCAGAGCGTCCAGGCAAATACTGCGCGATCGCAGGCGCAAATCCAAATTGCAACCGCCCGCAGCAACCTGACCCTCGCCAAAGCTCGTCTAGAGCGCACCATCATTCGAGCGCCAAGGCCAGGAAAAATTCTAAAGGTTTTGCTCCAAGAAGGGGAATCCCTAGAGGTGAGTGCGGGGGGTAGCGCTGGCGGGCAGGGCATTGTCGAGCTGGGCAACACCAACCAGATGGACGTTGTGGCTGAAGTCTACGAAACCGATGTGGGGCGGGTCAAGGTTGGGCAAACCGCCACGATTACAAGCGCTGCCTTTCCTGGCAAAATTACGGGTAAAGTTTCGCGCATTGGCCTCCAGATTGGCAAGAATGACGTGATCAGCACTGATCCCGCCGCCAATACGGATGTGCGCGTGGTGGAAGTGCGCATTCGGCTTCAAAACAGCCAACCCGTGGCTGATTTAACCAATCTACAGGTTGCCGTTGTCATTGAGAGCGCCACGCCATGATCTTTGCCATTCCCCTGGCTTGGCTGCAGCTTATCCGCGAACGTATGCGCTTGACGGTGGCGCTGATTGGCATTTCCTTTGCCGTCATTTTAATCATGATCCAACTGGGGTTTCGGGATGCGCTGTTTGATGCGTCCATTACGATGCATATCAACCTCAATACGGACATTGTGCTGATCAACCCCCAGTCCACCTCGCTGATTGCCATGAAGCAGTTTGCGCGGCGGCGGCTGTATCAAACCCTGGGGGTGCCTGGGGTTGAGTCCGTAACGCCGATGTCTATTGACTTTGCCATCTGGCGCAATCCAGAAAATCGCAAAACGCGACAGCTGATGGTGATTGCCTATCCCCCGGATGCAGAGGTCTTTAATATTCCTGCGATTAGCGCAGTCCAAGGGGAAATTAAAAAAGCAGATGTGGTGCTGTTTGATGAGGCGGGAAGGCCTGAATTTGGCCCGATTCCCCAGTGGTTTCGGGCAGGAAAGACCGTGTCCACAGAAGTCTCTGGGCGCAAGATTACGGTGGGCGGCATTTTTAGGCTAGGGGCTTCTTTTGGGGCGGACGGTAATATGATTACCAGCGATACCAATCTGATTCGGCTCAACCCTCAGCGATCGCAGGGGCTGATTGATGTGGGGTTGATTAAAGTCCAGCCCGGTGCGGATATCAAGACGGTGTATGACCGCATCCGAAAAGAGCTGCCAGATGATGTGCAGGTATTGACAAAGCAGGGCTTTGCAGACTTTGAGCAGTCTTACTGGCAGAGCAGTACGGCGATCGGATTTATCTTTTCCCTCGGCTCTGCCATGGGCTTTATTGTGGGCATTGTGATTGTGTATCAAATCCTCTACACCGATGTGTCCGATCACTTGGCAGAATATGCCACCCTAAAGGCAATGGGCTACCGCAGCTACTTTTTGATTTCGGTGGTGCTGCAAGAGGCGCTTATTTTGTCGGTGCTGGGCTACCTGCCGGGTTTTTTCTTGAGTATTGGTCTTTATTCCCTTATCAAAAATGCCACATCCCTTCCCATCGGCATGTCCACTGATCGGGGAATCACCGTCTTTATTCTGACGGTAGTGATGTGTGTGGTGTCTGGGGCGATCGCCATGCGCAAAGTCCAGGCGGCTGACCCTGCGGATATTTTTTAGATTTCAGGCATTTAAACTTCCAAAAGCTGTCAACAGTTTTAAAAAGCGGCCAAAAGCTGCCAACAGTCTCCAAGACCACCTTTAGCGCAAAAGCGTATGTCTCCTGAACCGGTTATTGCCATTGATCGCGTTAATCACTATTACGGCAAAGGGCACCTCCGCAAGCAAATTTTATTTGAGGTCACGGCCAATATTTATCCTGGCGAAATTGTGTTTATGACTGGCCCCTCTGGCTCTGGCAAAACAACACTGCTGACCCTGATTGGAGCTTTGCGATCAACCCAAGAGGGCAGCCTACAGGTTTTGGGAAGAGAGCTGCGCAATGCCCCCTCCCGTGAACTGGTCAAGGTGCGTCGAGATGTGGGCTATATCTTCCAGGCGCACAACTTACTGCACTCTCTGACTGCCCGCCAAAATGTCCAGATGGCTTTAGACCTTCATCCAGAAATTCCTAGTGCGGTAGTGTACGAGCGCTCCTGCGAGGTGCTGAAGAATGTGGGATTAGGCGACCACATTCATCAATATCCCCATAATTTATCGGGCGGTCAAAAGCAGCGGGTGGCGATCGCCCGTGCCCTGGTGAGTCAGCCTAAAATTGTCCTGGCCGATGAGCCCACGGCGGCTCTCGATAAACAGTCCGGGCGGGATGTGGTGGAAATTATGCAGCGTTTGGCAAAACAGCAGGGCTGTACGATCCTCATCGTGACCCACGATAACCGCATTCTGGATGTGGCCGATCGCGTTATCAATATGGAAGATGGACATTTGACTGCCTTAGATGCAGTGCCTGCCTAAGCTTTTTCGACATCATGGGCGGGATGGAACTCTCTGTCCGCTTTGGCAATTATTCCTTGCAATCACCCCTTGAAAGAATGCCACGTAGCGATCGCCGATCGCCTTCCACTGGTGATTCTTCAGTACATGCTGATAGCTGGTTGCAGAGAGGGTGGCGAGGTCATTCTGAAGTGCGGCATCAACGGCCGCTGCAAACCTGTGAGGATTGAGCGGTTCCACGGTATAGCCATTCACGCCGCTGCAGATTACATCCTGAATGCCCTCCAGCGCCGAGGCGATCGCGGGGGTACGGGCTTCATTGGCTTCTAAAATCACGACCCCAAACCCTTCCATATCGCCCGCTACCGGAATATTGGGCATCACAAATAGATCAGCGGCGTCATAGGCGTGCTGGAGCAACCCAGGCGACACCTTCCCCGCCAGAATAATGCGATCGCCTTGGGGGGACTCCTGCTTGAGCCGATGGAGCGTTTGCGCTTCGCTACCGTCCCCAATCAGCAGCAGCAGCACATCCGTTTCGAGGCGCGGCAATACCTGTTGAATAAACCAGGCATGACCCTTTCGCTTCACCTGACGCCCGACGCTCAGCAATAAGGATTGATATCCCAGCTTCAGATTTAGAGCTTGCTCTAGGTAGGCTCTAGAGTCTTGCCGACTAAAGGGTCTATGGACATCTACCACAATACCGTTGGGGAGCACCGTGGCCTTTGTCGGCGATAGACCCCGTGCCAGACAGGCCGCTGAAGTTGCGCTTGAGACAGAAACCACGCCGTCAAGACTTTTAAAGACCCGGCGGACAAGCTGCTGATAGGGCCAGAAGCGATCAATCACATCCTGCCCATGATTCAGCGTCACCATGGGGATACTGATTTTGTGCCTCAGAAAAAACGCCATGGAGGCCGTCACCATGGAAATAAAGAACACAAGATCTCCCTCTTCTGCCGCTATGATTTGCGGCAAGGTGCGGTACAGCTTCAGCAAAAACCACAGGCTCCGCAGCTCAATCCATCGCCCAGAGCCCTTCAGCAAAATTGGATGTACCGTCACATCCGGGTGCTGCTCCAGAGCCTTTAAAATCTGTACGCTCACGGTCTGGGTGCCGCCAATATTGCTTAAAGCATCTTCCTCAGACGGGTGAAGATGGGAAATATAGATTATCTTCATCGCATCACGCTCATTCACTCTGACTCCTATCGGTGAGTTCTAGGCTCCACCCAGGCGGGATTTGCCAGTATTTTAGAGTTGGATTGAGGGTTTCTGGGCTGAGGGTTTCAATAGCGATCGCCGCTGAATAGTTGTCTCGATCTTCTTCTCCAAGGTCTAGACCCTGTAAAACCACCTGCTGGGCTAGCGGCTGAGCTGATTGGGAGTCTGGGGTGCGCAGAAGCGCCGCAGGCTGATCGGGCGAGAGGGAAACTTCAACCTGATTTAAAGGAAGGGAGAGTCCCTGGCCTTTGGCTTTGAGGTAGGCTTCCTTCCGCGTCCACCCGTCAAAGAAAGCGCTGAGCTGCTGCTGCGCCGGAAGCTGCTGTAAGGTTCTGCACTCCTGGGCTGAAAAGAACTGCTCCACAATCTGCTGCCACTGTAGGTCAGGACGCTTAAATTCCAAATCAACCCCCACTGCATAGCGTCGAGCGATCGCAAATAATGCAAGTCCACGGGAGTGGGACAGATTAAACCGTAGCTCGGCATGGCGCTCAGGGTCTAGCGCTGGTTTTCCGTAAGGGCCATAGATAAACCGTAGCGCCCTAGGCTGCTCGCAAAGATAAGTCGCTAAAATGAGCCGCAACAGCCCTCTGCTGGCCCAGTACTGATGGCGATCTTTATCAAAGCAGAAGCGGGCGGCTCTCTGCTGCTCGTCGGGGGACAGCAAGGCGGCAAGCGCCTGGAGTTGAGCCGTGAAGCAGCTCAACGGAGCTTTCCAGAGGTGAATTTCATCATCCGTGAGCGAAAGGTTTGAAGGAGGGGACAGCCACAAAGCCATAGTCGCTGTACTCTATATAAGCGATAAGCTGAACGCGAAATCTGCTGAAGGTCGCAAGCTTTGTTTTTTGAGCAGCACTTTAGACAACATTTCAACCAACATTTCAACCAATATTTCAGATCACATTCAGGCCACGTTGAGAAGCGAGATTCAGGAGCCCATGAGTTTGTCGAAACATGCCACAACGGTTGATAGCATTCTTGAGTCGCTTCAGTATAGAGCCGAACATCAGCCCCATCAAATGGCCTATACCTTTTTGAAGGATGGTGAGACTGAAACAGGTCATTTGACCTATTTGACCCTGGCACAACAGGCTCAGGCGATCGCCGCCCACCTTCAGTCCCTTAACGCAACGGGACAGTGCGCCATTCTGCTGTACCCCCCTGGACTAGAGTTTATCTCGGCGTTTCTGGGCTGTTTGCTAGCTGGCGTCATTGCCATTCCGGGCAACCCCCCGCGACGGATTGAAAAAACCTCAAAGCTAGAGGCCATCCTACAGGATAGTCAGGCCCCTTTTGTGCTTACCACCGCTGGGTTTGTTGGCACCATCAAGCCTCGCCTTGATACCCAAGCCTTTCGACAGCTTCACTGGATTACAACCGATCACCTCGATGTCGCCCAAGCCCAAGACTGGCAGCCCCAGATCATAGCCCTCGATGACATTGCCTTTTTGCAGTACACCTCTGGCTCAACGGGATTACCAAAGGGGGTGATTGTTACCCACAATAACCTGCTGCAAAACCATCAGGCCCTGAAGTTGTCTTGTGTTCAGTCCGACACCGAAACGTTTGTCAATTGGCTGCCGACTTATCATGATATGGGTTTAATTGGCAACGTTCTGCTGTCGCTTGTGGTCGGCAAACCCTGCATATTCATGCCCCCTGTCGCATTCATTCAAAAGCCTGTGCGCTGGCTCCGGTCAATTTCAAGATACAAGGGGGTCATGAGTGGGGGGCCAAATTTTGCCTTTGATCTGATCTGTAACTATGTGACGCCAGATCAGCGCGCCAGCCTAGATTTAAGTGAGTGGCGGCTAGCATTCTGTGGAGCTGAGCCAATTCGAGCCGCGACGGTGGATCGAACCATCGCTTTATTTGAGCCTTGCGGACTCCGCCGAGAGTTCTTTTATCCCTGCTACGGTATGGCGGAAGGAACGCTATTTTTAGCGGGAGGCGATCGCCCTAGCGCGCCGCCGATTCGCTATGTGGATGATCTTGCCCTGGAGCGGAACCAGGTGGTGCCTGCCCGTCAGAATGCCCCTCATGCGCGGGCGATCGTCGGCTGTGGCCATCCTTGGCTAGACACAAAAATCGTTATTGTGAACCCAGATACCTTAAGCCGCTGTGCAGAAAGTCAAGTTGGGGAAATTTGGGTGTCTGGCGCTACGGTGGCTAAGGGGTATTTCAATCGACCCGTCGAAACAGAGCAGGCTTTCTGCGCCTCCCTTCGTGACCCGACCGAAGGCCCCTTCTTGCGGACGGGCGATCTGGGATTTTTGCAAGACGGGGAGCTATTTATAACAGGCCGATTGAAAGAAATCATGATTTTCTCAGGGCTGAATCGATACCCTCAGCATATTGAACAATCGGCTGAGAAAAGCCATGCCGTTCTGCGTCCCAATTGCGGTGCAGCCTTTTCAGTCAATGTGGATGGGCTTGAGCGGCTGGTGATTGCCTATGAGGTGGAGCGCAGTATGCGCAAGTCCTTAGATGTTGATGAAATTGCGCAGTCCGTCGCCTGGACTGTGGCCCGCGACCACTATGTTAGCCTTTACGCGATTATGCTTCTGAAGCCCGGAAGTTTACCCAAAACCTCTAGTGGCAAAATTCAGCGCACGCTCTGTCGCAGGATGTTTTTGGAAGGAACTCTTGAGGTGCTGGCAGAATGGAAGTCGCCGCATACTCACGATATGCGATCGCTCTTAATGCAGTACCTCAACCCCCTCACCCATGGGAGACGTTACTGGTTTATGGCTCGAAATCGAGCTAAACAAATTTACTATCAGCTTGTTAGAGCTGAGTGAATGGAATTTAGTCCTTTATCTACCTGTACAGACAGCAATATAAACAGAATTAATTGTAAATAGTAATGAATACTTTTCTCTTTTTAACGCTCATCTTTTTGGCGGCTAGTCTTTTCGTGACGTTTTATCCGGCCGTATTTTTGTTCCATTTTTACTTTGGAACTAGATTTGTAGACAAATATGAAGAAAAAATCACGCGGGCAACCCATCAAAACCTTGTAGATAAAGTCTTCACTCAGATTTCAGACTTTTTACAGTTTGTATATCTACTGCTTCACCCAAAAGGCAGCATCTCGCACCCAGAACTTCCCGTTTTGACTGTAGATTCTTTAGAGGACTTTAGAAAAGTCAGTAAGCGCTTAACCATGCCTGTCTTGATTCGAGCAGGGCTAAAGGATAGTTCAGCCTGTAAGCTGTGGGATTTTGATTATTTTGAAAAGAAGTATGCCAATAAATCGGTTGCCTGTATTGACGATAGCTCCGTTGAAAACTCAAACGTTAGCGTTAAACAAGGGACACTCCTAGAAGGAAGTGTTAAAACTCTAGGCAGCGTGATCCAAAACATTCGGGCTGGCGGAAAGAACTATATCAGCAATGTGAGTGAATTTTTGAAGGAGAACCCTGAACTTGTTGAAGATCTGGAAATTAAGGGGTTGATTTCAGGAATTAAGAAAAAATCCAAGTTTTCTGAATTTAACTATCTTTTTTCTCAGATTTTTATGGGAAATTCAAACTCGGTTTCAGCGCTACATTGCGCCATTGGAACAAATCTTTTTATCAATGTCTATGGGCAAAAGGAGTGGGTCCTACTATCGCCAAAATATACTAGCCTTCTCAAGCCTCACTTGAATGAGTTTGGCCTATTTGCCTTTAGTGAGCAGGATATTTTTAACCCAAACGATATAAGCCAAAGAATTCCGCATTATCGGGTAACGCTGGAGCCGGGAGATGTGCTATTTATTCCGCCGTGGTGGTGGCACGCGGTACGGAATGTTTCAGACTTGACGATTGGGATTGCAAATCGGGTGAATATTGAAGACTGGGCCTATTTGCTATCGAATCGATTGTTTACATACCTCCATTTTAAGCATGGCTTAGGCTGGGCGAGGGAAACGCCGGACAAAGATATCCTCAATACCTATGTTTCTGTGAAGCCTTCTGAGGAAGAGCTAGTAAGGAATGATTAGAGAAGAATGATTAGAGAGGAATTGTCTATGAAAGATAGAGATAATCTTGTTCTTTCTAGAATGCTTAATGACTGAATGTTTTTCTATGCTGGGTCTTTTGGGGCTATGTCTTTTGGGGTTGAAGATAGACTTATTTCGCCGCAGGCTTTGGAGATGATTCGTCTAGATGCACTGCACCTCACCCGACAGGTGGGTCGTAAACAAGTGCTTCTAAATGATGTTTCGCTTACCTTTTTGCCCGGTGAATTTGTGGCGATCGTTGGGGTGAGTGGTGCGGGGAAAACAACGCTCTTAGATGCGCTGAGCGGGTTCCGTCCTGCAAATCGCGGTCAGGTGCTGGTGAATGGAGAAGACCTATACCGAAATTTTAATCGCTATCGCACGCAGCTTGGCTATGTACCGCAGGATGACATTATTCACCCAGAGCTGACGGTCTATCAAGCCTTTGACTATTCGGCCCAGCTCAGGTTGCCGCCTAATCTCCCAAAACAAGAGCGGCACCGTCAAGTCCAGGCGGTACTGGCCGATCTGGAGCTAACCCACCGTCAGGATGTGCTGGTCAAGAATTTGAGCGGGGGGCAGCGCAAGCGGGTTTCGATTGGGGTGGAGTTACTGACAAGGCCTAGGCTTTTCTTTTTGGATGAGGCAACTTCTGGCCTAGATCCTGGGACGGAACATCAAATGATGCTGCTGCTGCGGCGTTTGGCCAATGATGGACGGACGGTGTTGCTCAACACCCACACGACTAAAAATATAGCGCTGTGCGATCGCGTGGTGTTTTTGGCGAAGGGGGGCAGGGTTGCGTTTTATGGATCACCCCAGGAGGCGTTGACTTACTTTGAGGTAGAAGACTTTGATGCTATTTATCTCAAGGTTGGGGAGGAAATGTCTCCCCAGGATTGGCAACAGCAGTATCTCCAATCTTCGATCTATCAGCAGGATGAAGGCGATCGCCTATCCTATTTAGCTCAGTTATCTAATCCTCAGTTATCTAATCCTCAGTTATCTACTTCTCGTTTTTCTACTCCCCAACGAGTAGTTACAGAATCAGAAGACACAGGATCAGAAGATACAGCATTGGGGACAATCCAGCCTACTCATGCTGCTCATGGATTAGAGGCTTTCAGTGGCTTAGGTTGGCGACAGCTTTGGATTTTATCTCGACGTAATCTTACGCTCTTAGTTCAAGATCGAGTAAGCCTGTTGCTGATGCTGCTGGTTGCACCGATGCTAGGACTACTGGATGTCGTAATGGTGCGCCGCAATATCTTTGATATTAGCCAGGGGGACTCTGCCCAAAGCTTTACGCTAATGTTTTTGGCGGGACTTATTGCTGTACTGGTTGGAATTTTAGCGACGATTCGTGAAATTGTAAAAGAGGCTGAAATCTACCGTCGTGAACGCATGATTGGTCTACAGGTTTGGCCTTATCTACTTTCAAAGGTGTGGATCTGTACCATCATTGCAACCTATCAATCCGCAATTTTTTGGACGACCAAAATTTATGCGGTGGATCTGCCCAATAACGATTTCCAGACCCAGCTTGCGATGTACTTTACGCTCTTTCTATCCACCCTGTCTGGGTTGATTATGGGGCTGTTGATTTCGGCGCTATCGCCTTCTCAAAATGCAGCGCCGCTGCTAACGATTTTATTTTTGGTGCCGCAAATTACCTTTGCGGGAGCTGTTTTTCCACTGAATGATTTGGGTGTTGCGGGTCAATGGATTAGCCGCATGACGGTAACAAGGTGGAGTTATGAGGCGATGGTAACGCTTTCTGGACTGGGGCGGAATGTGGCGCAGGATGCCTGCTGGAAAAGTTCTGAGGCGGTGCGAAAGGGCTGGAGTGAATCTGACAAGAAAGACTGTCAGTGCCTTGGCCCTCATATTTTTGAGCGCTGCTATTTTCCAGGTCTAAAGAAAGAATATAGCCCTACGGTGGATCAGCCTCAGCCGACTAAACCCAAGGATGTTGGCGACCCGCCCTTGGCTCCGGAGAGTTTTTTGAGTGCTGATGCGGAAGGGTTTCAGGATGAGCTGGATGCTTACGGTCAGCAGATAAAGGACTACCGTAAGGCGATGGATCGCTGGCAGGATGACCTAAGCCGCTGGAAGGAAAAGCGCGGAACGGCGATCGCGTCTGGTGAGGCGTTGATTACAAGGGTATATCGAACGCAGGGCAAAGCGTTTGCGGTCAATGTGCCGAGACACTGGGGGATGCTTGCGGCGCTTCAGATGGTGATGCTGGCGCTCTTATTTGTGGTGCAAAAACGCAAGGATGTCTTGTAGATTCAGCACCTGTAGGCCAATGTTTTAGGCGCAAGCATCCAGAGGACTGCGAACGCAGCCCCTCTTTGATGCGCAGCCCTGTGCCATAAAGCAGCTTAGCAAGCAGTTGATGGGTGCCTTCTAAGCGGAGCAGTAGCTGTTGCATTTCTGCTGGCGTAAGGACAGTTGGCAGATGCCGAGATTGTCTTGCTCTGACGGCATCAATGGTGTCTGCGAGGGGCTGATTCAGGACATGCCGATAGAGAAATAATATTGCGATGAGGGCTTGATTTTGCGTCGAAGCAACCACATTTTCCTTAACCGCCAAGTGCGTCAGAAAAGCTTGAACCTCAGCCGTTCATGATTGAAAATAGATGTCTCTCTACTTTACACAGCCCACCATTCCTTGATGCACTACCAATTATTCTGAGCCAGGCGCCTAAAGGTCATCTACCGATTGCCGGAGCCTTTGCGTTGCGGATTGATGCCCCTCAGCCTGCATTACGATGGGTTGAGCGAGAGGTCAACTGGCGATCGCACGTCTTCCAAATGCCCTACGGCGACCATGCGCAGTTTTTAAGAATTTCAGTTTTTCAGGAAATCGGCGGGTTTCCAGCACTCCCCATCATGGAAGATTTTGAACTGGTTCGGCGGCTGAAACAGCGCGCGCGGGTCATTACTCATTCAGCTTGTGATTTTAGGTTTTAGGGGATTGGCTGGGCATTGATACCGCGTATTTGGTACGGCTCTATCGTCAACGAAAATTTTGGAGACTTTAAGCTTCTCTTCATTTGAGTGCGGTAGGTTGAAGCTTGGTCTCTTGTCTTGTTTTGTCTTTCGCCCCGTAGAACAGTGCTATGCCTCTAAAGCAAATCGTCCAACTGTTTCGTACTCCTCGATTTTGGCTGCTGGCTGCTTTCGTAACCACGTTGGCGATCGCCTTTCACGGGTTCAACCTCCAATCGGTGCTTCATCCTTATTGGCTTTGGTTCAGCGAGCTGGTGACCCAAAATCCCCTTATTTTTATTTTTTTATTTAATGTTGCAACCCTCCTTTGCTTTCCAGCCTCACTGCTTGCCCTCAAGGCCGGATATGTATTTGGGCTAGGGTGGGGAACGGTCTATGTTTTGGTCGCTGCCATCCTTGGCGCAATCTTGGCGTTTTTGATGGGGCGCTATTTGACTCGTCACTGGGTACAGCAGAAGTTACAGGACAATATTCGCTTCCGGGCGATCGCCCAGGCCGTTGAAAAAGAGGGTTGGAAGATTGTCTTGCTCGCACGACTATCGCCGATTTTCCCCTTTAATTTGACGAATGTTGCCTTTGGGATGACCCAGATTTCTCTCAAAAACTATAGCCTAGGGTCTTTCGGTATTTTGCCAGGAACGGTGCTGTACACCTACATGGGTTCTCTGAGTAGTGAATTAACAACGATCAATCCATCCGACTCATCCATGCCTTTAAGTCTCAAAATCGCTCAGTGGGGGCTTCGCTTCGTGGGACTCGCGGCCACGCTCATCATTACGCTCTATCTCAATCGGATCGCCAAAAAAGCCTTAAACCAGCACCTGATCCCTAGCCCTCACCCCCAGCCCCCCAACATTATTCCCTAAATCCCCGTAGGTTTTATTTGCGATGATTTCTCGATTCTTGCAACCGTTCTCAAATTTTTCTCGTTATCGAGGGAATCTTTTTCTCCTGACCCTCATGTTCTTCAGCTTTTTAACCGCTGCGCTCTGGCCCCATGAACCTGCTTTCGCTGAAGGGCTATCTCAATCTTCAGGCTTCAACCCTCAAGAACTTTTGCGCAGTGCCTTGGAATGGGTGAATGGATTAGGGGCAGTTGGGGCGATCGCCTTTATTGCCATCTACATTGCAGCGACCGTTGCCTTTTTCCCTGGCTCCATTTTGACCTTAGGGGCTGGCGTATTGTTCGGGGTTGGATTAGGGGCCCTCTACGTGTTTTTAGGCGCAACCTTGGGAGCCACCGCTGCCTTTTTAGTGGGGCGCTACCTGGCACGGGGTTGGGTTTCTCAAAAAATTGAGGGCAATACAAAGTTTCACGCCATTGATGAAGCCGTCGGTCGAGAAGGATTCAAAATTGTATTACTCACGCGGCTGTCGCCCATCTTTCCCTTTAACTTGCTCAACTATGCCTACGGCGTCACGGGCGTTTCGCTCAAAGACTACGTCCTGGCCTCCATTGGCATGATTCCCGGCACCATTATGTATGTCTATATCGGTTCCCTGGCAGGTAGCATTGCCACCTTAGGAACGGGTACCCAGCCCACCAATCCCGGCATCCAGTGGGCCATTCGCATTATTGGGTTTATTGCCACCGTTGCCGTGACAGTCTATGTCACCCGCGTTGCCCGTAAAGCCCTAGCAGAAACCGTCACAGAATAAGGAAATGACCATGTCTCAGGCAAATGCTCGCTCATCTGTTGCACCTGTCACGGTTCTTCCTTTAGATGAATATAACCAGACCCTTGTTTCCTACGTGCATCCGGCAGATTGGGTCAATCCAAACGCGACCGAACCCTACGACTTAGTGGTGATCGGTGCCGGAACAGCGGGGCTGGTGGTAGCGGCAGGGGCAGCGGGACTGGGCATTGGGCTAAAGGTTGCCCTCATTGAAAAGCATCTGATGGGTGGCGACTGCCTGAATGTGGGCTGTGTGCCGTCTAAATGCATCATTCGTTCCTCGCGGGTGGTGGGGGAGCTATGGGAGGCTCAAGCATTGGGCGTTCAGGTGCCCGATGCCATTGAAGTGGATTTCCCCGCCGTGATGGCGCGGATGCGGCGGCTTCGAGCGGGCATCAGCCACCATGATTCGGTGCAGCGGTTCACCCAAATTGGCATCGATGTGTTTTTAGGTCAGGGTCACTTTAGCAGCAGTAATACCGTGGAAGTGGGGGGGCAAACCCTAAGGTTCAAAAAAGCGGTCATCGCCACGGGCGCTAGAGCGGTGCGTCCTGCCCTGAAAGGCATTGAAGATGTTGGGTTTCTCACGAATGAAACCGTATTCTCTCTCACAGAACGCCCCAAGCGTTTAGCGGTCATCGGGGGTGGGCCGATTGGCTGCGAATTAGCCCAAGCGTTTCGCCGTTTGGGGTGTGAGGTGGTACTGTTCCATCGCGGCGATCGCCTCCTCAACAAAGAAGATATAGAAGCTGCTGAAATTGTCCAGAAAACTTTTCTCCGAGAGGGAATTCGCCTTGTTTTAGGGTGTGAAATGGAGCGGGTGGAGAACACCAGCGCGGGCAAAACCATTTACTTTAAGTGCAATGGCAACCTGGAATCGATAGCGGTGGATGAGATTTTGGCGGGGGCAGGGCGTGCCCCCAATGTGGAGGGGCTAAATCTAGAAGCGGTTGGGGTTGAGTACGATCCGAGAAAGGGGGTAGCGGTTAATGATTATTTGCAAACCACTAACCCTAAAATCTATGCGGCGGGCGATATCTGCATGGACTGGAAGTTTACCCATGCTGCGGATGCCGCCGCGCGCATTGTGATTAAAAATACGCTGTTCTCTCCTTTTGGGTTAGGGCGCTCTAAGCTGAGTTCTCTCACGATGCCCTGGGTCACGTTTACGGATCCTGAAATTGCCCATGTGGGACTCTCGGAGGCAGAAGCTCAGGCCCAGGGCCTTGCCATCAACACCATTCTGATTCCGCTCACTCAGGTTGATCGAGCGATCGCCGATGGGGAAACGGAGGGCTTTTTTAAGATCCACCACAAAAAAGGCTCCGACCAAATTGTGGGCGCAACGATTGTGGCGCGCCATGCCGGGGAAATGATTTCAGAGGTAACAACGGCGATGATCGGCAAGTTGGGGCTGAGTGCTCTCAGTGGCGTGATCCATCCCTATCCCACCCAGGCCGAAGGCATCAAGAAGGCAGCGGATACCTATCGCCGGACGTTGCTCACGCCGCGCACCAAAAAAATCCTAGCAATCTTGGCAAAGTTCTCTTGAAAAGACTGACCTGCTGCTATTCATATCACAATTACAGCACCTAGGAAGTGGCTAGGTGGCCTGACAAGCCCCCTTGGCGCTTAATATCCGCGATCGCCGCCCAAGATAAGGGTGGAATTTTACCCACAATAAACACGGCTTCTTCCCGCGTTTGCTCAGCCCAGACCATCCGTAACGGTACACAGCGCACCTGCTCCACACCTTGAGCCGAGTGACCCCTTGGGTTAAACCCTGAAGCTATCAGCACGTTGGCGTCAATGACGACTGCTGGGACGATCATGATGGATGAGGCATGGTGGATGAGGTAGCTGCATGTTGCTCCAGTAAACATGCCTGGATTCATACCCCGGACTGTTTTATGCTCTCTACCGTGATTGTCATCCCGGCTTGGCGGAGTCGATGAGCAAGAACATTTCCCAACGCCGTCGCAGGTGTCAATATGCCCCCACGCTGCTGCCCTCCTGGCAGTTCCCCTGGGTTCAGCACCAAACTCAGGGCTGACTCGCAGAGAAATTTGACGGTTGCTCGATTCCCTGGATCTCCTTTATCCGAGATGAGGCCGCGAACCCTACGTCCATCCTCTGCCTCTCCCATCAGTTCACAGCGAAACCACCCATTATTCATCGTCTGCTCCGAAGGCCCAGTTCCTGGCTGGGGGAGATATTGCCTTAACCATTGACGAGTCGGGTAAAAGCTCATTGCCCCTGCGAATAATCCTAAACCTGCCGTTACACCCGCAGCCTTAAGCCATCCCCAAGGATTATCGAACTTCATGTACTCCTGGTAGCTGAAGTCTGAGCCATAGGGGGACTGCCATTGCTCAAACAGGGCACTGCTGCGACGCACCACTCTGGTATTGATTGCACCCATAAAGAATGGCCCTACCCAAGCGTCGATCTCAGCATCGTATTCTGGCAGCATAGGGTCTGGACTATTTTGGGAATCTAGAGGAATTCCTGGTGGGTTAAGGAGAAAAGGGTTGCCCACTTTCTCGGATTGCCCTGATTCATAGAGATTCAATCCAGAAGCAAGTGTACCGCCGTTAAAGCCACCCATCGCCTGGAAGTAACCTTTCACCCTTTTGCAGGACACACCAAACTGCTCTTGAATATCGCGAACCACAAGGTAAGTCCCCAGATCTGAGGGGATTGAATCAAACCCACAGAACGGAATGATGCGGGTGCCTTCTGAAGCAGCCTGTTCGTGATATCGCTCAATCAGTGTTTTGACCCACGGGGTTTCTCCCGTAATATCCACGTAGTGGGTTTTCAGTCTGACACAGGCATCAACGATGGTGGTTCCATACAGAGCAAAGGGGCCAGCAGTATTCAGCACCACTTTTGTTCGAGCCACCATCTCATCAACGGCTGCTTGATCCTGACTATCGGCTATTAAGAGATCTGCCGTTGCAGCAAGCCCACCAGCTTGAGCTTTTACTGCCTCTAGCTTTTGCCGATCTCGTCCAGCGATCGCCCACCGTATTTCCTTCCCGTGAGGGTGTTCCGCAAAATACTGCACGGTCTGCCTGCCGACAAACCCACTCGCACCATAGAGGACGACATCATAGCCTCGGTGGGAATCGTCTCGGTGGGAATTGTCTCGATGGGAATCGTCTCGGTGGGACATGAGCCTGGATGCTCCTTGGTGGGGTCACATTGACTGCGATAGAACCTTACACCACCTTAAATGCCTAGAGGTAGAAAACGCTCGACGGAAGTTTATCAACTACCCCTCCGGCTCATCTATGCCCATTCTGGGAATGGGGATTTAGCGAATGGCTAGAGATTGAGCCAAACGCACCAGCGATCGCCCTATCTGCACATGGGGTTCATCGGCTTCTACCGGAATGATCGCGGCAGTCGTTCCCTGACTCAGTTGAGCAATCACTTGATTCGCCGCTTCTAGACCTGTGACGTAGGCTTTTTCCTGCGACCATGACCCATGACGGTTCACAATCCAGTCTCCGCTTAGAAAGAGATTGGGAATGCTGGTGCTGTTGGGTAATAGATAACGGTAGCTTCCTGGGGCAAAGTGGGTGACGGCTTTGGGCAGTCGCACGATTCCATAGTCCAGCACCCTAGCCTCACCAAAGGCTGGTATGCAGGTGGCTAAATCCTGCTGCACCATTTTTAGAATCTCGGTATCATCCATCGCCAGATACTGATTGGCGTGGTAGAAATCGACTTCAACCACCGTTCCTTTTTCCTCACGGTAGGCATCGTGAAGGGCGTTTAGGTCAAAGAACGTCCAGCCTGTGGTGGGATGAAACCCAAAGCAGGCATTGGATGGGTTGGGGATATCGACTTTGCGATCCAGCCAAATCCGCGTGGCCAAGGCATCTACAGCACCTAAGTTCATCACGTCGGTAAACTCAGCGCGCTGGCGAAGCGTCGTGCTGCCACGAACGATATTCTGTAGCCCCGTAATGCCCACCGCAAAAATGACGGCATCGGCTTCAAAGGCTTCATCTCCGCAGATGACCGCTTTTGCACAGCCTGTTTCGTCAAGCTGTATATCTGTCACACGCCGCTGGGTGAGGATTTTGCCCCCCATGCGCTCAATGCGATCGCACCAAGGCCGAAAGATCTGCTCCCCGACAGTGCCGCGACACCACACGACGTCAAAGTCGTTTTGATGCGCCAAAATAAAGTAGTACAGCATTCCCAACGCTGCCGCCGCTGAACATTGCTCTCCAGGGGCAAATAGCCCGACCAGCAGCATTGGTTCAAAGGCATCTCGATACAATCGCTCAGATACCCCATACTGCCGAAATAGCTCACGGGCACTGATGCGGTCATATTTTTGCCATGCCTCATCGGAGTTGTCAAAGTCCAACACGGCCTGAATCAACGGGAACGCTGTAAGGCGATCGCTTAAGGGCAGTCGCGGAAATTGCGGATAGGCGAAGGTGCCCAGCGGCATGGGCAATGGCGGCAGATTTTGGAAAATGGGGGAGATCGCTTCAATCCCTGCCGGAGAATATTGCGTCGAGCGCGTCCAGTCTGTGAAGGGCTTGAGGCCCAGATGATCCACGAGGGCAAAAATGTTGCGGTAAGGATACCAGAACCCATGAATCCCAGCCTCTAGGGCACGACCTTCGGCAGTTTTCCAGCCAGCCACCAACCCACCCGGATAGGCACCTGCTTCTAATAATGTCACCTGGTAGCCCTGGCTTGAGAGATGATGCGCTGCACCCAGCCCAGCCCAACCGGCACCGACCACTACAACTTGATAATCCTGTTTTGCCGTCTCTCTCATCGCTAAAACCCTGTTGTGCATTGGCCGCTACTATCATCATCCACTAGCCGAGAAATTTTGTTCTATGAAGTTTATCAATCTCCCCTCCGGTCAATCTATTCCCGTTCTGGGGATGGGGACTTGGCGCATGGGCGAATCTTCTAAGCACCACACCGCTGAGGTGGCAGCTCTCCGCCACGGCATCGATTTTGGTTTGACGCTCATTGATACCGCAGAAATGTATGGTGAAGGGGGTGCTGAAATTGTCGTAGGAGAGGCGATCGCCCATCAGCGTTCTTCGGTTTTTCTGGTCAGTAAGTTTTATCCGCACAACGCCACGCGCCAAGGAACGATTGCGGCCTGTGAGCGCTCCCTAAAACGACTCAAGACCGATTATCTAGACCTTTATCTGCTGCACTGGCGTAGCTCGGTACCTTTGGCAGAAACCCTGGAGGCATTACAGACCCTCAAACAAGCTGGCAAAATCCGAGACTATGGAGTCAGCAACTTTGATGCAGACGACATGGCTGAGGCAATGGGTTTACCCAACGGACAGGCGATCGCCACCAATCAAGTCCTGTACAATTTGACCCGTCGAGGCGTTGAGTGGGATTTATTGCCCTGGTGCCGCGCCCACCAGATTCCGGTAATGGCCTACTCCCCTGTTGAGCAGGGGCGCTTGCTGGGGCATCCAACCCTACAGACGATTGCCCAACAGCATGGGGTTTCAGCCGCCCAGATTGCGATCGCTTGGCTTCTGCACCAGGAGCAAGTGATCGTCATTCCAAAGTCCAGCAGCATCAACCATGTTGAAGAAAACCTTGCTGCCCTTGACTTACAGCTCAGCCTTAAAGACCTGAATATGCTGAATGCTTCGTTTAGACCCCCTTCTAAACGAATACCACTAGAGGTTCTGTGAAACCGTCAGGACTCCACCCTGAATTTTTCTGGGAACTCTACCAAACCCAAGGGATAAGCTTCTTCACCTGACTTCGATAGGCATCATAGCCAGGATATTTTTGCTCCAACCACTTTTCCTCTAAAGTGGCCTTGCGATCCAGCAATAAAATGATGGACAACAACCCCAAAAAATGGAGCCAGCTCAGCGTAAAGATCACCAAGCCTGTAGCTCCAAGGATAATCCCACCATATAAAGGGTGGCGAACAATGCCATAAACCCCCGTCATTACTAGCTCGCCATCCTCCCGTGGATACGGCAGCGGTGTTAAACTTCGACCTAAATCCAGAAGTCCTTTGCCCACCAAAACTATGGCTCCCGCTTCAACGACTCCAGCCATGACAAGCAGCCCAGTCTGAATTGATGGACTTAAAACCGTTTTCTCCAAAATTGGGTGAATTGGTAGCAGAGCAAAGATTATGAGGATGGCGATCTGTCCCAAGAACCAATATTCCCCACGCTCTCCCTTATGCCAGTTCGTCCAGCTCCAGCCCCATTGCTCAAAAATTCCCATTGTTTTTAGGCTCAGTAGATCGAAAACATCACAAGCTGGCAGATAAACAAATCTCCCGTTTAGGCGGAAAGAGCCTCTCAACGCCCTGAGAGATAAACTCCAACAAGGTCTTGAGGGGAAATAGGTCGCCAAAGACCCATCGTCCCCCTCTACGGGTAGCACTTACTTTAGTCCAGAGCAGGAAAATCCAGATATTGACCAGAATAAAGGCGAATGCCATAAACAAAAGCCGCAAAACTGGATTTTTCGTCGTCGTGCGAATCCGTGTCATTGAGTTTGTCGAGATGATAGCGGAGAGCATTGCCCGTAGGGACTCCAGTTAGTCTTTGGGCTGTGTGTTCGATGCTATCGGCACGACTGGCGGCTCGTAGCAGAACCATAAATAAGGTCTTGAGGCTACAGGTTCCCTGCATGTCGATGGATACATGATTTTGGAGACAATCTAGGGCTGAGCCTAAGACACCCTCGTCAGTGAGGGCAGGTTCCGTAGAAAATGAGGTTGGGGTAGTTTTCATGGCTAATTTCCAACGCTTCTAGCTTGAGACTACCCTTTCTATATGCCCAAAGCCCGACCGGACTCAGTCTAGCTACGTCAGTGCGAATCCAACCGGGCGACACGTAAGCGACAAGGCAAAGTTCAGCAAGGCCGACGAAGAAGGTAGCCCACATACCACGGACGCTAAGGAAACACGCAAAGCCGTGGATGGGGTCTAGACTGGTAACGACTGCATTCGAACTTGCGACAATCGTCTGGAGTCCAATGGCCAGAGCGAGGATTTGCATCACCCTTTGATTTATTCCTAGCGGTTGCCGTGCGAGCCGTAGCAATCGTGAACAGGCCAATAGCAACAGCAGGATCCAAAGCCAACCTGGGATAAGCGCGACGTATAACACTTCGTAATATGCAACAGGCGACGTCTTTATGTAAATGGAACGCCTCCCGAAAAAAGCGGCAAAGTAGCGTAGATCGCTAGTGACTGGCCCACTTCGGAAGATCGACCGCTAGAAGTCTCTCTGTACGGCCGAATGGCTTAATTAGAGTTATTGCCTTTTAAGCTCAAAAGTCCCTGGAAACCTTACCTAGTAAAGGTTACAGGTCTTTTTGGACAAAATCGCTGAAATGCTCTCTAGGCAAGACTTTCAAGGTTTTTTCGTTTTATAAAGCAACAATTCCATTGAGCGGCAAAATATCTTTTGATTTCAAATAAAGCCTTTGAGTATTGTCCGCTCCAATGATGTATTATGCCATGATCGCTTATTTATTGCTTACTTTTGCGTTAGCTTGCGTTGCGGAGCAAATAGCCAATAACTTCCTTCTCGCAACTAATCAACGAAGTCAACCATTTTTGATTATTTAAATATCTTCCAAAACTGTCCAGAATAGTTTCCACAATCTGCCATGGTTAGTTTATTGTTTTCTCCATCATTAATGATGTCTAGACACTTATTGTTGCCCGTAAACTGCGTCTGCAAACGGTAAAAAATTCCATTTCCAGAAGGTCTAATACTCCAAAACTGCCCAGAATAGTTTCCACAATCTGCCATGGTCAGTTTATTGTTGTCTCCATCATTAATGATGTCTAGACACTTCTTATTGCCCGTAAACTGTGTCTGTAAACGGTAAAAAATTCCATTTCCAGAAGGTTTGATACTCCAAAGCTGCCCAGAATAGTTTCCACAATCTGCCATGGTCAGTTGATTATTGTCTCCATCATTAATGATGTCTAGACACTTCCTATTACCCGTAAACTGTGTCTGCAAACGATTGGGTTTTCCTGAAAAATTGGCGGGTTGGGAAAAAGCAATTGGCACTAAGGAGATTGAAGCTAGAATTGCTCCAAGACTTAGTAACCCTATTTGTAGCCTTCTTAGCATAATCTATCTCCGTGAAAGATACTAAATTTGTCTTAGAACTTTGTGTTTTTACTCTAGTTTTGCCAGTGACAGAAAACTGCTTCGTAAAGCAAGTATCACTGATACCTTCTAAGAAACAAGAATCTAAAGCCTTGTATTTAGGCAGTTTGAGCCTCGGTTTCCATCACGATAGTAGCACCCAACTTTTGAGCTTGACGTTGCAAATTACGAAGCGCTCATTCACGATACCTTTCATCCTCATGCTCAGCGCCAACCGCTGTAAATGGAGTCTGATTCTTCAGCATGTGGTACACAATCCGTCTCAACTTATGAGCAGTGGCCACCACTGCCTTGGGTGTGCCTAGTTTGCGTTTCATTCGTCGGTAGAATTGTCCTAAAGCAGGCTCTTGAAACCCTCAAGCCCTTACCACCAACAGCTCATCCCAAGCCGTCGTCCATCGCCGCGATCGCTTCCCCTGCTTCATCCCCCATCCCTTTCTCAGCCCCGCTGCTGCATACTGCACCGTCTTAGCTCCAAACTGACGGTTCAGGTCATCGAGTG
>JAKRSB010000104.1 GCA_022402525.1 Thermosynechococcaceae cyanobacterium MS004
GCCTGGAGTTGGCATGATATTGCGATTTACCCCACTATTCTTTGATGCACAATCCAACATAGCTCTGAATAGCATAGCTCTGAATAGCATAGCCCTGAAGAAATCCACGCCATTGATCAGTTAGTCCAGCAACTGGCCGGACTTCCCGACGTGGCACAGTGGGGGCAATGCCAGAGCACCATAGAACCGCAAGACATTCACAACCTGCTATCCCTACCGTAGCCCCACCGATGATATAAGACGAAAGTCATAGATCAATCGTGACGTTTATCAGATGCGCCAATAGGGTGGTTCAGAGAACAATAAGTTCATGGATGGATTCACTAGCACCGAGTTGCACCGAGTCCAGAACTTATCGAGATCTAAGAGAGCGCTTTTGTTGGAATGACTAAATGTTCTCTTCTCTCACGTTTAAATTTATGAGCCAAACTATTTTAGGAGTTTTGTCATGTTTCAACTTATTGAGCTTCCTATCGTCCAATCTGCTTCTAATCACGCTGCTGTTCAAGAACCTACTCACACACTTATCTATCGCGGTACGACCTATGAAGTCGCACGAAAGCCTGCTCCCGCTTACGCACAAGAAGAAAAGCTTCAGCTAATCGGCAAACGCCTCTGTTATCGCGGCACCTCCTACAAAATTGTGCCTGCATCAGTGCCTACTTCAAGACAGCCGAAAGTTGCTCAGAAGCTTTGCTATCGTGGGGTGACTTTTTGGAGCAGCACTTAATCAAATCCAAACACTATCGAGTATGCAGTCGTGTAATAACTTCTTATCCAATTTCTCACCTCAGCTTAGTGGATACAGGATCTTCAGTAGCTCCCGTACTCGCTCTAGCAAGGGCTGACCTCTGAGCATCGGTTTGCCATTGTACGAGATTGATATCCAGAATTTTGGATCTTCTCCCCACTGGTGGTTGCGCCATTCTGAATGGCATAACCACTGCCAAAGATACTGAACTTATAGGCGATCGCATTCTTCAGCATTTGCTGTCGGGTGGCGTAGTCTCGTTGCGCCCTAGCTGCGCAGATTTAAAATGAAGTGCAACATCTTGATCAAGACTGCCAGAGCGCAATGTGGACTTCAATATACAGTCATCTCTCTACGATCTCTTCAGAGAAGGGCATATCGCCACCAGATCCTGATCTCTAGATTTCTCTTGATCACCAGTTTGGAGCAAGTGTTGCACATCATTTTGAATTAGCCAAAGGCAAAAGCTCCACCAGTTTTCTAAACATTCTCACTAACATCAGCGTGAAGCTTAGAAGGAAAATTTTACACTGCAAGAAATAAGAGAACAAAATGTTTAACTACAAAGGAACTTCTAAACCGTGAAAATTTCTATCACCTCTTATTGTGTGCCTTCGCAAAAATTAACGAATAGCGATTTACTGGAATATATGGAACGGGTCAACTCAAAAGTTTCTCCAATCAAAAAAGCATCATACCTAAAAATCGTTGAAAAACTGTTGCGTCAAACGGGGGCAAAAACTCGATATTGGCGCGATATTGAAGGTGGAGAGAAGGCGGCAGACTCGATATTTACAGCAATCGACAACGCTTTAGAGAAAGCGAATATGACTGCACTAGATATCGATTTACTGATTTATTGTGGCGTGGGACGTGGATTTTTAGAGCCTGCCAATGCCTATTTTTATGCTAAGGAAAAGGGAATGCATCTGGCTAACTGTTTTGATGTTACGGATGCCTGTATGAGTTGGGTGCGGGCGGCTCACATCGCAAATTTAATGCTACAGTCAGGCGCATCCAAAGCGGCAATGATTGTAAATGGAGAATTCCATTTAGGACTGCACGATAACTGGGAAATTCGCGATATCCGCGCTCTGAAATATTCATTTCCGATGTACACCATTGGCGAGGCAGCAACAGCTACAATTCTGTTGCCAAGCGATCACCCCTGGAACTTTTCCTATCTATCAAGACCCGAGTTCGCCGATCTATGTACGATACCCCTTCCTGGCTACGCTAGCTTTGTGGAAGCAAGTGATCGTATGGAACTGAATGGTATTAATCGGTTTGTATCCTTCGGAAAAGATCTCTTCCGTGAAGGCGGTAAATCCTTAGGAAAAGTTATTGCTGAGTCGATCAACGATGTCAACCATCCGGTTTGGTACTTTCCCCATTCCCCTTCAAAGTCAGTGTATGAAGAATACATGCCCACATATGGAGTCCCGCTTGAAAAAGTCTATTTGAAGGTTTACCCAGAATTTGGCAATGTGGTTTCTGCTAGCATTCCTGTAGGACTTTGCCTTGCCGAAGCGGAAGGAGTGCTCAAGCGCGGAGATCCGATTGCTTTTGTGCCCGTTAGTGCCGGGCTGGTTGCTTCAGTTGTCCAGTTGACATATTGAGGTAAGGGAGGTGGATTATGACTCAGAACAGTGGCGAAACTCATCCCTCTCGTGAAGCGTTTCCGCAGACAATATGGAATCCCCTTCTAACTTTGAGTAGTCTCGGATATTTGCTGACCTATGCGATTCCAGCCATACCGATTCTGAGTACCTGGCTGGGAGAGGTCACCGATCATCCCAATTTGTTCGCCTTTACCTCGCTCGCGATCGCCTATCCTCTTGTTGCGTTCTTGCAATGGCTCTGGCCCCATCCTACACCAGATCAGTTTGATGTCGCCGCGATCCCAAAGCGATCGCCGCTCTATTTTCGTTTGCTGCTTTGGGGAGGAGTGCCCGCCCAACTGGCGATGCTGGCAGTTACGACTGATTACTGGTGCAGTAACAGCTTGAATAGCTGGGGGAGAATAGGCTATCTCTTATCAACAGGTGTTATGAGTGGGATTTTTGCGATCACGCTGGGGCATGAATTAATCCATCGTCAACAGCAACCTGACCAGTTTCTGGGTGGGCTGTTACTCTCAACTGTTAGCTTTGGCACGTTCAAAGTAGTCCACCTCCAGATTCATCATTGCCATGTTGCTACCCCGCTTGATTTTGCTACCGCTCAACGCGGGCAAAGTCTCTATAGTTTTTGGTGGCAGAGCATCGTGGGCAATTCTTACGGAGCGCTGCGCTACGAACAAGAGCGGCTCGCCAAAGTCGGTAAGTCTTTTTGGCAAAGCGAGTTACTCATTTGGTATAGCTTTAGTCTGCTCTGGTTGTCCCTAACGGTTTGGATTTCGGGATGGTTAGGGGGGCTATTCTTTATTTTGCAAAGTGCGATCGCCATTCTCAAACTCGACTGGACAAATTACCTTCAGCATTATGGTTTGATCCGAACTGTTGACGCTTCAGGCAAATACGAACCCGTTAGTGCCCAACATGCCTGGTCGCAGGCTCTATTCCTCCATGACCTTGCGCTCTTGAATCTCTTTCGCCACGGGGAGCATCATGCTGCCCCAAACTGTCCCTATCCTTACTTAAGGAGCGAGAGCCGATCGCCAGTATACCCATATCAACATGTGACGATGTTTTTTCTATCCTTGATCCCACCTGTTTTTCAGCGGGTTGTCCATCCTTGCCTGGAACAGTTTGAAGCCCAGCAAAAGGAGGTTCTAAAATGACTGTGTTTATTACGGGAGCCTCTGCTGGGATTGGGTATGCACTGACGCTGCACTATCTCAAACATGGCTATAGCGTCGCCGCGATCGCTCGTCGTGAAGCAAAACTTCAAGCTCTTTATCAAGAACCGCAATGCCGCTACGGACATCTGAAAATTTATGCCGCAGATGTTACCCAAAAACAAATCATGGCTGATGTTGTTGCCACGGTTGAGAAAGACCTGGGGCCAATTGAACTGGCGATCGCCAATGCGGGGATTACTGCCCAGAACCTGGAGGCTAAACTCGATCTTGAGCAAGTCGAACAACTTATGCAGACCAATGTGATCGGGGTGGCTAACACACTCGCTCCTGTAATTGACGCAATGCTATTACGGGGTCGCGGTCAAATCGTCGGGATTTCCAGTATGGCTGCCTTGCACGCCCTGCCTCGAATTAGTGCTTACTGTGCATCTAAAGTAGCGGTTAATTACCTATTAGAAGGACTGTACAGAGATTTAAAACCCCATGGCATTCATGTCACAACCATTTGTCCCAGTTTTGTGGACACAGACATGACTGTTAAGGAACAGGTACCAAATCACTTGTGTATGCAAAGGGAAGTTGCGATCGCCAAAATTGTGCGCGCGATTGGGCAACGGCGGCGCTTCTACTGCTTCCCCTACTGGTCCTATCACTTCTTAAACATACTGAGTATTCTGCCTAACGTCGTTCAAGGCTCTGTTTTAAATTACGTAGCCGAACGGTGGTTCCCACGCCCGATCGTAATGGATAGTACGCTATGAATACAGACTTATTCAAGAACAGTCAGCTCGGTTATCAGATCGGATTAATCGGATTCACGCGATTGAGTAACATATTGCGGCTCACTCACTATGCGATCGGGATTCATCCCCGCTATGTTTTGCGCCTGCTCTTGATCGCGAGCACCAGTCTCATCACCCTGCCTCTCCGCCTGTGGGAAAAGATGGTTTGGGAACGGCGGATTATCAACACTCCTACTGTGCATCCTCCTATCTTTATCATCGGTCATTGGCGCAGTGGCACCACACACCTGCACAATCTGATTAGCCAGGATCCTGCGTTTGGCTATTTGTCTATGTATCAGTCAATTGTTCCCGATTGCTCGTTAGTAGGCGGAAACTGGCTCAAGTCTTTGTTGTCGAAAATTGTACCTGTCAAACGACCGATGGACAATATGACCTGGCCCATTGATGCTCCCCAGGAAGAAGAAATTGCGCTAGCCAAGACTATGCCCTATGCCTTCTATACGCAGTTTTTATTTCCCCACAGCACACTGCCACTATTTAAAAAATTTGTGTTGCTGCAGGATGCCTCTGAAGCATTTATGCGAGAGTTTAAACGCAAGTATTACCGACTGCTACAAATCGCAAGCATTCACGCGGATGGGAAACAACTCGTCTTAAAAAATCCCGTCAACACGGCCAGGATCCACCTGTTGTTAGAGTTGTTCCCAGGAGCAAAGTTTATCCACATCCATCGTTGCCCCTACGATGTTTTTGCTTCTACCCGAAACCTCCGCAGTAGTTTACTGTTGTTGACAACGCTGCAGTCTCTCGATCCAGGCAATGTCGATAATACAATCCTTGAACTGTATGAAGATATGATGCAACAGTTTTTTCGCGATCGCCCATCGATTCCATCCGGTCAGATCGTCGAGGTCGGTTTTGAGGAACTGGAGCGCGAGCCCTTGAAAGTTTTACAGCGCATTTACGAAGAGCTGAACCTGCCAGGTTTTAACAATGTACTACCTGCATTTGAATCTTATCTTGCCTCGCAGCGGGCTTATCAAAAAAATCAATTTCAGCTATCTGTTCAAGAACGCGAACTCATAGATCGTCGCTGGGCGTTTGCTTTTCAAAGGTTTGGCTATGCTAATACTCCAGGTGTTCAAATTTAAAGGAGGGCAATTGATTTACAAAGTTATTGAGATCATATCGATCTAAATTGCAAGCGCTACAGTTAACCCCACCGCCTACGGCACCTCCCCTTGACAAGGGGAGATTGGGGAGGGGCGCATCAGTCGCATACACAAATCAAATTAGATATTAGGGGCATATTTATGTCTAAACTATCTGAGTCTCAACTGCCTGCTGTTTACAAAGCTTTTGACGACTATCAAGACTTTCAATCGCACCAACATCTCAACAAACAAGAGATGTTTGACGATCAATTCATGGACTTCATGAAATGGTTCAAAAAAGATATTCATAGCCGTTATTCTCGTAAAGATTTTCAAGCGATCGAACGCAAGAATCTAGCTCTGTTTATTGGCGGTTTCATCGCTCTATTCCTCTCCTATCTCTATCTACACGCAAACTTTCCTCAATATGCCTTTTGGTGGGGAATTTCTTTATTTATTGTCGCTCTTTTTGTAGTACAAAAAGGAGAAGTCATGCACATGCGAGTGCATTCTCCCAGCAATCTCACAGGGGTTGGTTGGATAGATATGAGCGTCGATCGCTTTGGTTTGCCACTCACTGGAATTTCTCCAGCTTTGTTTAAGCGTCGCCACTGTGCTGCCCACTATAACGATATTGGTAACATCTCCCGTATCTTTTCTGAGGTTTGGATTACGTTCGACCAGGTTCCCGTCAATTATTTCGTGCGTCCCTGGACTTTACTCAAATTTCTATTTGATCGGCAGTTTTGTCAGCAGGAACTGATTAATCGGCGTAAATTACTGATTGAGATTGTCGGCTTCTACACCTATATCACTGCGATCGCTTTGGAACTAGGGCATGGTTCCTATTTCCTCCTGATTTTCCACTTGATTCCGCTGAATGTTTTAGCTGGCGTGCAAATTTTGAGTGCAGTGATCGTTCACTCTGGCGTCGATCGCCGTAATAGTTTTGAGAGCAATGGTCTTTTTGACTATCGCACCTGTCAGGGATTATTTAAAGTTCCTTTGTGGTTATATAGCTTGCTAGGTAATGGTGGGATTATTAATCACGGCATTCATCATGCTTATCCCCAAGTACCACTGGATTTGATTAACCAGGATTATCAGCGCCTCAATCAGCACATTTTGGAGCGCTATACCAATGTTCGCTACAATTCGGTGCTGTGTATGGTCATGCACAAGAACTTGCTAGATCGACTACCTCCACCAAACTTGTTTGACTACATTGTGACCTTCTTTCTTTCACTTCTAGCATTATTAGCTTCAATGATTACAGTGGCTGGCGCACCGTTCCCGCCAACAATGCTCGAACTCTTACTGGTAGATTATCGGGTGTTACGGGTATCAACAAAAGCCGAGCGTTATACCAACTTTATTTCCTTTTGGGATCGCCTCAATCTGGAAGAACGCTATCGCCAGGCGTCGAATGCCAACACATACTTCCGGTGGGTTTATCGCCGCTATCAATATCGCAAAGAGTATCTGATGAAGCATTCGTAAATCAGCTATCAGCCGTCAGCTATCAGCAATCGTCATGAAGTTGTTCCCAATCGCGATTCTATATATAATCAGTCGCTGGCTTCTCAGTTTTGTCAACCGAAGCTCTCTCGATGTGGTTTCCAACGCTGATGGAGATCGCTGCGGTTCGCTTGTTCACAGATATGTCAGGATAGAAAAGACGATTAGCGGCAGGCTTACGGATGTAACATTTCACTATGTTGAGTCAGCCGGTCGGGAACGAGAATGTATCGTTTTCCTGCATGGACTGATGGATACGTGGCATCTGTGGCAGCACCAGCTTGAGTTTCTCAGCGATCGCTACTACGCGATCGCCTTCGATCTCAAAGGGTGCGGTCAGTCGTCGATGACTTATCCTCGGAACCTCTTCCCTGAAGTTAACGATCCTGGCGGTGACTATAGCCTGGAAATGCAAGCTGATGAGATCTTGAGGGAGCATCTCACTTTTGCAATAAGTATTTATACTCAAGCAATTAAGTCATTAAC
>JAKRSB010000105.1 GCA_022402525.1 Thermosynechococcaceae cyanobacterium MS004
ACATCGCCCCTAGTGTGCCGAAACCTTTGATGCCGTAAGGCGTTGAGCACTTTTTACCTGGGCAATGCAACGCCTAACTTCTACTGTGCCGAAACCTTTGATGCCGTAAGGCGTTGAGCACTAGGGGATGTTGTTCAAAACAGATTGTCTGATATCCTGTGCCGAAACCTTTGATGCCGTAAGGCGTTGAGCACAACCTAAACTAGACGATTGCGCCTTATCTTTATACTGTGCCGAAACCTTTGATGCCGTAAGGCGTTGAGCACGCCTATGAAGTCGCCCATGTCATCAACGCCAATTTTGTGCCGAAACCTTTGATGCCGTAAGGCGTTGAGCACCTGTTCTGGTGCAGATTCAGGGTCGCGATCAATTTGTGCCGAAACCTTTGATGCCGTAAGGCGTTGAGCAGCAATTGTACAAAACGCCACACTTTTCAGTTGAAATCGCACGTTCGGAAATACCCCCATGATCACTAAATTACCCCCGTACCCCCCATACATACCCACTCAGGCAAAAATCAATCACCATCACTCCCACCACAACGACACCAATTCTTCACCGAACCATCCCCCGCCCCTGACTCATGTGCGGCAACGACTGACTCACGGCTGGCTGAGGAGCATTGTGGTACTTCATCGCAAAGGCGATCGCATTCTGAGCATAGGCTTGAGCTGACGCTTACCCTTGCTGCACCCACGAAAATTCAATGGTTTCAGGGTTCAATTGACGACAGACTATTTCTTCAATCAGGTATCAAAGCCTTCTCTATTTCTTCTTCTTCCCTTTTTTAGTAGATAGAAAGATATTTTAGGCGGGGCTTTTCAAGCACTGGATTTTTTGCGATAATTTTATATGTAGTTCGTCTCCTTAGAAGGGCGCACCAATGAGTTCCTAGTTTGTTCTCGACACACCGCCAAGATTTCTCAAGGCTTTTGAGGATTCTTGTGCCTAACTGTCGAACTAGGAGAACTACAATGTCAGATTTTGTACTATCAAACTCTCTTCCCCCTGTTGAAGAAGTCATCACGGTTGAAGTCGATGGTCATGTCTGTGTGCTTGAATTTCGCCGTTATGGGAATTTGGACGACCCCTTTCCGCTCTACGACATTAGCTTCACTTTTGACGGGGGATGCATCGATCTAGACCATCCCCGCTGGTGGAAAAATAACCCTCTGCCTGAACCTCTCACAAAGTTTGGTGTAGGAAAGCTCCTTCGGATTGTCAGAGCTATCTTGAATGAGCTTGATAAATGGGGGAGGCGTCACCCTCAAACGTTCGTCACAACTGATGAATATGGCCTTGCCACTCTCTGTAGAAGCTTGAAACGCAAGGGAATCATTTGCAGCGGTCGCTTTGAGCAATGGCTGGCATTCTATGACCAACTCGGACATCGAGTCTTATTTGTCGGCATGCTTAACCTCATTGAGGATAAGTTTGATGTCAACGACCTCTGGAGAGTCGCTAAGGACACTAGGTACTATCTAGGCCACTACTACAGTCCTGTGGACTGGCTCAGAGATGCCATTACATCCAGCGGGGATGACGATATGCGTCTCCTCTTCTAACGTTTAACCTTAGCCAAGGGGTTTAACTCTCGTTACGGCCCTTGGCTAAGGTTCATTCCTTTGTTTGCGATCGCCCATCGATTTGTCGAGAGTTTGCCCTAACACATCGGGCTAAATCCCGTATTCCACCCTACCCCATCCCCGCTTCTATCGACAAAACGATTCATTCTGTCGATATACATTTCAAAATCTAGATTTCTGTCAAGATGCGTCCGCTGATCCAATTTGAGGATTAAGTGTATCTACCGTTCTACTGCTCCTCAAACTCCTTTATTAAAAGGCAAAATCAGGATTTTTACTGAAGCCTCTATCTCTTCAAAGAGGCTAGATTCATTGAGAATATCGTTTTAAGGGGTTTTCTAAGCCCAAATTGACGAAATTTGGGGCAATAGCATCATGTTAATCGTCAAAAGGTTCAATGATTATGCTAAACACTAATCAAGAACCCCGCTGCTCTGTTGCGGGGTTCTTGACCCATACTCGGCTTAAATAAATTAAGACCACAAATATTTGAGATTCTTTGATATCCGGTAGTCAGATGATCTTTTAAATACCCTGCTCCTAGAAAATACCTTGCTTCTAGATTAAATTTATTAAAGATTGAAAAAAATTTTAACGTATGGGTAAAAGTAGAAAAGAATGCGAATGAAAAGTCAAAATGGAAGGGAAGCCGAGCGGTTAAAGGCACTCCATGCTTACGATATCTTAGATACGCCTTCGGAACTTGAATTTGATAATCTCACCGCTTTGGCCGCCCAGATTTGTCAGACTCCCATTGCCTTAATCAGTTTGCTCGACCAAACGCGCCAGTGGTTTAAGTCTAAAGTGGGTTTGACCGTTTCAGAAACGCCTAAATCTATAGCCTTCTGCCTCCATACCATTCAAAGCGATCTCCCCTTAGTGGTCGAAGATGCACTACTGGATAAGCGCTTTGCCAACAATCCTTTGGTTATGGGTGAACCAAATATCCGATGTTATGTCGGGGTTCCCCTGATTGTGCCCTCCGGTCATCGGATCGGAAGCCTCTGTGTGATTGCCCCAGTACCCATGCAACTCACGGAAGGGCAAATTAAGACGCTTCAAGCCTTGAGTCGTCAAGTGGTTAATCTGTTGGAGTTAAAACGTAGCAACCGTTTGCTTGCGGAACGCAAGGCGTTACTACGCAGTTTTTTTGACAGTGCGCCAATGATGATGGGCGTTGTGGAACTGTTAGAGGACGACATCTTGCATCTTTCCGACAATGCCGAGACTGCTCGGTTATTCGGCATCAAGCCAGATGAGATGCAAAATCGACGTGCTAGCGAAATGGGCGTCCCTACTGACCACATTCGTCAATGGATTGCTCACTACCTTGAGGCCCAAAAAAAGCATCAACCGCAAAAGTTTGAATACCCGCACGAAACAGAGGCGGGGCAACGATGGTTATCCGCAACCGTAGTCGCTGTGGAGCACAAGGAGGGGCAGCCTGCGCGATTTGCCTATATCGTAGAGGATATTAGCGATCGCAAAGAAGCCAAAGAAAAACTGAAGCAAAGCGAACAAAAATTTCGCGCAATCTTCGATGGCACCTTTCAATTTATCGGGCTTTTGAACCCAGCAGGAATTTTGATTGAAGCGAATCGATCTGCTTTAGAGGCCTTTGGAGTTACTCTCGCCGATGTCGTGGGTCAACCTTTCTGGGCAACGCCCTGGTGGACTCATTCTCCCACGTTGCAAGCACAGCTCAAACAGGCGATCAGCCGCGCTGCTCAAGGAGAATTTGTCCGATTTGAATCTAAGCATATTTTGGCTAACGAAACCTCTATGTTCATAGATTTTTCAATTCAGCCGATTGTTGACGATGCCGGAAATGTGATCATGCTAATTCCGGAAGGGCGGGATATTAGCGATCGCAAGCGAGTTGAAGCAGAGATTCTAAAAAGCCTTGAAAAAGAACGAGAACTGAATGCATTTAAAACCCGCTTCATTACTATGGTGTCCCATGAATATCGCACACCCTTAGCAACAATTCTTTCCTCCATAGACTTGTTGGAATATTATGGACATTGCTCTACAGAACAAGAAAAGGAAGAGTATTGCAAGCAAATTCGGAATTCCATTCAACGTATGACAGATCTCTTAAACGATGTTCTTACTGTAGAAAAATCTGAGGCTGGCAAATTTATCTTCAATCCAGAGCCACTTGACCTAAAACAGTTTTGCCAGGATTTAGTGACTGAACTGCAAGGTAATATAAAAACAGAACATCGCATCTTGCTCGCAATCGAAGGGCAATGTTCTCAAGCTCAAATGGATAAAAAGCTGATGCGCCACATTTTTTCAAACCTGATCTCAAATGCTGTCAAATATTCCCCTCAAGGAGGAATCATTAGATTTAAAGTCATCTGTCAGGATCAAATCGCTACTTTTTGCATTCAAGATCAGGGTATTGGCATTCCACCAGAAGCAATTCAGAACCTCTTTCAATCCTTTTTTAGAGCTAGTAATGTCGGTAATATCGCAGGCTCAGGGCTAGGCTTATCCATTGTTAAAAGGTTGGTTGAAAGCCATGCTGGTTCTATCAGCATTGAAAGCCAGCTGGGCACCGGTACAACCTTTGTAGTCGCACTGCCGCTCAAGCCAGATTCTCTGCTATCAGGGGCTTGAATAGCATTGGAAGAATCAGTCCATCATTGAGCGAGAGTAGCATCACAGACTAAATTCTCCCATCCGTGGCGATCGCTGCTGTTGCACCTGCGCTTGTCTAAACTTTTCTCAGTAATCTGTCCAGCCTCAACAAACTCAACAAAAGAATTCCTTTTGTCGAAGGTTACTATCACTCGTCACACCCCAGCCACCCCAGGGCAAAGCCCCAGCATCGCCAGAATTACCCTCGCACCTGGTCAAGATGCCGCACTTTACTCCTAATTTCCCAACTGAAGAACAGCACCCCCTACGCTAAATCACTCCCACCAAGCCCTCGCTCACCCATCTCAGACATACGATCGCCATCAGCCCAAGCAACTTCGTCACTACAACCCTATCGGTCGCCCCCAAAATCCGCGCCCAAGCCTCACCACCGTACCCCAGCGCAGTCGCCGCCACAGCTTCAGCTCTCCCTCACCGCATCATCCTCCGCCCCTGACCCATGTGCGGCGACGACTGACTCACGGCTGACTGAGGAGCATTGTGGTACTTCATCGCAAAAGCGATCGCATTCTGAGCATAGGCTTGAGCTGACGCTTGCCCTTGATGAGCGTGAAGCTGACGATACGATGGGTCAAACTCCAGGATCTTCAACACCTCCTCCGGCCTCTTACCCTGCTGAAGCGCCCTCAGCGCGACTCTGGCAGTGTGACGCTCTGGCGTTGACTCTGACACACCCTGGTTTAGCTTCATCCAGTCTGCACGGCGAAAGTCTGTCTGCATTGCTGTCCTTGCATTCTCAGACATCGGCTGACCATTCTGGAGGTTCACGCCAACACGCTGAATCTTCTCCAGGTAGTGCTCAGGCGCTCCTGCATCTCTGGATAGTCGATACCAGTCTTTGACTGAGTTCAAGGTGTTCTGAAACTGAGAAAGGACTTGGTGGAGGGCAGCTTCAGCATTGCTAGACAACGGCTCTCCAGCGCGATAAGCGGCTGTGACCTGCTCAACTCTGGCTTGATAGTCATCCGGCTTGGCCAGCGCTTGAGCAATCCTTGACCAAGACTCTACCTGCTCTGGTGTAACCGTTGAGCTGCTGTGCGGCGGAGAGGCTGGCGCTACCTCTGGCTGAATTGCTTCAGCTTGCTCTTTCTGATTTGGCTCCTGCGGCTCTGAGACTTGCGGCCTTAGTGGTGCAGAAAACTCAAAGTATCTGAAAGCCTTAGAATACAGTAATCTTGGCAAACTCAATGCGAGAGTTCATATCATCTCGCTTCTTGAGAGATGCATAAGCGGGAGGGGGATTACATCGTGGCAAATGCCTAAAGGGTGGCAGCGGTAATCTTTGATAGCAAAGCTGATTAATCCGTCTTAGGCCGATTTGCAAAAAGCTTAACCCTCGGTGAGCGTGCCAATCAATGGATATGAACAAAGTAGCTCAGGCGTTCAAGGTGACTACGTGCATGACATGAGCGATGACTCAAATAAGTCAGCCAATGACTTAAGCGCCCACTTTGAGCTTGCAGAATGGCGGCAATGTTTTCAGCAAACACTGTGAGGTGTCGTTTATCTTTGGGTGTAATCCATTGACTCAGTTGAGGAAGCAGTTGACGATAGAGCTGAGGGGTTGACATGGGATTGCTCTGAGTTGGGGAACTTAAGCATCACATCGAATGCCCCTCTCTGTCACCTTTGACAGATTTGAATATTCCCTGCTGGCAAGGCGTTCAAGACTTTTCTGCACCACCAAGGCAAAAGCCTGTGGCTACTATACCGTTGCCGAAGATGGAAGCGAACGCATTCGGGTAATGAAATTCCTAAACGCCCTCATTGATGCTGAAGGCATTGACCTAGACAGAAGCGCGGACTCCAGAGAAGGTGAAATTCGAGGCGGTCGAAGCGCCAGCTTTAAGGTTTCAGTCCAGGCTAATGGGAATATCCTTGTTGGAGCAGCCTACACCAAAAGGTTGGAGCTGAAGCCAGGAGATGAATTTGAAATCTCCTTGGGCCGTCGCCAGATCAAGCTAAAGCAGGTATCTGAAAAAGCTGAACTAGCTGAAGCAGTCTAGCGCGAGTGCATGGCCCCAGCAAACCTAAGGCTTTTCTCCAGCAGCAAGCTATGACGCAAGGGGAGCTGAGGCCAAAAGGGGTTCTGAATTTGCCACAAACAGGGTCTCGATAGACTTGTTTAGTGAGTCTATGAATGTTCTTCATTAATTGACCCAGAGGAAGGTTCAAAGACCTTGGGTAGAAAAAAGCCAGAATGAAGTTTGTAGCGTTCAAACTCAGGATATCTTGAGAGAGACTTATCCTTCTGAAGCATACCAGGCAAGAAAACACCGAATAGAAATCCAGCCAAAATGAGAAATGGAAGCCAATGGAGGGAGAGTAGTGCAAAACTACCATAAATAAGAAACTCACCCAGGTAGTTTGTATTACGACACCGAGCAAAAAATCCATCAGTAATTAGACCAGGCTGATATTTTAAGGTGAAATATTTTTGAGCATCGCTGGAGTAGTGAAGAAAAACGCCGACGATATTAAGAAAAACAGCGATCGCCAAGATGAAATTGGACGGTTGAAGACCGCTGCTAATCAATAGCCAAGGCGCAATCCAGTAAGCTCCTAGGAATAAAAAGAGTGAAAATCCTAAACCCAGCGAGATATCTTCTTCCCAGCGTTTATCGGGGTAGATGCGGTCTTTAAGGAGCCAAAGGAAGCCATAGCCACCATGCAGAGCAAGATAAATCCAAGGAGCAGTCGAAAAATTATGGTAGATCCCCATCAATGCCAGAATGACAGGAGCAGTTAGCCCCTTGTGGGCATTGATAGGATGCTTGAGTTTCATAGGGAAATAAACGGGAGCATCTCACTTTTGCGATAAGTAGAAATACTTAGACAGTATTTTGTGACT
>JAKRSB010000106.1 GCA_022402525.1 Thermosynechococcaceae cyanobacterium MS004
TTCACGACTTTCATCGAGGAAGTTCATTACTATTCACTATATTTGCAACACAGCCTTTAATTTAAACGATGCTAACCTCAACATTTCGTTGAAATTCTACTTACTTTGAGATTCAATCGGCTGCTCTAATTGTTTCAGATTACGAATCATTCTTTGCTCTTCAAGAGCAGACTGACGCTCTGTATCACGAATCATTCGTTCCATATCACGAGTTGATCGTTGCACTTCAAGATCAACCTGACGATCACTTTGCTCCATATTACGAATCATTTTTTGCCTAATAAGATCAACCTGATGATCGTTTTGTTCATTTATACGTTTCACCGCTTGAGGATCTGGCTGAGAACGACCTCGTGGTGATGGCGCGGACAATCTTCTTGCTGCTCCCGTCTTATTAGATATATCTGACTGCTGCTCCGCTGCAGCTTCTGCCTCTTCTTCCTCTTGAATACGTCTATTGTCTTCCCTTCTATAGAACTCTCGATTTTCAATAAGTCTATTGTCTTCCCTTCTATTGTCTTCCCTTCTATTGTCTTCCCTTCTATTGTCTTCCCTTCTATTGTCTTCCTGTCGATAGTCAGCTACTTGCTGCGGTAAATCGAGCTGTTCGAGAGCAGTAGCTCGTGACCGAATTTGCATTTCTCTATAAGCATAGTCTTTTTTAGTAGGGTCAAAGTCTAACATTCTGAAGGCATAGACCGCATGAGGAAAAGAAATCACAACCGAAATCAGTAAAGCAGAACTGAGTAGTATATTTGAGTGGCTTATACGCATAACACTCCGTGAAGGTTTGAGTTTTAGGGATTTAAAACAGCGGCGTTGTTTCAGAAAAATAAACTCAGCAAAATTAAGGGGTTACAGGCTGACGCCATACGCTTCAACGTACGGCGTTGAGCTTTGCTAAACAAATAATCGCGTATGACGCCGTTCTACCTGCAAGCGCTTGTGTGCGCCCAGTATGGGCATGAACTTATAAGGTGCAAGTCCTCTGTAGAAAAACCAACGTCCAAATGATCAATTTCATAGATCTGAGTGACGCAGACTACTAGCTTAATATAGGGGCGTTCCCATGAGGGAGGATTTAAGGATGCAAGCCCCAACAGCGATCGCCCCATCAATACCCTCGCTCTAGCATCTGCTCAAGGGACATTGGCTTGCGCTCCTTAATCCCCCGTGACTCCAGCACCGCTGACACTGAGGCGAGCTTCCCCCAGCCCGTCCAGAGCGCCAAGCCCGTCACTGACATCAGCAGAAGCACAACGCCTGATATGCCAACCGCGATCATCCCTTGCGTGCCTGTCAACAGTTCTTCATGGATGGTATACAGAAACCCCAGAGGCGAATGCTCCCAAATTCTTTCACCTAGAACCTTACCCGTGTAAGGGTTCACAAAAGTATCCAAACGATGACCGCTCGGATCTTTCATCGCAATCTGATAGGTTTCGCTGGGCGTACGCGGAAATATAATGAACTGCAAGGGCAAGTCCCGATGATTTGCCTGTACGGGTTCTAGTGCGGATTCAATCAACACTGCCTGAGCTTGGGGGACAACACGATGGAGGGCTGGGCTAAGGATAGGGTCAAGTTCCTCTCGAAAGACAATGCCTGCCCCCGTCAACCTCATCACCACCACCAGCAGACCCATCCCAATGCCGATGAATCCATGTATTTTCACAACCCAATGACGGAATTTCATGGTTTCACCTCGCTTAAAACTCAAATAAAGAACCCTCCGCCAGAGAACGCAGATCACCCTCTGAATATTTTTTGGCAGCACTAATGCCCCACGTCTTGGGGCACAGACACCTCATGATTTAATAGGGAACTTTATTAGTTGATAAAAATTCTTAACTACCCTGTGGGCAGTTTAAAAAAGGTTGAGGGGCTGTGTCTATTCAAAAACGGCCTTGTGATCCTTAAACGGCTTTTTTGCCATACAAACAGTCGCTGGGGGTAATGCCAAACTTCCGCCGGAAGGCAGCGGCGAAGTGTCCTAATTGAGAGTAGCCCACTAAATTTGCCACTTCGCAGACCGTGCGATTGCCTTCGCGCAGCAGCAGCTCGGCTTGTTTTAGGCGCAGATTTCTCACGTAACCCAAAACCGTTGTGCCAAAAAGCTCCTGGAACCCTCGTCGTAGGGTGCGATCGCTGACGCCGACCTGCTGTGCAAGCTCTGATAGAGAGGGTGGGTGTTCTAAGTGCGATCGCAGAATTTCTCTGGCATAGTAGAGCTGCGTAACGGTCTTTGACTTTAGGGTTAGGTTAAGCGGCACAACCTCCGTAAGCGTCAAAAGTGAATCAACCTGGAGCGTCACTAGCTCTAGAACCTTAGCCTGTAGATACATCCGTTTTGTAATGCCTTGATAAGGGCAGTTCAAAATTTGCTGCACAATGCTTTGCATGGCAGCATCACTTTTAGGAGACGCCAACGTCTGCCAGTCATTCTGCTTGACCAGCAATGACAGTTCTGGCGCAAGCTGTTCATCTGCACCAGGAAAAAATGCCGCTAACCGCGCTGGCGACATTTCAATATTTACGCCTATAAAAGGTTGAGTTTTCTGAAACTCAATGGTCATGAATTGCTGAATACCACCCCCTGAAATGAGGGTGTGCTTGGCACTTAGGCGAGGTCCAAGGCTGGTTTCTAGTTGCCCAGACAGGAGCGCCGTAAACTGCACGGGATGCTGCGAGGTAGGGATTTTGATCCGAACATTATCACAACAGGTAAAATTCCAAAGCTCTAAATACACACCGCAAGAGACTTCAATCACCTGCACACGCCCACAACCCACAGACGGAGGAAACAGATGAAGCGACTCAAAGGAGTTTGATTCAACCGCAGATAATTCGGTCTGCTGCGCTTCTTGCCAAAGTGTTTGCTGTTCTTTTGCAGTTAGGGTGATGGTCATGAGAAGGTCTAAAGAATGTCCAGAATTATTGAAATTATTTCTCAATAGTATAGAACAACTTCGACAATTAAGCAGCTTGCGGTTAAGCGATGACTCTCTGCCGTGGTCTGCTGTAGTGCCGCAGACTACGGCAGAGAAATTGCCCCGCTGCTGCATCGCGTCTCGTTATCCATCTAAAATTTTCTGGCACTGTGTAGCTAAGAGGTCATAGTTAGAATGTATATGTAATCTACATTTTAGTGCTGTGAAGTGCGTTTATTGTGCGTGTGAGCGGGTGGTCAAGAACGGCAAAGACCAAATAAGCACGCAAGTGATTCAAAGATACTTATGCAGAGATTGCGGGCGGCGGTTCAATGAGCGAAGCGGCACCCCAATGGCAAGACTACGAACTCCTGCCGAAGTGATCTCCATGGCCATGAAAGTCAGAAGTGAGGGACTGGGCATCAGAGCCACAGGCCGAGTGTTAGGGAAGTCAGAAGGCAGCATCTCAATTGGGAAAAACGCTTGTCAGCTGAGCTCTCGAATTGGTCACCCAATGCTCCCGAAGGCGGAGAAGTTATAATAGAAGGCGATGAAGTCTATACTCGCGCACCATCCGAGAACCCTCCCCCCCCGAAAACTCTAAAGGCTGGACAATACACTTCATTGAACGCAATAGTCGCTACTGGGTCGAAGCCCAGGCCGGACTCAAAGATACGCCTCTGTTTGAGCAGGTTGTCAAAAATATCTGGAATTGGACTAAGTCCAGCCAATGGATTCGTTGGTTTGCCGACGGGGAACGACGATGCGGCAAAGAATTATGGAAGCTTGCCAGTGTGTATCTATCCGAGAAAGAAAAGACTCAAAGCTATGGGTATCGTAAAGTCTGGCGTGAAGGACTAGAAGTGGCGATCAAGGTCAAAGGGTTTCAGGGAAAGCCTCATGTGGAGTGGATTAAGCCAGAACATCCGTTTGCCGCCATCAGTCCAAAATCAGAAGTTCATAAGGAAGGTGTCCGGGGGAAGCTTCCCCCGGCACACTTCCGCGCCAATCACAATGAAGCTCAAAATAGCTCCCTCAGACGAAGGGCGAGTGCTTACCACAGACGGATGAACCACTATGCAAAAGTGCTTGAAGGCTTACAGAGAGTATTGGATGTCCAACGATTGATCCGCAACTGGGTTAGACCTCACTGGGGACTAGAGAAAAACCAGACCCCAGCGATGGCAATGGGCTATCTTGAGAGACCTGTCACAATGCTCGAACTCCTATCTTGTAGAGGATTTCAGTTTGTCACGTCTTAACTGATCAGTGCCCCGAATAGAGTTCTATTTTAGCTCACAGTTTTCAGGAATTTCTCCATCTCTCCCTCATTCCCACCCTTGTTCACTAGAGTTTCGCTAGAGCCCCAATAATTCCAGATATTTTGCCGCTCCACCCCCGCCAAGCCTCATCCGAGCGATCGCCCAAATCCCAGTCATATAGGCCAGCCCCCAGCCCTGCTGAATGTCGGGTTTTATGTAATTTTTAATGTAATCCAGATACCTAATCCTGCCGCCGCCCGTGTCCCGCCCGTGATGAGCCGCCGCCCTGCTGATCGCCCCTGTTCGCCGTCGCTGTGCCTGTGCTTTACGAGTGCTGAGGTTTAGGGAGAGCGATCGCCTCATTCAAACTTAGCGGGGTCGATGCCGTGTTCAACGAGGTAGCGGTCAACGATCGCAGTCAGTTCATCCTGAAGAGAAGATCGATTTTCAAGAGCTAACTTTTTCAATTCATGGTGCTTGGCTTCTGGGACGTAGAACAAAATGCCTTTGCGACCTCGACGAATCGGAGCCACATAGCTTTTTGATTCAGGCTGAGTGGCCTCATCTACAGCATTGCGCACCTCAGAGCCATCCTCAAGCGCCTTTGAGACTGAAGGTAGATTTACACTCAAATTGCCTCTACGTTTACCCTTAATAGTCATCGGCTCATCCTGTAAAAATCAAGCATGATATCACTATAAATATATATCAAGTTATAAACATAGTTTTTGTCTTAATATGGAGTCAAGCTTTTGTCCTCAGTCAAAATATCCACCCATATCACCTCCGTAGCCCATTACCGTCGAGCAATATCTCTAGTTGTTTAACATGATATCACTTAATTTTTTTAACTATTTATATAAATAGACGATGACCGATCTTGACGATCAGCCATTAAGTCTTGAAAATAAGTAGCATGATATCATTATAACTTTTTATCATGTTAGTCTTTTAAGACTTTATCTTTTTATTGATATAGGTATATAAAGCCTTAACTTCTTTGGCAGCTTTACCCTTGGGTTCATACTCAATAACCCCTTGACCTGCTGCAAAGGCTCTGATGAAAGCAACGCGATCGCCAATAGAGTCCTTAAATAAATCTATTCCTGTAGCTTTTAGGACATCTCTAGCTTCAGCTTCTAAAGTGCCTCTAGCTGGCACAGCATTAAGGACGAGAACGGCAGGTTTTTTAACAAATTGGATGACCTCGATAGTTGCGCCCATTGCTTGAAGATCGGAAGACGAGGGACGGCAAGGCACCACAATCAGGTCAGATTGCCGAGCAGCGATCGTGACGTTCGGATCGCCATGTGGAGGGTAGTCAATAAAGACGGTTGAAACACCATCGTCTTTAGCACTAGATAGAACCTTGTCAAGTCGATTCGTGGGCGTCGTAATTGTGGTGAGGTTTGTTTCCTCACGATTGTCAGCCCAGGCGATAGAGCTACCTTGTGGGTCGATGTCAATCAACAAAGTTTTTTGACCCCGAAGGCTGGCGGCGTGAGTCGCTAAATTTGTTGCGATACAGGTTTTCCCCGCCCCACCCTTGGTAGAGACAATTGATATCACTCTCATCATTTAACTTGGTAAAGTGATATCACAGTATCATTCTCAGTGACATTCTGGTAGCACCTAATCAAGTTAAATCAATAAAGTGATATCACTCTATAATGATAAAAAGTTCCTCAATTTTCCCAAAATACTCAGTAGTCTTCAGTGTTCTCAAGAGCTGCCGAAGTGATATACTCAAAGGTATGAGATTTTTATCATACTTCTAGATATTGCGATGAAAAATAAAATTGCAGTTTCATTGGATCAAGAATTGATAGAGTTTCTGGACGAACAGGCTACGAACCGGAGCGAATATTTGAACGGCCTGTTGGTAGAGCGGCGCACTAAAGTCTTGAGAGAGCAGATGATC
Source organism: Thermosynechococcaceae cyanobacterium MS004 (assembly GCA_022402525.1). Classification (GTDB taxonomy): domain Bacteria; phylum Cyanobacteriota; class Cyanobacteriia; order Thermosynechococcales; family Thermosynechococcaceae; genus JAAURS01. The sequence continues at coordinate 6,114 of JAKRSB010000106.1, forward strand.
TCAGCATTGCAAGCGGATCAAGCCGATTTAGAATATCAAGCTGAGATTGCAGCTTGGGATGTAGTCGTAGGGGACGGCCTAGATGCCGAAGGGTGAACTGACGTATCAGCGGGGAGAGATCCGCTGGGTTAGGCTAGATCCGACTGTAGGGGCGGAAATTCAAAAGACGCGCTCCTGTCTGGTGATCCAGAACGATGTAATGAACCAGTATGGGCAATTAACGGTTGTATTACCCTTCCGACCAGGGAAAAAGCAAGCGCCGTATGTGGTGAATGTAAAAGCAAGTGCTGAGAATGGCTTAGACCAAGATCGGTTCATAGATGTGGGTCAAGTTCGCTCAGTTGATGGTCAAAGAATTTTAGGAATTGTAGGAAGACTTGAAGAAAGGTACTGGAGAGAGATCAAGGCTGCGCTAGATATCGTACTGGGATTTTCGATGTAGTGTCCCGCTTAACCCTTCTATTTCAAGATTGTGCCCCCTTTGCTCTCTTGCTAAGCGCCAACCCAAGAGATCGCCCCCTTCCCAACCTCGCTGCGATCATCCCATTGCAGTAGAAACCCCCATCTAAGAGATCGCCCCCCTCCCTTCCCAAAACCGCCGCCGCCGAGTGAGCGCGCGACTGCACCAGGGCAAGACCGCTGCTGCCCCCTCGCCATGACCCTGCATAAAGCGAAGTCATTCCGGTTAGTCTGCTGCTGTCGTGCTGCTGCCGTCGCAATGCCCCCACGAGTGTCGCTGCCGATCTGTGAATTTGTAGCGACTGCAATAAAGCCCGACTTAG
>JAKRSB010000107.1 GCA_022402525.1 Thermosynechococcaceae cyanobacterium MS004
CAGCATTCTACGCCGTCCCAACCCTGCACTCAATCTTTTGTCAGTCAATCAGCTGACAAAAGTTTGATGTAAAGGGTTGAGATTTCAGGAAGAGGGGGAATTGACAAGCCCTAAGGAGAGCCAGCATTCTGGAATCAGAAATCACTCATCAATCAGAATACTTAAAAAAATTCTCCCCTCTACAATGCCTTGTCCGGCTGACTCGGTCAACCCGGAAATTGGGCACACCTAGGACATCTGACGACCTGTATCTGGTTAGTGATTGCGGTCATTCACACAGGCAGCGTGAATCTTAACAAATGGGTCGCATATGTGCCGTGCAGCGGGAAATTTGCTCAAAGGATTCAACGTCGGATTCAGCGCTGGCTGTATAACCCGCGCATCAATGTCCATCGACTCTATAGAAACCATTTGACATCGTTTGACTGTCTCTAAGCTTAATGTATGCCTGGATTTCAGCTTTTCGGAATTATTGCCCTATGATTTGTCAGCCTTTTGAACCCGCTTGGTTGCTAGATCGCTCAATACGGCTTTTCTATATCTCTTCTGTTTCAAGGAGAGATCTCAAATGGATTTTATAGATGACGGCGCAGGGAGACGCGGTGGACGCGATGGAGAGAAGACGATGGATCAATACCCATGGATTTCGCGGCAATAGCGATTTTCGGATTGGCGGGGAATGGGTCAAAGCATCTTTGCTGAAAGGATGGGAACTGATTAGTACGGTCTGTTTTATGAGTCATCACGACCCTTACCCTGCAAGGGCCTCTCGCAAGCAAGGTGAAAAACGACGCTATCGACTTGAGTTTCAGACTCACACTTTTGTCTATGCGGCGGAGCGATATCAAATCCCCTCCTACAAAGAGTTTTAAGCTTTTATCTTTAATTTTTGTCAGTCACCCAGGCGCAGCGCATCAAGGGCGAACTACTGCACCAAGCAATGCCAGCGGTACAGGCCAGAAGCGGGCGGAGGCGATAGCCTTTAGGGAAATAGTGAATCTTAAGTAAGAATAAGTTCTATGGAATCTCCAGGAACTTTCTTTCACCAAACAGAATCATAAGGGTATGCATGAAGGGCAGGTTTTTCTCAACCATCTAAAGTGTTGAAAAACCTGCTCGGTGATTGCTAAATCTTGAATCTTCGTGATTTACGTCATGATTCAATTCACCGTTGAATGTTCTAGGTGTCAGGCTCTGTTATTTCTCTAACGCTTTAATAGTAATGACGGTTTCGTCAAAATTCACTATTTCTCTTTAGATTTATACTTTGCCATTCAGGCAATCAATTGAGCATAGACAACTACAGTCTATTGTTCTCAGATTTGCTTGAAAATTTTACACCTTTGTCTTAAAAATTATCCCAAGGAGAACCTTTATGCAACGTTTAAGGGCATTTTTTGCTGCTACATTATTGATGGCAGCTGCTATCAGTCCTGCTCTAGCCCAGGAAGCTAAGATTGAAATTTTAGGTGCAAACTATGGTGGCAGTGGCTGTCCTGAAAATTCTGCTAGCGTTAGCGTGAGTCCCGATGGCCAAGAACTAAGTATTCTATTTGATAAGTTTGCAGCACTGGGCAACAACCCTAGAGAAAGTCGTAAAAGCTGTAATCTGAGTATCCCGATTAAAGTTCCGCAAGGCTTCCAAATTTCACTCTACGATGCGGACTATCGAGGGTATGTTGCTCCTGCTACAACGGCTAATCTCAGGTCTGAATACTTCTTTGCAGGAAATCGAGGGCCAGTCTTTTCTCGGACATTTCGTGGAGAAACTGATTACAACGTTCGGGATAGCTTGGTCACGGTTGCAGACGTATGGTCTTCCTGTAGCGATAGCGTCAATATGCGTATTAATGCGTCAATGTCAGCGCGCGGAGCAGGGATGGCAACGGTGGATTCCTTTGACTTAGCCCATCGTGGACTTGTCTATCACATTAAGTATCGCAGGTGCAGCTAGATACAATTTTCATTTTGCATTAAGGTAAAAGCTTTCGCAGACCTTATAGTGCTATCCAAGCTGGTCTAGGGACAGATACTTTTGTGCATGGGGTTGGAGATGGTGCGACTTGGATTGCCGCCCAAATGGAGGAGCGCTTTGGCGATTCAAGTCGCTTCCTGCTCGATTTCTACCATCTATGCGACTATCTTGCGCCTGCAAGTCGTGTTTGTGCCCCCAATGCCCCTAAGTCTTGGATGGAACAACAGAAAACACGGCTCACGCAAAATCATTTTAGGGCTGTCCTTAAGGTACTGAAGCCTTTTCGAGAACCTGATTCTGTTCCAGATACACAGGCTCCGGCCAGCGCCGTCTATCGATATCTTGACAATCGTCCTCAGCACTTGGACTATAAATCATCGATTGCAGCGAAGTTACCGATTGGGTCTGGTGAGATTGGGCGTGCTCACCGCTATATTATCCAAGCTCGGTTGAAACGCTCTGAGAGCTGGTGGACTGTGGAAAAGGCTGAGTCCATGTTGGCCCTGAGAGTCCTTCGAGCTAATCAGGATTGGGATGCTTATTGGCTCGACCTCTATTCCAGTGCCGCCTAAAAGCAACTTTCACTTTTAATTGCACCCGTGCCTGGGTGAGTTGCAGGTGGTCGTAGCCTGCTTCACCGAGCTGAGTTTATTTCAGTTATTGGCGATCGCGTTTTTGAAGCGCCAGCCTCACCATCCGCCGCTGTTGCAGGAATAGTGCCCACCATAGGATCTACGCAATCCAACGATTGCATTGTGTAGATTCATCGTCGTGGGGCATACCGAGTTAATGGCTAAGCGGCTTATTTGTCAGAGCTGTAAAGGGATTCTTGAAACTCACGCCCTACAAGACTTCCAAACTGTGACCAGCCCATGTGAGGCGTTCTCGATAGAGCAGCCTTAATTCTCTCAAGCGATTTTCTAAAACCCATTAATTCAGTAGCATTTGGGGGAAGAATTTCACTGTAAGCCAAAGCCAACTCTTCATTTGAAGCGGAATACAGGTTTATAGATTCACCGACAGTGATTAGATTTCTAACAATAGGGATCATAAAGTTTGTCTATTTCCGTAGAGTTTCATTAAGAGAGAAGAAAGTGACCCAAGAGTTGATCAGCTCAAAGTAGCAAATGCCAAGCAGTGAAGCGGAATCAGGGGAATTGAAGTAGCCTGAGCGCTTTTAACATAAGCAATCACCCTGTTGCCGCCAAACCTACGCCTGAAAGTGCTGAAGCCAGTGGGGTCAGGTCATCGGGAGCAGAGAAGTTCAGTAGAGCTTCACCGATGGCTTTTATCTAGGGTAAAGATAAAGCAGCACCCTCATATCTTACAGGGTTCTCAGGATTGCCCTTGTCTGTCCCATCATTTAGCCCAGTAGAGCGATCGCCAGCTCAGCCGTAGCCAGCGAATCACCAGAGCATGTCATCGTCTAGAGTGCCGGATCATCGTCTCATGATATTTGATCGCCAAGGTCAAAAATCAGGTGGCTGGAGACAAAGCAAATGCGATCGCGTGAATGTATCCGCCGATTTAGGATTTCGATTTTAGTGTTCCATAACAGGAGAAATTGCCCACGTCATCTCTAGCGCCATGTCATGCCCGTCATGCTCTCACCTTCATACCATCAAGAGTGTTCACGTCAGGGGAGAGTAGCGGTATAAATGGAAGAAATGTGAACATCTAAACAAGGGTAAGCTTTAGATTGCGACAGCTTGCGTACGCAGTTGAACGGCATTCAAAGTTTGCTCTTGCAAGATAAATCCATTTTCAAAGACCAGTGCAAGCTGGTCGAGTTGGGCAGTTTGAGGAGTTTGTGCAAGGGTTTGGTATCCTACCTCCGTCTTAATGAGCGCGAGTCTTCCCCGTTTACTGGTCTTCCCTGAATCGGTGATGGGATCTTTGAAGACCGGATGAGCCATCTCCTTAACCGTCACCTCACTGCACTTGAACGCGAACTGTTGGGTATCGCGGTTTAGCTTTTGCAGTAAAGCACCGCCCATGCCAAAGGCCACATTAGTCGCGCTGAAGCCCAATCGTTGAATGCAGTCAAGAATTTCAGTGATGCTGTCTTCATTCACGCCATCCCCCTGAATGACGCGCACATGGTTCAGCACTTTATAGCCTTTGCGGTTGAGGGTAGTGCCGAAGCGTGTCTCTAGGCGCTGTAAAAGCTTCCCGACGATCTCTACAGGATTGCCCGAATCAGGACGGATAATAACCGTTGCGCCAGAGTCTATCACCGCTTGGCGGAGGCGATCGCCCCAGAGATAGTCCACCGCGTTCCAGAGATCGTAAGAATCTGAAACGACTGCGACCAAAGCACCGGGCTTTGCAAACTGATCCAGCATATTTTGATAGGCTTGCAACTCGCCTTCCCGTCCCCAAGCCGTGATCGTGGAGTGTTCAGCAGCGGGGATAGAGTAGGCTGCCATCGGGTGATGGTAGTAATGATTGGCATATCGTATGCCCTGCACCGTATCAGAACCGCTAAAGTTGACCAAGTGAGCCATGCCTCCAATTCCTGAAGATTCGCAGCTCGATACACCACGCGCACCAAAGTCATGTAGCTTGAAGGCAATTTCAGCATTGGGGTCATCTGCCGTTTGCACCAAGGCTTTGTAAATGCGCTGCTTCAGGTGCCAACTTAGAGTCGCCACCGTGGCGGGATACCAAACCCGCAACAGCAAAGTTTCAAGCCATGAGACGAGCCAAAAGGTTTTGGGGTCGGTTGATTGAACCGTCATCAGCACATTATGAATGGGCACGATACTCCCTTCTGGAACAGCCTTAATTCGCACAGGCAGGCGACCATTGAGATCTTCAGCAATATAGCGCCATCCTTCTTGATTGAACGGAACACCGTGATGGGCAAAAAAAGTTGCCGCTTCTTCCACCATCCAGGTCTCAATGGGATGAGCGAGATACTTCTTAAGAATGTACTGCAACCCAAAAAAGACCGTGACGGGATACTTTCCACCTCGACTCTCAAGGTAGGAATACATTTCGGTAGTGTGTGGCGGATATTGTAGCCAATGACTGGCCTTATAGGAATCGACATCCAAAATGAGGTTGTAACGCATGAGGGTAAATCTCCACAAAGATGAGTGAGCTAACGAGCAGTCTCGATAGCAAGAAAAGAATTCTGGGGGAAGCGACTTTAGTCTTCCAGAGAAAATTGGGTTGAGTGAGGGTAAGGAGAACGCCCTAAACCTTACTGAGGCTAAACCTTGCTGACAAAGTGTTGAATAATTTGAAAGTGATCTTCGTAGATTTGATCTTCGTGGGCATACAAATCTGCAAGAGATATCCACCATGCTTTTTCAGCATCATCGCTGCCTTTAACAGGTGGGAGTTCCCCAGCCTTGAGCTGAAGAAAATAGGCATGGGTAATGGTGCGCCCTCGTAGCGATCGCCCTGGATTATCAAAGACATGGCTATCTATAATTGAGCCACGTAAAACAGGCAAAGGTACCTTGAGCCGCGTTTCTTCCTTAAGCTCGCGCAGCATGGCCTCCACAAGCGTTTCGTCTTGCTTCACAAAGCCGCCCGGTAGCGCAATGAGTCCTAATCCCGGCCTTGCTTTACGGCGAACAACCAATACATGGCCGGACTGCACTACCACCGCATCGGTTGTCACAAAAATGGGCGGGTAGGGGGCAGATGCCCAAGCTGCTTGATATGCTTGAATAAAATGATACTCATCGCAGAGTGATTGGTAGCGCTCACCCAAGTGAAAAGCTTCGAGAAATTGAGCAATACTTGGTGGAACCGCCTGACGAAAGCCTTCCTTCGTACCCTTAAAGTAGGCACCCCGAATATCTGTTGAGTTTAAGCCCTGATGGTGTCCTGTCTCAAGACGATCCCATTGTGGAAACAGGTCTAAGTAGTAAGAGGAAGCATCTTTACGATGCCCTAACACGACAACATCAGAAGACCCCTGAGTAATTTCAAAAACCTTTTGCTGGACTGCTGCCAGCCAGAGGTTATCGCTATAAAGCCAATCACGGATGGGAAGAAAATGGACTCGACTTAGGTCTTCTGCACTCAGGCAAGACCGAATCATTTCAATACGCTCGTCAGAAGTCCAAGGGTTTCTAGTATCAGGAGCCGCCCTGTGACTGCCCAGAATTAAAATGATCTGCTGCGCCTTATCAAGGGCGAGCTTAAGTGAATGAAAGTGGCCTATATGAAAAGGCTGAAATCTGCCTATGTAGATTCCAAATTGGTATTCTTTTGTCATCACAGACTCCCTGGATGTATGAAATCCTCTCTCCGAGGATTGACTTGATTATAGCTTTAGTCCTTTTCAAAGTGTCAAGTCCCTGATTCAGAATCGCCACTGTCACAGGATGGGAGAATTAAGAAGGATGAGTCCTAAGGTGATCGCCTTCGAATGAGAAAAAGAAGGTAAGTAAGCCTTTCCGCGAGAGAGGCAAGCCTTTTTCAGCACCGGATTGGCTTCAGTGACTGAGGACACCACCGGAATGACCGTCTGACTAACCGGAACAGTTAGAGACGCAATGACCCAAAGAGTCATGACAAAGTATTGCAATCAGCGCATCCGCCGCTATTGTTGTGCATTAGCCGAAAGTGACCGATCCACCAAGCTGCATAATAGCGATCGCCAAACTTCAGACCCGCTAAGAGTAGCGATCGCCCGCTCAAGGATGAGCGGATGATCCGAATGATTTGGAATTGTCGTCGAGTCTAAGTCTTCTAAAGAAGTGGAGGGCTTCATCGGTTTATAGCGGCTCCTGATTGAGCTAGATACAGAATGTAGATTGAAAGCCTTATCTAGCAATCATCTGATGTACTTGATTCGTGTGAGAACCGCTATAGCGGAATGAATCTCAAGGTA
>JAKRSB010000108.1 GCA_022402525.1 Thermosynechococcaceae cyanobacterium MS004
ACAGGGTTTTTGCCTAGTACCGTTGCTGCATAATCTGACATTGTGTTGTACCTGGTGAAATTGTTCTAATGGCAGAACGTCAGTGATTGTAGGTGACAAGCTTCGTCGCAGAGAGCGGGTAGGCCATATTGTTGCCCAGAGAAGAGGAAATGCAGTTCCTTGAATTGTACTGCGAAGTTCTCAAACTCGTGCTGATTACACAGAGTTCTCAGTAATTCCAAATTCAAAAAAAATAAGGGCTGAAACCCTTGCTTCTCGTTCAGCTCAAGCTATGAACGTGAAAAGTATACAAATAGGCGATAACCAGCCCTAACTCCATCCAGCAAGATGTATGGCACACGTAGGCATAAATGCCAGAAGATAGGGCGATAAATCCATCGATAGGCCAACTTTAAATCTTGCCAAGCAAGGCAGGGACTCTGATGCAAAAAATCAGAAATATCAACAACTAGGCCCCGACCACTGCTCATCATGACATTGCGACCGTGCACATCGTGGGGAAACAGTCCGCGACTCCGTGCATAGTCCAACGCCTCATCGATATCTAGAATCACCTGAGGCAGAATGAGAACCCCGCTGTGCAAACAGTCGTACAGCGTGATCCCATGGAGACGCTTGAGGACTAAAAAGTTAGCCCCACTGGCATAGCATTCTGAAAACGCCGGATGATGACCCAGACGTCGATAGACCTCAACTTCGTCAGTAATACCAGGGCGTCCCGGGGCGTATACCTTAACTACCTGCTCTGGAAAATCGGGGTGGGCAAAAACCGCCGCGTAGTTACCTGCCCCTAAACAGATCCAGGGCAGCGGTACTTGGTGTACGACAATAGGATTGTGAGGCTCCTTGCTTTCTAGATGGAGTGTTGGCAGTAGTTCCTGCTGAATACACGCAATCAAGTACAGAATGTTGTGTTGCATGACAGAGCCCATAGACCTTCAAACCATTTGGGAGACGTGACGAGGCCTCTGCTACAGTAGCAAATCGACTAAGGAAAAATAGCTTATTGGTGAAGCGATCGCACCTTCTGCCGATGCGCCTCATTCACCTCAAACGTCAGCGTCTCCCCCGCCCTCAAAGAGACGAGAGACACCCGCTTGAGTGACTGCTGATAGACTTGCTGAAGCGCGATCGCATATAGCCCAAGCTGAATATCCACAGACTCTGGTGTAGAGGCAGTCTTGGTGGTCTTGTAATCAATCAGCTCCAGCTTACCATTCACATTATCCAGACGGTCATAGCGACCATTCAGGGAAAACTCAATATTCTCAAACTGCACCGTCGCCTTAATCTTGGCCTCAATGCCCAAAGGACGCTGCATCACCGCAAGGGGGGCCACAAAGTCTCGGTAGTAGCCCTGAAGGATAGAACGACCATCTTGAATCTGCCGCTCCGATAGCTTTGCGACACAAAGGCTCCAGCAAGACTCAAACCATTCCCAGTCCGGCTTGTGGTCGTTGTAGTGCCAGTCTCGATAAGCGATCGCCAGCGCCTGGTGGAGTGCATTCCCTAGATCGGGTGAACCGAAAGCACCCGGTAAGCTAATCCCGCGCTCATAGCGAAAGCTGTAGGCTTGCGGACATTGATTGTAGGTGACAAGCTTCGTCGCAGAGAACGGGTAGGCCATGCTGTTAAAGTGTACACATAAATCCATCCAGAGCAGTAGTTTGGTACTGACAGATGGAGTCATACAACGAGGTCCCCTATTTGCCAGCCGTGTTTCTCCAACGGCAATTCGACCTACTTGCTCGGCGTGAATCAGTATGGGACTGTCCAGTTTTATTCGAGTCCTAACTCTGCAAACCCAGTCTAGACAAACTTGTGAGAACAACGACAAGCTCCTATAGGGCCTTGGACGATTACGGGTGTCCTTAAACTTAATTTAAGGCAAGGATTAAAGAAATATAGATTTTTGAAATTTTTAAAAGAAAAAGAGTACGCTTCTAAAAATTAACAAATTTCCATTTTAATGAACGGCCAAATCCTGAGTGATCGCTACAAAATTATCCGTACACTCGGTGCACGCGGGATGTGGCAAACCTATGTTGCCGAGGACACGCAGCGACCAGGTAATCCTAAATGTGTGGTCAAACAGCTTAAGCCTGCGAGCACTGAACCCAATTTTTTGGTTACGGCACGCCGACTGCTTGTTGGCGAGGCTGAAATGCACCTAAAGTTAGGAAAGAATGAGCGGATTCCTCAGCTTTTAGCTCACTTTGAGCGGGATGGGGCGTTTTACATGGTTCAGGAGTTTATTGATGGTCAGCCTCTCAGTGCTGAGTTGCCTTTGGGACAGCGGTGGTCTGAGGCTCAGGTGGTGGCTTTGCTTAAGGATATTTTGGTCATTCTGGAGTTTATCCACGGCAAAGGGGTGATCCATCGGGATATTAAGCCGGACAGTATTGTGCGTCGGCAACTAGATGGCAAGTTTGTGCTGATTGATTTTGGGGCTGTGAAGCAAGTCCGAATGCAGCAAGCAACTACAGTTGGGGAAGTGAGTGTGACGGCTGTGATCGGCACACCTGGATATATGCCGACGGAGCAGTCGAGTGGGAAGCCACGACCCAGCAGTGATATTTATGCGTTGGGGATGGTGGCGATTCAAGCATTGACGGGGCTTCTGCCGTCTCAACTTAGGGAAGACGAGGATGGGGAGGCGATTTGGCGCGATCAGGCTGAGGTGAGTGATGGATTAGCGATAATGCTGACAACAATGACGCGGCATTATTTTAAGCTTCGCTATAAGTCGGCATCAGAGTTATTGCAGGCCATACAAGATCTAGATTATGTGAGTTCTAACTTTGAGGTTAAACAGAGTTACAGCCCCACCGAAATAGTAAACAATAGTAATCATTTACCTTCAGAGGTCCTTTTTGAAGAGTCTAAAGAGCCATTAAAGTCGCCCAAAATCAGATATTTAAAATCTAAGTCACTGAAAAAGAATGAAGGCTCCCTGGGTGTGTCGATTGGGGTGTCTCACTCATCTGCAGCTATGTATAAGAATGGTGTAGTTAGTGAAGTTGTAAATATTGCTTCCACAGTTGCCTATACTGATGATGGCAGGTGCTTTATAGGTGAAGAAGCGATTCAGGAAGTGACTTCCAATATCTCAACTGTCTTTACAGACTTTATCTATTACATAGGGCAAAGCTACAAGGAAATCAATCAATTCATGGCACAGCCACCCTATAGAATTGCGAAAGGAAATAAAGATCAGGTTATTCTAGAATGTTCTGCCTTAAATCAATGGTTTTCTCCTGAAGATTTATTAATTGAACTACTGTGTGAAATTCTGAATCAAGCTGGAGAAAAGGCTGAAGCATGTTTCACACAAATTACATTAACAATACCCACCTTCTTGGATAGTATATTCTGCCGCGAAATAATCAGACATAGTGCTAGAGAAGCGGGAATAGAAAAGTTGAAATTCTTGAACGAGTCAGTAGCTTCCGGGGTTGGTGCAAGCTTTAAGACTGGAAAACTTTATGAGTCTTATACAACATGTCTTGTTTTAGCTGTGAATAAGTATCACATTAACTTTAATTTTCTGGAAATTGGCGATGGTGTTGTTGAAGCAATTAATTCTGTTCAGAGATATGTAGAAAATGGAGTATTTAACGATCCTGAATTTGGGAAGATAGTAATTGAAGCTGCTGAAAGCATTTTACCTGCAGATATGCAAATTATAGATTTAATGGTGCTGCCAATAAGTATTGCAAAATCACCTGCTATAACGGCTATTTACAATCAAAAGCTTGCTGTCAAAGCTAAAGAAGTCTTGTGGTCAAAGAATGACGCTGTGACGGGAGCCACGGTTCAAGCTGGTGCGCTATGGGGGCTAAAAAAGAATTTTTTAATTCTTCAAGCTACTTCTCTAACCCTTGGCATAATAACGAAGAAAGGGATGTGTGAAATAGTCTCTAAAAATACTACTATCCCACATAAGAAAGGTAAAATATTTTTATTCAAATCTAGTTCGAGTCAGCTACAAATACCAATTGTTGAATTTGAGAGCGCAGAAAGTAAAAAGAATAATATTCTAGGAATCATTAATCTTGGTGTTACTTCAAATAAAAATACAGCAATAGAAGTAATCTTTGATATAGATGCTGATAATATTCTTGATGTCACTACTGTTGATAAACTAAATGACAATCGCAAGACATTAAGCATTGCCAAGAATGAATTAATGACTGATGACAAATCTAGAGCCACAATAGATAATAATTCTTTATTGGAATTGGCAATTAAAGGGCAGGCAATTTGGCATGGCCCTGGTGGAGATTCATTGGTTTTTGTTGAAGATTTTATGGGTGTAAATAAAGAAGATATTTACTTAAAAATCAAAGATTCTGATACTGGTATCAAGCTGGATGAAGTTGAATTCCGGTTGACTGACAAAAGTTAAATACAGCGGTTTACGCTACAGCCAGAACCAATATTGAGGGCAAAGTAAGGAGGTTGAGCGCTAGTTTACTCAATGGATATTCGCGAGAAGATTGTCTCAGCCTTTGAAGCAGGGGATGACTACATCCGGAAGACCGCAAAACGGTTTATGGTTAGCGAGGGATCCTTGCCTCGGTTGCTACATTAGAAAAAGGCTTCAATAAACTCAGCTAAATCAAGGATTTCAGAAAAGAAAGTATCACCGAACAACTGGTTCTGGAGCCTTTTCAAAAAGGTTGAATCATTCAAACCTTTGTACGGCAATAGATTGATTCATGCAATAAAGTCATTTACTAATACTATAAATCTTGTTGAGCGCTCCGAAGTAAATCTTCATAATCACAATGAAACTTATAGCGCTGCTGCAGCAGCGACAATGCCTCCAGATAGAAGCTCCAGTCGATCTTGCCCATCAGTATCTGAAGAGGTAAGTCTTGGAATACTTTTGCTAAAGCTTCCACTGTTTCTAGTTCTTCTTCCCCACTCAGAAAACGGATCTCAATCAACACATCTTGCAGCAGATTTAGTAAAGAACGGTATTGTCCGGTCGGCAGCTTCAGGGGATTTATATCCTTTGCTGGAAAAATACTTAATTTCTGTCGCTTAATCGCTCTTGTCCGTGAGGGGTAGTCAGTTGCGCGCCAAAAAGTTCGTTGGATCGGAGCAGAAAGGTACAAAGGCCAAAGGGGCTTTTCTTTGCATAGATCGCGAGGTAGGTTTTCAAAAATATCGGTGAGCGCATGGGCATCTTTTCCCTTTCCTAGATAAGCTAGAACTTGAAGATCTAAGAAAACTTGATGAAGTAGGTATATTAAACACTTTTGTTGTTCAGTGGTAAGGGGAGGTCGCTTACGCAAACCGTTTCTTAAGGAGTACAATAGGCTTGCAAACCAGGATAATACTAGATAAAAGATTTCACATAAGTCAGTTCTAGCCATTAAGTCTAAGAGTTCAAATAGGACAAGAGATTTACGAATTAGCTCAATCGTGGTCTATCCGATTTCCACTGTCAAGTTTTTGGTTCAGAGGCTGTTTGAAAAGTCAGAAAGACTCTCACAAATGATAGAAGCATACGATAGCGACCTGACTATGACGCAGCAGGAATTCTCCGACCCCCTCATCACTCTGGCTAAAATTGGGGCCAGACTGCGCACCACCGACATGATGAGCGTCCTCAACGCAATATTCTATGTAGTGGTTACGGATTGTCAGTGGCGACAGTTATCCCATGACTTTCCTTATTGGTCAGCGGTTTATAACTATTTCCGAATGTGGCGCAAAGATGGAACATCCTGCAATCTCAACGAACATCTACGAATGCAGGTGCGCGTTAATGATGGGCGGGCAAGTCATATTGTTACCCAGAGAAAGCCAATGCAATCTCTTGAATTGTACTGCGAAGCCCTTAAACCCGTGCCGATTACGCAGAGTTCTGAGATAGTAGAACCAGCACTAGAAATATTATCCAACTGAATGAGCAACACCACCACCGCGCTAATCGAACTTCGCCGTCACTACGAGGGCATCATCGCCCAGGCCGAGTACCAATCTGCTCAAGCGAAAGCCCAGCTAGAGCATATCGACGCCCTATTGGTGAGTGGACTACTGCAAGCCCAAGAAGCACCCACCCTCAAGCTAGCGATCCGCCCCTCAAGAACAATCAGTGATCGCCTCAGCCATAGCCCCAGCCATAGCCCCAGCCATAGCTCCAGCAGCAGAACCCACCGCACCGGATAAAACAGTCACAGAATCGACCAAATCAGGCCCACAGCAGTTCTTGCCAGCCTATGCCGGAAAGACCAAGCTAGAAGCGATCGCTGGGAAGGCAAACGTCACGAAAAAAAAAAGCAGACAGCATCCTGAATGCGACCTTGGACATCATCGTTGAATCGGTTGCCAGTGGAGAGAAAGTGAGTTTGGTGGGCTTTGGCACCTTCGAGAAACGCGATCGCCAAGCCAGAGAGGGGCGCAACCCCAAGACAGGTGAGAGTATGACCATCGCAGCTACGAATGTGCCTGCATTCAGCGCTGGGAAGTCATTCAAGGAAGCCGTGGCGTCATCTAAAGGCTAAGAGTGCGATCGCCCTTTCATGACGACTGAAGCATGGCACGAACCCATCACCACAGGACACAACATTTATCCCGATGAAGAAGACGAAGACAAAGCAAGGTACAGAAGCATTAACGGGTAAAGAGCTGCTGCAGAAGCTGAAGGAACTCTCGCACCTATCGCG
>JAKRSB010000109.1:0-109182 GCA_022402525.1 Thermosynechococcaceae cyanobacterium MS004
AGCGAGAAGGGGTGAAAACGATTTATCGTGGCGGAGCCATCATTCAAAATGCGCCATTGTTTACGGCCATCGGCAACCATGAAGTAATGGGTCGCTTTTCAATGGAGACAGATCTCAACGCACAGTATAACGATCCGTTTCCAAAGACAGCGGCAGTTCAACAGCATCCTCAGCAGGCAAAGCAGCTTAGCGCAGACTCAGCAGCACTGCAGTCGTGGTTAAACCAGAATTCTTACAGCACAGAAACCTACGAAGAGCTATTTACCCTCCCTGAAAGCGCTTCAGGCGGAAAGAAATATTACGCGCAGACCTTTGGTAAGGTTCGTCTAGTTGTGCTGTTTGTGGCAAATATCTGGCGAACGCCCAGTCTCACGTCTGACGCCAGAGGCCGCTATCGAGAACGTGATGCAGATTTAGAGAATCCGGAGAGATGGGGATATGGGCAGCACATTTTTGAAGCGATCGCCAAAGGCAGCACCCAATATACCTGGCTCCAGCAAGAGCTAAACAGCCCCGAATTTCAACAGGCCCAGTACAAAATTGTCATGTTTCATCATCCAATGCACAGCCTAGGCGATAACATCGTCCCGGCGTACACAAATCCAGTGCAGTCTGTTGACTCGGATGATTCAGGCAAAGTCAATGCGATTCGCTACGAGTATCCGCTCAGTCAAGATTATCTAATCCGCGATGTGGAACCGCTGCTGGAAGCTGCGGGTGTTGACCTTGTTTTCTACGGCCATTCTCATTTGTGGAATCGCTTTATCAGTCCTGGCGGTATACATTTCCTAGAATCCTCCAACATTGGCAATAGCTATGGGGCTTACCTAGGCAATACGCGCCGTCCCATTCCGGTTGGGTTTGTTGAAAAGTATGCGGCTGTTGGCGATCCAAACGGGTTAGAACCCATCACGCCTGAAATTGCTCCTCTCATAGATGACCAAGGTCAGCCTCAACCTTACATCGCCAGCAATGACATGACCGTGTTCAGTATTTTAGATACTGGCCGTGGGGTGGTCAGCAGCTACCGCTTCGACACGCGCAAACCTGATTCAGCCGTGATCAAATTCGACGAATTTAAGCTGGGCGGCTAGCTAAAACGACCTGAGTTCGATAATGCGCTAGTCCCCCACCCCAAACCCCTCTTCCAAAAGCCTATCCATTGCGCAAAAGTCGCGACAACCTATGCCATGCAAATATTCTGGATTCGGTTGCGCCTGAAACCATCACGGCTTTTCGGGCTATTTCGCGCCCAGTCAGAAAGCGGAATAGAGGGTTTTTCGCTGGTCGAGCACAGAGGGGTTAAACCAGGCAATGAGTTAGATGGCTTCTGGATTCTAGAAATCACGCAACCCATTTCTAGAGCCCATTTCTAGAACCCATTTCCACCAAGGATTACAGCGAGATCTGCGGAATGGGTAGCCCTACTGCGCGGGACGGGGCTCAAGGGCTGGTCTAATGTGAAGCTCTTTAAGCTGCTTGGCATCGACCGTTGAGGGAGCCTGGGTCATGAGGCAGCGTGCCTGCTGGGTTTTGGGGAACGCGATCGTGTCACGGATGGACTCTTCGCCAGCAAGCAGCATCACCAGACGATCAAGGCCGTAGGCAATGCCGCCGTGGGGCGGAGTGCCGTAGTTGAAGGCTTCGAGCAAGAACCCAAATTTGCTCGTGGCTTCGGCTTCAGACAGGCCGATGGCGGCAAAGACTTCTTGCTGTAGCTCGGTTTCATAAATCCGCAGGCTGCCGCCCCCAATTTCCAGGCCATTGTAGACCAGGTCATAGGCTTGGGCGCGGGCAGTTTTAACGTCGTGACGATCTTCAGGCTTGGGCGAAGTGAAGGGGTGGTGGAGCGCTTCGAGGCGCTTTTCGTCGGCATTCCACTCAAACATCGGAAAGTCAACGACCCAAAGCAGACTCAAGTCGTCTGGGCGAATGAGTCCCAGTTCTTCGCCGACAGCGAGGCGGACTCTGGAGAGCGAAGCGTTGACGATGTCTGTGGGGCCAGCACCAAACAGCAGCAGGTGTCCAGGCTGGGCCTGAGTGCGCTCTAGCAAGGTAGAGAGCTGTTCTGGCGTGAGGTTGTCTTTGATTGCGCCAATGGTGTCCACTTCACCGCCCTCACGGACGCGAATATAGGCCAGCCCTTTTGCGCCCCCTTCGCTGGCCACCCGAAACAAATCGCCGCCGGGCTTAATGCGAACATTGGAGATTTGGTCGTTGCCGCCGGGGATGGGCAAGACCTTCACCGATCCGCCCTGGGCGATCGCACCCGAAAATACCTTGAACCCTGACGCTTTGAACAGATCGGACGCATCTACAAGCTCTAGCCCAAACCTAGCATCTGGGCGATCGCAGCCATAGCGCTCCAGAGCCTCTGCATAGGTAATGCGGGGGAATACGCTCGGCAGTTCTACACCCTTCAGGGTTTTGAACACATGGCGAATCAGGTCTTCATTGAGCTGCATGATCTCCTCTTGGGTCATGAAGCTCATTTCCATATCGAGCTGGGTAAATTCTGGCTGGCGATCGGCCCGCAAATCTTCATCGCGGAAACAGCGTGCCACCTGGTAGTAGCGATCAAACCCAGACACCATCAGAAGCTGCTTAAAAAGCTGGGGCGACTGGGGCAGAGCAAACCATTCCCCTTCATTAACGCGACTGGGCACGAGGTAGTCTCTTGCACCTTCGGGAGTAGAGCGCGTCAGGATGGGCGTCTCCACCTCAATAAAGCCCTGCACATCTTCAAGGTAGCGTCGGATGGTCTTAATCAGCTCGTGCCGCAGCATTAGGTTACTGCGCATCCGCTCCCGGCGCAGGTCTAGGTAGCGATACTTGAGCCGTAGCTCCTCGCGCACGGATTCTGTATCGGCGGAGGACACCTGAAAGGGGAGCTGCTGATGGACTGCATTCAGCACCTCAATGGTTTCCGCGTAGATTTCGACTTCGCCCGTGGCAATTTTGGGGTTGAGGGAGGCTTCAGGGCGCTGGGTGACTTGGCCTTGTACCTTCACGACGTATTCATTACGCAGCAATTCGGCCTTGGGGTAGGTGAGGGGAGTACGCTCTGGGTCGCTGACAATTTGCACAGTGCCGCTGCGATCGCGCAGGTCTATAAAAATCACGCCCCCGTGGTCGCGGCGACGATCTACCCAGCCAAAGAGTGTCGTGGTTTGGCCGATATGTACGCCTCGAAGATCTCCGCAATAGTGGGTTCGCATGGTGGTGGGTATAGGGACAATGCCGTTTGAAACTAACAAAAAGGCTGGGCTAGTAAGCCACTATTTTTAGAAAACCTTTTCATTATCGCAGCTTACGCCGCCTCTTAATCCAGAATGCCCTAGGATTCAGCAATTCTCGTTTCAGCAATTCTCAGGATGATGCGCAAGGACTGGGCAAGCGCTGAAGAAGGAGGTCAGGGGTTACGCTAGGCCCCCATACCAGAGTAGTGCTTCAGTCCGCGCCGCCAGAGCCAGCGATTTACAGCCCAGAACAAGACCGTCCAGCCTAGCATCACCCCAATCCCCTGGCCAATATTGACGGGTAGCCCAACCAGTAAGCTCGCCGGAAAATAAATCAGGTACGGAAACGGCGTCCATACTAGAACTTCTCGCACCCCTTCCGGAAAAACATTCAGGGGCGCAATCATCCCCGATAAAAAGAGATAAAACAAAAACCAAACCTGCTCCAGCGCCGTCGCCCGCTCTGTCCAAAAGGCACAGAGTGCAAAGGTATACTGAATCAAAAACCGCAGAATAAAGGCCAGAATTATAGTGGCGATCGCCAGTATCATCCCTGAAAAACTTGGCAACCACGCCGCCTGAGGATACAGAATAAAAAACAGCACCAGCAGCAGCAGGGTAAAAGGCATCCGCGCAAAGCGCTCGGTAATATGGCTGGCGACGTGGTGCCAGACTGGGTCAATGGGCTGGAGTAATCGCGGCGAAAGCCTGCCCTCTACCACCTCTCGCTCAAATTCCCACACCACCCAGACAATCGTGAGCTGCCGAATAAAAAAGACGCAGATAAAGTAGCGGGCAAACTCCAGCGCCGAGAGGCTAAACGTTCCGCCTTCGGCTGCTTCCGTCCAAATGCCCATCATAATAATGGGGAAGGAGTTGGCGAGTACCCACAAAATTAGCTCCGCCCGATACTCCACCATATAGGCGTAGTACACGGATAAAAATATTCTTGACTTGTGGATGATCTGTCTCATGGCTGGCTCATATCTGGACTCATAGCTGGCTCATAACACCACGCCGTCACTGAAGACACGGCCAATAATTTCTTCAATGGGCGGATCTGTAATGGTGAGGTCGAGTACCGGCAGGGCGGACAAAAGTGCTGAAATACTGCGGGTTAGCTCTTCTCGATGAATAATGAGGTGGACTTCTCGCCCCACCAAGGACTTAACTTCTCCGTAGCGTGCCAAGTCCGCCGCTAGCACCGGACGCTCTAGTTCTAGCTGCACCTGCCGATAGGGTGCAAACCTGTCCAGGAGGGCATCCAGCGCGCCATCATAAATGAGCTGGCCCTGATGGATCAGCAACACGCGATCGCACAGGGCCGTAATATCGGCCATGTAGTGACTGGTCAGCAGGATGGTGGCGTCAAAGTGCTGGTTGTAGCTGTGCAAAAATTCCCGGACGCTCACCTGGGCATTTACGTCTAGCCCTAGGGTGGGCTCGTCTAAAAACAGCACCTTGGGCTGGTGAAGCAGCGCCGCTAGTAGCTCCGCCTTCATGCGCTCGCCCAAAGAGAGCTTGCGCACAGGCTGGGTGAGCTTATCTGCGAGGGACAGCATATCCGTCAGCTCCCCCACGCGGCGCTGAAACTCACGGTCATCAATGCCGTAGACCGCCGCATTAATGCGTAGGGAATCGAGAGCAGGCAAGTCCCATAGGAGCTGCTGCTTTTGACCCATCACCAGGGTAATCTTTTCTAGAAATGCTCTCTCCCGCCGGAAGGGCAGAGCGTCTGCCACCTGAAGCGTACCGCTAGAGGGATGAATCAACCCCGTCAGCATCTTTAGCGTCGTGGTTTTTCCGGCACCATTAGGCCCCAGAAACCCCACCATTTCGCCGGGCTGAATCTCAAAGCTCACGTCTTTGACGGCCTCCACCTGTCGGTATTGGCGCTTAAATAAATGCGACAGGGTGCCGCGCAGTCCCGGCGCTTTAATGGCAACCGGGTAAACCTTGGTCAAATGTTCCGCAATAATAATGGCCATAGGCTCTATGCTAGCCGTTTCCGGTGTGAGACGCTGTGGGGAATTAAGCTCGAAAGACCAGTCCAGACATTAGAGCCAGCGCTTTGATTTTTCTGAAATTTTTTTTGGAAAATTCTGGACAATGGGTGCTTCTGGCTATTATTTCTGAGGATTACTGCGAGAGCGCGATCGCTGGGCTATTTTTCCTGAATTAGCTTGAGGAGGTCGTCAGTGGAGATTTTGCCGCTCATGTCTGTCCCTTCCAGTAGACTATCGGCAAGATCTCGTTTGTGCTGGTGCAGGTTCACAATTTTTTCTTCAATCGTGTCCTTCGCCACGAGGCGATAGATGGTAACGGGGCGCTGCTGACCAATGCGATGGGCGCGGTCGGAGGCTTGGTCTTCTACCGCTGGGTTCCACCAGGGGTCCATGTGGATCACGTAGTCAGCGGCGGTGAGGTTGAGTCCGGTGCCGCCCGCCTTGAGGCTGATCAGAAAGACATCGCCTTCCCCCGACTGAAAGGCATCCACCCGCTTTTTGCGATCTTTGACGGGGGTGCTGCCGTCGAGATACTGGTACTGGATCTTTTGCTCGTCGAGGTATTCTCGAATCAGGCTGAGGTGATCCACAAACTGGCTAAACACCAGGGCTTTATGACGATTTTCGAGCAGCTCCGTCAATACTTCCCCAAAGAGCTGAAGCTTGGAGCTGGGCAGAGGGGTTGCCGCCATCACCAGGCGCGAGTTGCAGCACATGCGACGGAGTTTCATGATTTCGGCAAGTACCTGGAGGTGCTTGGCTCCGGCTTCTGCGTCGCTGTCGGCCAGCTTGGCGATCGCCTCTCGTCTGAGGGCTTCATAAAGAGCGGATTCTTCCTTGCTTAGCTCAACATGGAGCAGAATTTCGGTGCGGGAGGGCAGCTCTTGGAGCACCTGGCTTTTGGTGCGCCGCAAAATAAAGGGCTGGATGAGCTTTTTGAGCTGATTGCGGGCGGTTTTGTCCTGGTAGCGCTCAATGGGATTGGCAAAGCGCTGGTTAAACTGATCCAGGGAGCCCAGCAGCCCCGGATTGATAAAGCGAAACAGGTTCCACAGTTCCCCCAGGTGGTTTTCGATGGGGGTGCCCGTGGTCAGCAACTTAAAGCCACTCTGGAGACTCATGGCACCCTTAGAGCGCTTGGTGGCAAAGTTTTTGATGGCCTGGGCTTCGTCTAGCACAATGGTTTGCCACTCCACCTGGGCCAGCTTCTCGGCCAGCTCTTCCTGCTGAAGCAGCCCATAGGTGCAGACCAGCATGTCAAAGGGCTGAAGGTTGTCGAGTAGCGCCTGGCGATCGCCACTGCTAAACTGCACCACATTCAGGGTGGGGGCAAAGCGGTGAGCTTCATTGATCCAGTTCATGCCCACGGAGGTAGGAGCCACAATCAAGGTAGGGCCAGCCGCCGCACGGGTGAGAATTAACGCCAGAGACTGTAGGGTTTTGCCCAAGCCCATATCGTCCGCCAAGCAGGCCCCCACCCCCCAGTGGGCGAGGCGCGCCAGCCAGCGAAACCCTTCAATTTGATAATCCCGAAGCTCAGCCTGGAGCGTAGAAGGCACCTCTGGCTGAAAGGACTTCATGTCCTTAAGGCGCTTAACATGATCCTTCCAGCGTTTGTCGGCTGTGAGGTCGCCCACCTCGTCAATAAAGTCTTCGAGGGCAAGGGCCGCCAAGGGATGAAAGCGCGTTCCCTTGCCGTGCTTTTCAGAAAAGGTACGAAGTTCATCCAGACGCTTGCGAAACTCTTGGGTTAGGGTGAGAAACTGACCGTCCCCTAGGGGCAAAAATCGGCCGGGCGATCGCTCCATCAGCTCCAGCAGCCGCTGCATATCCATCACCTGGTCATCCCCAATCTGGAGTTCACCACTGGCCGCAAACCAATCCTGCTGGCTGCTGATGTTGAGCCTAAAGCTGTTTAGCCCCGCCGGATGGGTCACGCGCATCTTTTCGCCCTCTGGCCACTCCATCACCACCGTATCGCCCAAGGGCTGAAGGTCGAGCAGTAGCTCTAGGCAATCTTCCGGATCTTCGATCAGCCACTCCCCATCTTCTTTTTGGTAGTTGGCCAGTACCGGACAGGCAGCAGCAACGGCATCGGCCAGCTTCTTTTCTTCTTTCAGGTTGCGCGTCGTCTGGAGCCGCTTGCCGTCAATTTCAGCAATCACCGTTTCTCCCCCCGCCCCTGGACGGAAATAGGGCCCACCCTGGGTAAAGGGCCGCGCCATAATCGCCACCTTTAGCCCTTCGCCAGCGGGAAGTAAATGGACATGGGGTTTGGTGTCTGCTGGGACTTCTTCCGCACTGGCCACGCCCCCACCAATATCAGAATGCACGGTCACAACGCCAGAGACGGCATTGATAGCCGAGAGCACCTGGTCTTTGGCAGATTCCGGCACCTCTAGTCGATTTTTAGCACCAATAATAGCGGCAATGCGGCGGTGGTCATCGTTGATTTCAATCACCTTGAGGCGCGTTGGGGTTTCTTTAATCACCAGAACAGTCTTGTGCTCGGAAATCTTTGGCGAGAATTCAAGGGTGAGCCAGTTTTGCTTGCTCTTTTTGACCAATAGCTCTGGCTCCCCTTTAACAATTTCAACCCGCACAGCGCTATCCTCCCAAAACACGAGGGGATGACCAATCAGCGCAACGATCGCCTTTTCGCTAAACTCATACTCCACCTGGCCGTAGTATCGATAGGTCGTGTAGCCGCTCTCAATCTGCTGACACACCCGCAGATCTTGGGGCGTCAGGTAGCTAAAGTCTCCTGGGGTTTGGCTGAGCCGCTTTAGAGCAATATTTCGCCCTTTGCTCCAGGCCCCCTTCGCGCCCATTTTTTGCTCACGGGGCTGAATCTCCCAATACTCTCCCATCAGGCCAATAGACCAGACCAGCCGCAGCGCACCTCCCGTCGGCGCAGCTTGAGGGGTACTTTGCAGGCCCGCCAGCGCATTCAGGCAAAGCTCCCAGGGTTCCTTGGGCTGAATGAGCGTGGCCAGCGGCATGATTTCCTCGGCCTGACTTAGCTCTGCCGCTCGTTTGCCATAGCCGCCCCTTGGCCGCAGCCGTGACAGTAGCTCCGCAGCCTCCATCGTAATCCAGTGATAGTTTGCAGCCTCGGCTTGCTGGTAAAGCTCGTCTAAAATTTTGGGCAGGCGCACCTTAGCAACCTCTAAATCCACCCAGTACAGGCAGAGGGCGCAGATCAACACCTCCAGACTGTCGCTCACTTCCAGTACCGGCAGATCGGACTTCAAAAGAGTGTCCTTGATCGCTAAATTGCCCTGCTGAACCTGGAGGACATTTTTGAGAAGCGTATAGGGATAGGAGAGCCAGTGCTCTGGCTGCTTGCTCACGAGGGTGGCATATTCTTCTGCTTCGCGCAGGTTTTCTGGGCTGCCCTGCTTGAGTAGCGCCAAGATATAAAAAAGCCCGCTACTGTCGTCAAAAAAGGCTTTACGCTTCCCCGATAATTTTCTGAGGGCTTTGAGGGCGATCGCGTAGTGCTGAATAGCCTCTGTATACTGTCCCTGGAGTACCCGCAGCCAGCCTTTAAAGGCTCCAGCGAGATCCTGAGTTTCAGCGCTAATGCGGGTCAGGCTTTCTTCTGCGAGCTTGAGCTGTCCGCGCATTAAGCACTGCTCTATCAGAAGAATGTGCATAAAATCACTGCAGTTCTTCTGGGCGCTGCGCTCCTGAATCAGCTCAAAAGCTTCCTCTGCGGGAAAAAGAGTACAGGAGGCTGACTGGAGAATACTGGCGATCGCGCTTTCAAAGAGCGGAGGAATTAAGGTCTGAAACCAGTCCGCATCAAAAGGATTATTGCAAACATTCAAAAACACCTCGCTCAGCGTAATTTTTTCGGTGGGAAAGCCGTATTTGTAATAGTCCTCAAACTGCTGCTCGATGTATTCGATATCTTGGCCGTAAAGCCCAATGCGCACCTCGCGCAGAAATTGGCGCTCGCTGGTAAACCGTCGCGGACCATTGCGCCAGCTTTGGGTAACGGGATGTTTAGTTTCAACGGCCTTGACCAGCGCCTCAAAGGTTCCTGTTTTGAGGGCATCGCGGGTGGCAATCTCCACAAAAAGCGGATGGCACTGAGGCCCCTGAGTGCGTTCCTGGAGTAAGAGCGACTGGTTAATGAGTTTGTCAATATAGGGCTTGAGCGTAGCGGCTGTAAAAGCGTTCTTATTTTTATCTCTAATGCCCAGGACGTTGAAGCAGTCTACAAAATTGGTGCGGCTAATGGGTTCGTAAATGACCGAGAACAACTGGATGATCTTTTGCTCTAGGGGCTGGAGCTTTTGATATTTTTCGGTTAGCTCTGCGCGAAGGGCATCGATATTGAGGGTGACGTTGTTCATGGGAGACTCATAGAACTGCGCAACAAACAAGCGGAGTTTTGCTGAATAGATTAATTGAATAGATTTATATAGGCCTATCTCATCACAAATCTATTTGATTAAACCTTGAGGGCCGCACGGCGCTAGGACGGGTGGGGCTATAAAGACGAGCCAATAAATTTGCGATAGGACTCTACGAGTTCCGTTACGGCTAAATCATAGAATTCTTTGCCATGCTCTGGGGTGGCGAGGGCTGGGTTAGACCCCATGCGACCATCGGGGTAGTTGCGTCGAAAGTCGACTGCGCTGTAGATCGGATGCCCGTGGCCGACCTCTGGACTGAGGGGTGCCTGCTTGATGGCTTCTGGGTAGACAAATTGGGTGACTGCTACTTCGCTGGGGGTGGCGTGGGAGCCTTCTTGGTCGCCGTAGAGCTCTTTGGCATGGCGATAGACAGACCCACACATATACCAGTTATTGACCTGACACTGTACCCGATCGCCATTGGGAATCTGTAAGTCCGCGATCGCTTCGTATACTTCAGAAAATGCAGCCTTCAGGGTGGCGACATTCCCACCGTGGCCGTTGATAAAGAAAAACTGACGGAACCCAGCGCGGCTGAGGCTCACCAAGTAGTCGCGAATCACCAATATGAGGGTGGAAGGCCGTAAACTCATGCTGCCTGGAAAGGCCGTATGGTGGAGCGCCATTCCTACATTAATCGTCGGGCCGACCAGCGCCTGGGTGGCCTCGCCGACGCCCTTTGCAATGATTTCTGCGCAGATTGCATCCGTGCCAATGAGGCCCGTGGGGCCATGCTGTTCGGTAGAGCCAATGGGCAAAATGATGCCCTGTGACTCTTGGAGGTAAGCTTCAACTTCAGGCCAAGTACAAAGGTGCAGCAGCATGGGGCTTGATCTCTGATGAGGGGATTCAGCGTTTATGGTAGTAGATGCATTGTAGAAGGTGTATACAAGGCCGTCAAAGCCAGTCCCTTCAATAAACTCAGCAGGAGCAAGCGATGTCCCCAAACCCTACCCCAGAACTTAACCCAAACCCTAGCCCAGAACCTAGCCCAAAACCTAGCCCAGAACGCATAAAAAAACGCTTTGTGATTGAAATGGGTATGGGCATCGACCAGCATGGTCAAGATCCTACCGTTGCTGCCGCCCGCGCCGTGCGTAATGCGATCGCCCATAATGCGCTGCCGGGGATTTGGGAAGTAGCGGGACTTGGGCATCCCAACGAAATGATTGTGGAAGTACAGGTGGCGGTGCCCTTCCCGGAGCTCGTGAGAGAGGCGGAGGTCTTGGCCGCACTCCCCTTTGGCCAGAAAACCCTCAAGGTGGAGGCGGGGGGAATGGTGGTACGGGGAACAGCGATCGCGGAGCTAAACGACAAGAACGACGATATGTACATTGCAACAGCGGCGGTTACGGTCTACGTTGAGGGCTAGCAGCCTATATTCCGCTCCACTGAGCTCCATATTCCTGTCTAGACACCCCCCATGCCTGAAGGCCCCGAAATTAAAAGAGCCGCAGATAAAATTGCAGCGGCCATTGTTCCGTACCGAGTCGAAGAAGTTTGGTTTGCCTTTGACCACCTCAAGCCCTACGAGGCTGTCTTAAAACACAAAACCGTAATTGCTCTGGAGCCACGGGGAAAAGCGCTGCTCACCCGCTTTGACAACGGCCTCAATATTTATAGCCATAATCAGCTCTATGGCAAGTGGGTCATCCGCACAGCCTATAGCTACCCGCAAACCAATCGCCAGCTCCGTCTGGCTATCCACAACGCTCATAAGTCGGCGCTGCTCTATAGCGCTTCCGATATTGAAGTGATTGAAGACGACATGCTGGCCCATCATCCTTTCCTGCATCGGATTGGGCCAGATGTCCTGAGCGACTGGATTACGCCTCCCGTCATCCTCCAGCGGCTCAAGGACGCTACTTTTCATCGCCGCCGTCTCACCACCCTGCTGCTGGATCAGCACTTTTTAGCAGGGTTGGGCAACTACCTGCGCAGCGAAATTCTCTTTGTGGCGAGAGTCCATCCTGCCAAGCGCCCCGTGGACTGCACCCCAGAACAGCTTCACGCTCTAGCTGTAGCCGCGATCGCCATTCCTACCCAGTCTTACAAAACGGGCGGTATTACCAATGATTTAGGAATTGTGGCACAGCGGAAAGCCCAGGGCGATCGCCGCGATCAGTATCGACACTGGGTTTTTAGCCGTGTGGGGCAGCCTTGCTTTATCTGCGGTTCGCTCATTCTCAAAGAAATGGCGGGGGGACGGCGATACTACTATTGCCCAAGCTGCCAGCCCCGCTAACTGACGGCGCACAGACGAAACGCCTCCCGCCAACCTGAAATATCAAACCAGTCCTGGGCGCTGGGCGTGACGACCTTGAGGGTATCAAAGGTAATGAACTCGACGGATAAAATAATCCGCAGCATGGCCAGACGCTTTTGGTCTAGGGATAGGTCTTTATAAACCAGGCTTAGGTGTGGCTCAAGGCGATAGTCGGTAGGAGACTGAAGGCGATCGCGGATTCCGTGGGAAAGTGCCGTCAGCGCCTCATTAGGCGCAAAGGTAATAAATCCGGTCCTA
Source organism: Thermosynechococcaceae cyanobacterium MS004 (assembly GCA_022402525.1). GTDB lineage: Bacteria > Cyanobacteriota > Cyanobacteriia > Thermosynechococcales > Thermosynechococcaceae > JAAURS01. The sequence continues at coordinate 12,197 of JAKRSB010000109.1, forward strand.
AAGAAGTTTTCGGTATAGCCCAAGCCTGTGACCTCCAGGGCGATGGGAAGCTGGGGGACAACCCGCTGGGACAGAATTTTGGGTAGGTCATCCTGAGCGCTATAGATTCCGCTATAGACCGTGACATGCGGCTCAAACATGGGCGCATCGTAGGCTGCTGCATAGTCTTGAATAATTTTGGACAGCCATCGGCGATCGCTGGGGATAGGGGTTAGCCAAAGTGCAAACTGTGAAACGGCTGGATCTGCCATAGATTTTTTCCCTACTCCACAATCTTATGTCTCGGCCTTGCGTCGTGCCTTACGTCGCGCTGACCTGCGTCATACTTGCGATCGCTGCAATCTTTGTAAGGCTCTCCCCTCACTCTGGCGTTTTTTTTACGGGGATGCAAACTGCACTCTACCTTTGTTCTCAGAATCTTTTTGTATCAACGCTCTGTATCAACGCTCTGCACCAATGCTCTGTATCAATACTCAACATTAATGCTCTATATCGAGGCTCTATATCGAGGTCAAGCATGGGTAGTCCGCATAATCCACGAGATCTAGGGCTAGATATCAAGATTTATCCATACAAAAATCGGTGTTTCCTCGGTGTTGCTCATCAGTCGTTTCCGAGAAGATAAAGACAGTTGATTGAGCGGACTGGCATCGGCTCACGGTTTTCAGCACAACTGGCTTACAGCAATTGGTTTACAACAACTTAACTCGGTCATTAGGAGCTTTAACCATGGCGAATCACCTCGTCTCAGAAATTTTGTCCACTGTCTCCCACAACCTTTGTGTTGGCGCAACCCTGCTGGAGTGCGTCGAGACTGAGACTCAGCACCTACAGCCAGAAGCTCGACAAAAGCTTGCCCTTGTCCATATTGGCCTTGCTATGGCGCTAGATGCACTGCAAAGCACTGAGCTAGAAGCATGGATTGAAGGGGAAGAAATTAATCCGACTTCTCTCTCGTTTTAAGCTTCTATCCATGCCAAGCCCAGGCTTACTAATCTAGACTCAGTAAAGCTACGGACTTTTTTTGCTTAAGCATTACGACCCAAAATATTTCGCCATTCCTGCGCTATTCCTCTGCCGCATAGAGCATTTTAGCGCTCAGAGCATTGCCTTTAGCTCACTCAAAGATTCCTTAGCTTCCCGACGAAGATGGGTCGATAGGCGAAACATTTCTTTCCCTGCCGTCAAATATCCATCGTCATAGCACTGGGTAAAACGCTCAAGCTCTTCTATTCCATCTTCTAGATGATTGAGGCAGTAGTATAATTTTGCCGCAATACCTGCAACGCTTGCAGGATTTGGCATTGAGCGGAAAATCTGCTGCGCTTTTTCAACCGATAGTCGGCAGTTCTGGAGATACACTAAAAAGCCATCCATCAAATCATCATCAAAGGGATCTGCGGCCAGGTTGGTGATTTCGGCACGCAGGGGCTTTAAAATTTTAGTTAATTCCCGATCCACAGGGGTGTAGACCCGCTTAATCCAGTCGCTGAGGTGCAGGTCTGCTTCTCGACGAACCTGCCGATCTTGGCGAAACTGATCTTGGGAGGCCTGGGCACGCTGACGCCTAAGAGGGTCAACCGCCGTGGCAATGCCGCCACCCGTATGGTTCTGGTCGTAAGCTTGGCGGCGTTTTGCATCCTTGAGCAGTGCATAGGCTGCATTCACTCGCGCAATTTTTTCATGGTTGGGCTGGCTGTGGTTGGGCTGCCCAAGCGCTGGTTCAGAACTTATTGAGTCAGAACTTATTGAATCAGAACTTATTGGAGAATTTATGTTGGGACTTGCTTCAGGGGGAGATAGCCTGGGTTGACGATCGGGATGGAACTGTTTTGCAAGTCTCCGATAGGCTTGTTTGATCTCAGACAGGGTGGCGGTGTTGCCAATCTCTAAGACTTTGTAGGGGTCAATTTGGCTCATTGCAGTATTTTACACATTCTCTCAAAAGCAGTTCTCTTCAAAGCGCCCAGGGCTAGGTTTCGGTCTAATCGGGGCAACCGAAGCATCCCTTGCGGATGTGGAGACTTTCTCCATAAGTATCAGCCGAGATCATGCAACCGCATTGGCGTTGCCATTCAGGGGAGATCAGTAAATTTGAAATTTATTTCTGGGATCTCAGCAGAGAGAGGTACTCCAAGCTATCGGAGATCGTGTTGTGGCTGGTGTCAGGGACAACAGTCATGGATGCAACACCAGAACGAAAATGGTCTAATAATGACTCAGTGCTTGCTTTGGGAATGACCTCATCGTGCTCAGCGGCAATGATTAGCGTCGGTGCAGTCACTAGCTTGGCGTATTTCCAAGACTCAAATTTGTCTACTAAAAGCCAAGGCACTGGAACGTAGGGAAATTGTTGAGCAGCAAGTGCTTGGATGCTGTCGTAAGGGGTCACAAGAATAAGGCGAGAAACAGGTCGTTGACTCGCTAAATAAACAGCAACGCCGCTGCCCAAGCTGCGACCCACAACCATGATGTTCTGATGCTCCAGATGAACCTTGTCGAATAACGCGATCGCATCGGAAAAGAGGGCATCCTCTGAAGGTTTACCTGAGCTGCCCCCATAGCCGCGATAGTGGAGTAAAAAGAGAGCGTGGTCGGGAAACACAGTGGAAAAGTGAGGCAGCCTACGGGAAACGTCCTCTGAATTACCGCCAAAATAGATGAGAGCCTTTGAGCCGTTGTGGGGTTGAACGGTAATGTTGAGTTCAGCGCCATTCAAAGGCAATGTGATCATGCTTGAGGCATCGTCAAGAGATCGCGGTTGAGGAAAGTAAAGGAATGAACGCTGAAATAAAAACAGAGCAGCGCACAGTCCTGCATATATCAGGGTGGCAAGGCATAAGAGGATCAGGAGAGTGCGCTGCATGAGACTTCTTTCGCTTCCTAAGGTCTCAACGGATTGCTCAGTATCGATGATATTGGGAATCGGATTCTACGCTATATAAGCGTTTCAGCCTTTCTTCTTGAGATTATTCTCAATAGACATATTAGATACATTCGTTTTAACGGCATTTGCAAACCTGGACTGACAAACCTGGACTGACAAACCTGGACTGAGACAGATTGACTGAAGCTTGCCCGCAAAACGCTTGCCCAGACAGTACCCAGACAGTCCCTAGAAGCAAGATAGATTATGTAAAATTGTAAAATTATTTGTATCGCTTACTACATTCTGAGTTTGGAATTGCTGGTGATTACACCAGAACAACTACACCAGCACAACAGGTGCTACAATAATTCATTGGGCGTTTTCTAATGTCTATCAAGCCTTGCTGTCAAACGAACCTTAAGCCAAATATCTACTGTGGCAAATATTAAATCATCCATCAAACGTATTCAAATCGCAGAGCGCAATCGGCTGCGAAACAAGTCATACAAAACGGCTGTCAAAACGCTCATGAAAAAGTATTTTGACGCCGTTCAAACCTACAGCACTGAGCCAACCCCAGAGCAGTTGACCGTTGTGCAAGAGCGGCTGTCGGTTGCTTACAGCAAAATCGATAAGGCCGTGAAGCGGGGAGTCCTGCACCGCAACACAGGTGCACGCAAGAAGTCTCGCCTTGCTCGTGCGCTCAAAGCAGAAGCGACACAGACCGCTTAGATAGCTCACGGTGATCAGCTCAAGTTCTGGGGAAGCGGTTCAGCCTCGGCACAGCCTCCATTCTTGACAAGGCAATGCGTGCAAGGCGGCAAGCGCCCAGGGCGGCAGATGCTCAAGGTGATGAATTAAGTAAGCGCGATAAAAAGCGTGACAAGAAGGGTAATGGAAAGGGTGACAAGCCAATCAGCCATACAGCTCATTGATACTCACGTTCACCTCAATTTTGATGCCTTCAAGCCAGATTTTGAGGCTGTGGTTCAGCGCTGGAGAGATGCAGGCGTTGTTCGTCTGGTTCACTCCTGTGTTGAGCCTAGCGAGTTCAAAGATATTCAGGCACTGGCTCAGCGCTACCCTGAAATCTTTTTTGCGGTGGGTCTGCATCCCCTAGACGCACATCAGTGGGTTCCAGCCATGGAGCAAGAAATTCGCGACTTGGCAGCCTCTGACGCTAAGGTTGTGGCGATCGGCGAAACGGGGCTGGATTTTTACAAGGCGGAAAATAGCGAACAGCAATCTGAAGCCCTACGGGCTCATCTCCGTATTGCCAGATCCCTTGGTCTGCCTATCATCCTGCACTGTCGGGATGCAGCAGAGTCTATGGCTCAACTCCTGCATCAGTTCTGGAAGCAGGAGGGGGAGGTGCAGGGCGTCATGCACTGCTGGGGCGGCACACCGGAAGAAACGCAGTGGTTTCTGGATCTAGGTCTCTACATCAGCTTTAGCGGAACCGTCACCTTCAAAAATGCGGTACAGATCCATGAATCTGCCAAAATCGTTCCTCCAGAGCGCCTTTTGGTTGAAACAGACTGTCCCTTTTTGGCTCCGGTTCCTAAGCGTGGTGAGCGCCGCAACGAGCCAGCCTACGTCTATCACGTCGCCCATCGCATTGCGGAACTCCGCAATATGGAGTTCGCGGCCTTGGCTTGTCAGACCACTCAAAATGCCTGTCAGCTCTTTGGTCTAGCATTACCCGCACCTTCCGCTAATCCATTGGTATTGGCTGGGTCTTAGCCCAGACTAAGTCGCCGCAAAACTTGTGGTGAGTCCAAACAAGACCGCACTGGCCGATACGCTTAGGTATTTCTCTTTCATGAACGCTCACTCAGGGCAGTTCTTCCCATGCAGCCAAACCCCGATCACCCCACATCAAACTCCCATGGAACTTCAGCGAACCAAACTTCAGCCTGACAGACTCAAGCTCATAAAAGAAACTCTATCCGTCTGAGTTCAGCAACTCAGCCGTAACAAATCGTAAGTTGACATTCCCCCTCGTTGGGAATAGCATGTATAATTCAGCTATTCGCGACCGGGCGTGACCTCTAGAGGAGACGCATGACTAATCAGATCTACACCCAGCCCGCTTTTGCTCTGCCTGATTTGGTTGAGATTCAGCGGGAGAGCTTCCGTTGGTTTCTCGAAGAAGGACTGATAGAAGAGCTAGATAGTTTCTCGCCCATTACAGACTATACCGGCAAGATCGAGCTTCACTTTCTTGCTAAAGATTATAAGCTGAAGCGGCCTAAGTACAGCGTTGACGAGTCTAAGCGCAGAGACAGCACCTACGCGGTGCAGATGTACGTGCCGACCCGCCTCATTAACAAAGAGAGTGGGGAAATTAAAGAGCAAGAGGTTTTCATTGGCGACCTCCCCTTGATGACGGATCGAGGAACCTTCATCATCAACGGGGCGGAGCGCGTCATTGTCAATCAGATTGTTCGGAGTCCTGGGGTCTACTATAAGTCTGAGACCGATAAAAATGGTCGGCGAACCTACAATGCCAGCCTCATTCCAAATCGAGGGGCTTGGCTCAAGTTTGAGACAGACAAGAACGGCTTGGTCTGGGTTCGGATTGACAAAACTCGCAAGCTTTCCGCTCAGGTGTTGCTTAAGGCGCTAGCGCTGACGGATGGGGAAATTTTTGATCGGCTTCGTCACCCTGAGTTTTACCAGAAGACTATTGAGAAAGAAGGTCAATTTGGCGAAGAAGAAGCCCTGCTGGAGCTTTATCGTAAGCTGCGGCCAGGCGAGCCGCCTACGGTATCTGGCGGGCAGCAACTCCTAGACTCACGATTTTTTGATCCGAAGCGCTATGACTTGGGTCGAGTGGGTCGCTATAAGCTGAACAAAAAGCTGCGGCTTAATACTGCTGAGAATACTCGCGTATTGACCCCAGAGGATATTCTGGCGGCGATCGACTATCTCATTAATCTAGAGTTTGACATTGGCAGTGTTGACGACATTGACCACTTGGGGAACCGTCGCGTTCGGTCGGTGGGCGAGCTGCTGCAAAATCAGGTGCGCGTCGGTCTGAACCGTTTAGAGCGCATCATTAAGGAACGGATGACTGTTTCTGATGCCGAGTCTCTCACCCCCGCATCCTTGGTCAACCCTAAGCCTTTGGTAGCGGCCATTAAGGAGTTCTTTGGCTCCAGTCAGCTATCTCAGTTTATGGATCAAACCAATCCCTTAGCCGAGCTAACCCACAAGCGCCGCCTCAGTGCCCTTGGCCCAGGGGGGCTGACCCGTGAGCGCGCTGGCTTTGCGGTGCGGGATATTCACCCTAGCCACTATGGGCGGATTTGCCCTATTGAAACACCGGAAGGGCCGAACGCTGGTCTGATTGGGTCGTTGGCAACCCATGCCCGCGTGAATTCCTACGGGTTTATTGAAACGCCTTCCTACCGCGTTGAAAATGGGCGTGTCCTGAAAGATCAGGCTCCCCTCTACATGACGGCGGACGAAGAGGACGATAAGCGGGTTGCACCAGGAGACATCCCTACGGATGAAGAGGGCTACATTCTGGGAGAAGTGGTGCCCGTGCGCTACCGCCAGGACTTCACCACCACCTCTCCCTTGGAGGTAGATTTTGTGGCGGTTTCTCCGGTACAAATCATCTCGGTGGCAACGTCGCTGATTCCGTTCTTGGAACATGATGATGCCAACCGCGCCCTGATGGGTTCTAACATGCAGCGTCAGGCTGTGCCCTTGCTGCGCCCAGAGCGTCCGCTCGTTGGCACAGGACTGGAGGCTCAAGCCGCTCGTGACTCCGGCATGGTCATTGTGAGCCGTGCGGATGGTGAAGTGACTTACGTTGCGGCAGACTTGATTCGGGTGCGAGACGACAATGGAGAAGAGGTGTCTTACCCGCTCCAAAAGTACCAGCGCTCTAACCAGGATACCTGCCTAAATCAGCGCCCCATTGTATTTGTGGGCGATCGCGTCTACTCCGGCCAAATCATTGCGGATGGTTCCGCCACCGAAGGTGGGGAGCTTGCCCTGGGACAAAACATCCTAGCCGCCTATATGCCCTGGGAGGGCTACAACTACGAAGACGCCATTTTGATTAGCGAACGCCTCGTGCGGGATGAAGTCTACACCTCCATTCACGTTGAAAAATTTGAAATTGAGGCAAGGCAAACCAAGCTTGGCCCAGAGGAAATCACCAGAGAAATTCCCAACGTTGGCGAAGATTCCCTGCGTCAGCTGGATGAAAACGGCATCATCCGAGTGGGAGCCTGGGTCACCTCCGGCGATATTTTAGTGGGCAAAGTCACGCCCAAAGGTGAATCTGACCAACCCCCTGAAGAAAAACTCCTGCGCGCCATCTTTGGCGAAAAGGCACGGGATGTGCGGGATAATTCCCTGCGGGTTCCCAACGGAGAAAAGGGGCGCGTAGTAGATGTGCGGGTCTTTACCCGTGAACAGGGCGACGAGTTGCCCCCTGGTGCCAACATGGTCGTGCGGGTCTACGTGGCGCAAAAGCGCAAGATTCAGGTGGGAGATAAAATGGCGGGACGCCACGGCAACAAGGGAATTATTTCCCGCATTTTGCCCGTGGAAGACATGCCCTACTTGGCCGATGGCACCCCCCTAGACATCGTGCTTAACCCGCTTGGTGTTCCCTCCCGGATGAACGTGGGCCAGGTCTTTGAATGTCTCCTGGGATGGGCAGGGGAAAATCTAGGGCTGCGATTTAAGCTCACGCCTTTTGATGAAATGTATGGTGCAGAAGCCTCTCGCTTGACCGTCCACGGAAAGCTGGCCGAGGCCAGTGAACTGGAGGGCAAGGACTGGACTTTTGACCCCCATCAGCCCGGTAAGCTCAAGGTTTTTGATGGTCGCACCGGAGAAGCCTTTGATCAGCCGATCACCGTCGGCAAAGCCTACATGCTGAAGCTGGTTCACTTAGTCGATGACAAGATTCACGCGCGCTCGACGGGGCCTTACTCTCTGGTGACACAGCAGCCTCTGGGCGGTAAAGCTCAGCAGGGTGGTCAGCGCTTTGGAGAAATGGAGGTCTGGGCTCTGGAAGCCTTTGGTGCGGCCTATACCCTCCAAGAACTGCTCACCGTGAAGTCTGACGACATGCAGGGACGCAACGAAGCGCTGAATGCGATCGTTAAGGGGCAGGCGATTCCACGACCCGGAACACCCGAATCCTTCAAGGTGCTGATGCGAGAGCTCCAGTCTCTTTGCTTAGACATTGCAGTGCATAAGGTCGAGCAAGACGATGAGGGCGGTAGCCGAGATGTAGAGGTTGACCTGATGGCGGATGTCGGCCAGCGCCGCACCCCGTCTCGTCCTACCTATGAATCCTTGTCGCGCCTAGACTTAGACGATGCTGAGTAGCGCCCTGATGGCCCTATCGAGGATATAAGGGCAAGGTTCTGGCGGGATGAGACATCAAGAGTCTGATCGCCGTCAGCGGCCAAGCCCTGCTGTAATTTTTAAGACAACCACAAGGAAACGCCAAGCGATGTCCAAGCTAGAACAGCGATTCGACTACGTTAAGATTGGTCTGGCCTCTCCCGAAAGAATTCGTCAGTGGGGAGAAAGAACCCTCCCCAACGGCCAAACGGTGGGTGAAGTCACCAAGCCAGAAACCATCAACTATCGAACGCTTAAGCCAGAGATGGATGGTCTGTTTTGCGAGCGGATTTTTGGCCCCGCAAAAGACTGGGAATGTCACTGCGGTAAATATAAGCGGGTGCGCCATCGCGGCATTGTGTGCGAGCGCTGTGGGGTTGAGGTGACCGAATCCAGGGTGCGCCGTCACCGTATGGGCTTTATTAAGCTGGCGGCTCCTGTGACCCATGTGTGGTACCTCAAGGGCATTCCCAGCTATATGGCAACCATTTTGGATATGCCACTGCGGGATGTAGAGCAGATTGTCTACTTTAACTCCTACGTTGTTTTAGATGCAGGGAACTCCGACAGCCTGACCTATAAGCAGCTCCTCACTGAAGATCAGTGGATGGAAATTGAGGATCAAATCTATAGCGAAGATTCTCAGCTCAGCGGCATTGAGGTGGGCATTGGAGCGGAAGCCATTCAACGGCTGCTGCAGGATATTAACCTTGAGGCGGAGGCCGAACAGCTTCGCGAAGAAATTGCCAGCTCCAAGGGGCAAAAGCGCGCCAAGCTGATTAAGCGGCTGCGGGTCATTGACAACTTTGTGGGGACAGGCTCTCGGCCAGACTGGATGATTCTTTCGGTGATTCCGGTCATTCCGCCGGATCTTCGCCCCATGGTGCAGCTGGATGGGGGGCGCTTTGCAACCTCGGATCTCAATGACCTCTACCGACGGGTCATCAACCGGAATAACCGTCTAGCGCGCCTTCAGGAGATTTTAGCGCCAGAAATTATTGTCCGAAACGAGAAGCGGATGCTTCAAGAGGCGGTGGACGCCCTGATTGACAACGGTCGTCGGGGACGGACGGTAGTTGGAGCCAATAACCGTCCGCTGAAGTCTCTCTCAGACATCATTGAAGGGAAACAGGGTCGATTCCGTCAAAACCTCCTAGGAAAACGGGTGGACTATTCTGGACGCTCGGTGATTGTGGTGGGGCCTAAGCTCAAGATTCACCAGTGCGGGCTGCCCAGAGAAATGGCGATCGAGCTGTTTCAGCCCTTTGTGATTCATCGCCTGATCCGCCAAGGACTGGTGAACAATATTAAGGCCGCTAAGCGCCTGATTCAGCGCAATGACGTGGTGATCTGGGATGTGCTGGACGAGGTGATTAAGGGTCATCCGGTCATGCTGAACCGAGCGCCGACCCTGCACCGCTTGGGAATTCAGGCCTTTGAGCCGCTTTTGGTCGAAGGACGAGCCATTCAGCTCCATCCCCTAGTCTGTACGGCTTTTAACGCTGACTTTGACGGTGACCAGATGGCGGTTCACGTACCGCTGTCCATTGAGGCGCAGTCTGAGGCAAGGCTGCTGATGTTGGCGTCTAACAATATTCTGTCGCCCGCTACGGGTGGGCCAATTATTACGCCCAGCCAAGATATGGTGCTGGGCTGCTACTACCTGACAGCAGAGAACCCCAACCGTCAGAAAGGCGCAGGACGCTATTTCTCGGATATGGATGACGCGATTTTGGCCTATGAGCAGTCTGAAATTGACCTGCACTCCAATATTTGGTTCCGCTATGACGGCCCTGTGGAGGATGGGGAAGAAGATGTAGCCCCAGAGGTTGAAACGCTGCCGGATGGCGTAGTGATTGAAACCTACCCCTCTCGCCGGGTAAGGAAAGATGCAGCGGGTCAACTAATTTCCCAGTATGTGCGGACAACAGCGGGCCGCATTATCTACAACAAGACGGTTCAGGATTCTTTGGTTAGCTAAGTGGGAGACTGGATATGACTGACAAGACAACGCAAGAGAAACAACAAGCCCCGCAGCCTAAGTTCTATAACCGCATTATCAATAAGGGTCAGATTAAGTCGTTGATGGGTTGGGCCTTTACGCACTATGGCACGGCCCACACTGCGGAAATGGCGGATAACCTAAAGGATCTGGGCTTTCGCTATGCGACCAAGGCCGGAGTTTCTATCAGTATTGAAGATTTGCAGGTTCCGGCCAGCAAGAAGGATCTCCTGGAAATTGCAGAAGAAGAAATTCGGGTGACGGAAGATCGCTATACCCGTGGTGAAATTACCGAGGTGGAGCGATTCCAGAAGGTGATTGATACCTGGAATGGCACCAGCGAGGAGCTGAAGGATGAGGTGGTGCGGAACTTTCGGCAGAATGACCCGCTGAACTCGGTCTACATGATGGCGTTTTCTGGGGCGCGGGGAAATTTGTCTCAGGTGCGTCAGCTGGTGGGGATGCGCGGTCTGATGGCGAACCCCCAAGGGGAAATTATTGATTTGCCCATCAAGACAAATTTCCGGGAAGGGTTGACCGTTACGGAATATATTATTTCGTCCTATGGTGCCCGAAAGGGTCTGGTGGATACGGCGCTTCGGACGGCGGACTCTGGCTATTTGACCCGACGACTGGTGGATGTGTCTCAAGATGTAATTATCCGTGAAAATGACTGCGGCACCCAGCGCGGGTTGGCGGTGCGCAGCATGATGGACGGCGATAAGGTCTTGATTAAGCTGAAGGATCGGCTTTTGGGTCGTGTGCTCCTGGAGGATGTGGTGCATCCAGAAACTGGCGAGGTGATTCTCGGCAAGAATCAGGCCATTTCTGAGGAGCTGGCCCATGAGATTGTCAAGGCAGGAATTGAAGAGGTTATCGTGCGATCGCCGCTCACCTGCGAGGCGGCCCGGTCGGTCTGTCAGCACTGCTACGGCTGGAGTTTAGCCCATGCCCACGTGGTAGACATCGGGGAGGCCGTGGGCATTATTGCAGCCCAGTCCATTGGGGAACCCGGCACCCAGCTCACCATGCGAACCTTCCACACGGGTGGGGTGTTTACGGCAGAAATGGCGCGGATGATTCGAGCCCCCTTTACGGGGAAGGTAAAGTATCCCAAGCAGGTGCGGATGCGGGCGTTCCGGACGCGCCACGGGGAAGATGCCTATACGGCGGAAACCAATACGCAGCTAACCCTAGAGGGTTCTGGCAAAAAAGAAGTCTTTGAGATTACCCAAGGCTCAACGCTCTTTTTTGCCGATGGTCAGTCCGTCAAGCAGGGCCACATGCTGGGCGAGGTGGTCAACAACAGCCGTAACATGCAGAAAAGCACGGAAAAAGCTGCCAAAGACGTGGCCAGCGACTTGGCCGGTGAGGTGCAGTTCTTTAACCTCGTGCCGGAAGAAAAACGCGATCGCCAAGGCAACACCACACGCATTGCGCCCAGAGGGGGCCTAATCTGGATTCTTTCAGGAGAGGTCTATAACCTACCGCCCGGTGCCGAACCCACCGTCAGCAATGGCGATCGCATTGAGCCTAACGACGTAGTGGCCGAAACCAAGCTCGTCACCGAGCATGGTGGCGTTGTGCGCCTACCTGAGCACAACATTGACGGCAAAGGCAGTCGCGAAGTCGAAATCATCACCGCCTCCGTGATGCTAGACACGGCAAAAGTGCACCTCGAAAGCCACCAAGGCCATGAACAATACATTGTCGAGGCTCAAAACAACCAGCAGTTTTCGCTCAAGGCGGCTCCTGGAACTAAGGTTGCTAACGGCCAGGTGGTTGCCGAACTGATTGACGACAGCTATCGCACCTCCTCTGGCGGCATCATTAAATACTCCGGCGTGGAAGTTGCCAAGCGCGGCAAAGCCAAGCAGGGCTACGAAGTGGTGCAGGGCGGCACGCTGCTCTGGATTCCAGAAGAAGCTCACGAAGTCAACAAAGATATTTCGCTCTTGATGGTGGAAGACGGCCAGTACGTCGAAGCGGGGACAGAGGTGGTCAAGGACATCTTCTGTCAGAGCAGCGGGGTTGTGGAAGTCACGCAGAAAAATGATATTCTGCGCGAAATCGTCATTAAACCCGGCGATATTCACCTTGTTGACGACCCTGAGTCCGTCCTCAAAAAGAACGGAACCTTGGCTAACCCTGGGGAAGAAGTGATTCCGGGGCTCAAGATTAAAGAGCTGCGGTACCTAGAATGTGTGGAAACCCCTGAAGGGTATGCGCTCCTCCTGCGTCCGATTGTTGAGTTCACCGTACCCAACGAACCCTCCGTCCCGTCCCAAGAATCTATTAACGAAGCAGGGCGTTCCATTCAGCTTCGGGCAGTACAGCGTCTCCCCTACAAAGATGGAGAGCGGGTAAAGTCAATTGAAGGACTTGATCTGCTGCGCACTCAGCTTGTTTTAGAGATCGATACGGATGCGCCTCAACTGGCCGCAGACATTGAAGTCATTCCCGATGAGAAGGACGAAAAGGTCTCTCGTCTCCAGATCGTCATTCTGGAGTCTCTGGTGCTGCGCCGAGATGTGTCCGCAGACCAAACCCAAGGCAGTACCCTCACTCGCCTTCTGGTAGAAGATGGAGAGCAAATTGCCCCCGGAGCCGTGGTTGCCCGCACGGAAATTAAGGCAAAACAGGGGGGTGAAGTGCGCGGCATCCGTCAGGATGGTGAGATTATCCGTCGGCTTTTGGTTGTGACCCAAAACGACCTGAGCGAGCAGGATCTGGGTGGACAGGAACCTACCGTCAACCCTGGTGATCTGGTTCGCAGCGGCGATGCGATCGCGTCGGGCATCACTGCCTCAGAGTCCTGCCAGGTTGTAGCCATCAAGGATGGCAAAGTCACGCTACGCTCGGCCAGACCCTACCTGGTGTCTCCTGGCGCAATCCTCCAGATTGACGATGGCGACCTCGTTCAGCGGGGAGATAACCTCGCGCTGCTGGTGTTTGAGCGCGCTAAAACAGGCGACATTATCCAGGGTCTACCCCGCATTGAAGAACTCCTAGAAGCCCGCAAACCCAAGGAGATGTGTACCCTAGCCCATCGGCCTGGGACAGTACAGCTCCTGTACAACGACGATGACTCTGTAGACATTAAAGTCGTCGAAGGCGACGGCACAGTCACAGACTATCTCGTGGGGTCTGGACAAAACCCAATGGTTTCAGACGGACAGTCCGTTGAAGCCGGCGAGCCGCTCACCGACGGCCCCATTAATCCTCACGACATCCTAGAAATCTTCTTCCGACTGCATCGTGAGCCTCAAGGCCTCTACCAAGCAGCCCTGATCAGTTTGCAGAAGGTGCAAACCTTCCTGGTCAACGAAGTGCAGTCTGTATATCAGTCTCAGGGGGTTGATATTGCCGACAAGCACATTGAAGTGGTTGTGCGTCAGATGACCTCTAAGGTGAGGATTGACGATGGTGGAGACACCACGCTCCTGCCGGGAGAACTCATTGACCTATATCAAACCGAGCAGGTGAATGAGGCAATGTCCATCACCGGCGGCGCTCCAGCGGAGTACACGCCTGTATTGCTAGGGATTACCAAAGCTTCTCTCAATACGGACAGCTTTATCTCCGCCGCCAGCTTCCAGGAAACCACCAGGGTTCTCACAGAAGCCGCCATTGAAGGGAAATCTGACTGGCTGCGGGGCCTCAAGGAAAACGTCATTATTGGCCGATTGATTCCAGCCGGAACTGGGTTTAACACCTATGAAGAGTCGGGACTGGGCGATCTTGAATCAGCCTATGAGGGCGGCATCTACCGGGAAGACGATGACATTATTGATGATCATACGGCTCGCGTATACGGCCTAGATCATGCCTTTGATGAAATCATTGCCCCCGCTGAGCTTGGGGAGGGGCTCTATGGCGGTAGCTCTAGCGCTGTTCGACGCACTGATCTCGGTCGCGGGAGCTATGGCGTTGACCCCACCGATGACTATGCCTTAATTGATGACTCTGTTGCAGAGAAGTTTGACTCGGAAGAGGACGACGAAGAATAGGCCAGCGTCATCGCTGCTCTAAACGCTGCAAAAGGCTGATTCTCTTGAGAGTCAGCCTTTTTGCTGTAGTGCTTCAGCTGATCGTGTCTCAGAAAAGCTTGGCCACTAGCTGCGGCTCAGAATCCGTTAGTCTAGAAGCAAGGTTTAGGGATATCGTGCATGTCTTTTGTTGGGCTACACATTCATAGCGACTACAGTATGCTCGATGGAGCCAGTCAGCTCAATGATTTGGTGTCGCGGGCGGTGGAGCTCGGAATGCCAGCGATCGCCCTCACGGATCACGGCGTGATGTATGGGGCGGTGGGGCTGCTCAAGGCCTGTAAGGGCAAGGACGTCAAGCCCATCATTGGGAATGAAATGTACGTCATCAATGGGGATATTACGCTGCAAGAGCGTCGTCCTCGGTATCACCAGGTTGTGCTGGCCAAAAATACCCAGGGCTACCGAAACCTCGTCAAGCTCACGACCATTTCTAGCCTTCAGGGCATGCAGGGGAAAGGAATTTTTGCGCGACCCTGCATCAATAAAGACCTGCTAGAGCAGTACCACGAAGGACTGATTGTGACGAGTGCCTGTCTGGGGGGCGAAGTGCCCCAGGCCATTATGCAGGGCAGGCTAGATGTAGCGCGGCGGGTGGCGCAGTGGTACAAAGACCTGTTTGGCGCAGACTACTACCTCGAAATTCAAGACCACGGCTCCCAGGAAGATCGCGTGGTGAATGTGGAAATTGTGCGCATTGCCCGTGAGCTGGATATCCAGATTATTGCCACCAATGATTCGCACTTTATCTCGTGCTATGACGTAGAAGCCCACGACGCGCTGCTGTGTATCCAAACAGGCAAGCTGATTACAGAAGACAAGCGCCTGCGCTACAGCGGCACGGAATACCTCAAGTCTGCCGATGAAATGGCGCAGCTCTTCCGCGATCACTTGGGCGATGAGGTGATTCAAGAGGCGATCGCCACAACTCTGGAAGTGGCCGCCAAAATTGAGCCCTACGACATTTTCCGAGATCCCCAAAGCCCCGCCTATCCGGTGCCGGAGGGTCATACCCCAGAAACTTACATGGAGGAAATGACCTGGCTAGGGTTACTAGAGCGCTTTGGCGTCACCTCCCGTACTGAAATTGAGCCGAGGTACAAAGAGCGCCTAGAGTATGAGCTGCAGATGCTGGAACAGATGGGCTACTCCACCTACTTTTTGGTGGTGTGGGACTACATCAAGTACGCGCGGGACAACGGCATTCCCGTCGGGCCGGGGCGCGGTTCAGCCGCAGGGTCTTTGGTGGCCTATGCCCTGGGCATTACAGGCATTGACCCGGTACATCATGGGCTGTTGTTTGAGCGGTTTTTGAATCCAGAGCGCAAGTCAATGCCGGATATTGATACCGACTTCTGCATTGAAAAGCGCGAGCAAATTATTGAATACGTAACCGAAAAATATGGCACCGATCGCGTCGCCCAGATTATTACCTTCAACCGCCTCACCTCTAAAGCGGTCTTAAAAGATGTGGCGCGGGTGCTGGATATTCCCTACGGCGAAGCGGATCGGATGGCGAAGTTGATTCCGGTCTCGCGGGGTAAACCAGCCAAGCTTAAGGTCATGATTTCGGAGCAAACCCCTGCCCCTGAATTTAAGGAAAAATATGATACTGACCCCAGGGTGCAGCGCTGGCTGGATATGGCCATCCGCATTGAGGGCACCAACAAAACCTTTGGAGTCCATGCGGCGGGCGTGGTGATTGCAGCGGAACCGCTGGATCAGGTGGTGCCGCTCCAGCGCAATAATGATGGCTCGGTCATTACCCAGTACTACATGGAAGATTTGGAGTCCTTGGGGCTGCTTAAAATGGATTTCTTGGGGCTAAAGAACCTCACGATGATTCAAAAGGCCGCAGACCTCATTCACCAAAACCGCCAGGAGCGGATCGATATGGATAACCTGCCGGCCAACGACCCGCCAACCTATCAGCGTCTGGCCAGGGGTGAGCTGGAAGGTATTTTTCAGCTAGAGTCTTCGGGGATGCGACAGGTGGTGCGGGACTTAAAGCCGTCTAACCTTGAAGATATTTCGTCAATCTTGGCGCTCTATCGGCCAGGGCCACTGGATGCAGGGCTGATTCCAAAGTTTATTAATCGTAAACATGGCCGCGAAAACATTGAGTATCAGCACCAAATTCTAGAGCCGATTCTGAATGAAACCTACGGCATCATGGTCTATCAAGAGCAAATTATGAAGATTGCTCAGGATATGGCTGGATATTCCCTCGGCCAAGCCGACCTGCTACGGCGGGCGATGGGGAAAAAGAAAGTCTCTGAAATGCAGAAGCATCGAGAGATGTTTGTGGAAGGAGCGGCAAAAAACGGGGTGGCGAATACCGTTGCCACAGAACTGTTTGACCAGATGGTGATGTTTGCGGAATATTGCCTGAGCGCGGATACGGAACTGCTGACCGTGGAGTATGGCTGGATGACCATTGAGGCGATCGTGGCGCAGGCGCTAGACTGTCAGGTCTATACCGTAAGCCCTCAAGGTCATCTCTATACGCAGCCGATTTGGCAGTGGCACCATCGCGGACACCAGGAGGTGTTTGAGTACGAGCTAGAGGATGGCGCGCTGATTCGGGCAACGGCTGACCACCGATTTATGACCGCAGCGGGGCGCATGCTGCCCATTGATCAGATCTATCGGGAAGGGCTAGAGTTAAAACAAGTTGATTTAGGGGGGAATAGACTATTGTTTGATGAGGGAAATAGGTCATGGCATCTTGGCGCAGTGCAAGCAAAAGCCGGAGCAAAGATCCAAAGTCTTTGAAGCAGCAGGGCTTTACGCTGGTTGAGGTTTTAGTAGGTATTTTGCTGCTGGCGGCCTTTACGGCAACGGCAATGCAGGCGATCGTTTCTGCCACTGCATTTAAGGTAAAGTCACAGGAACTTAGCGAGGCGACGATCTGGATGCAGGAAGACCTTGAGCTGGCGCGCTACAGAGCCAGTCAAATCCCCGCAGATCCAGCCCGATGTTTTGCCCAGACGCCAAGCGCAGGCTACGGACAAAAGCTGAAGGAAGATGTGGAGAGCGCCAGTGCAGCTATTACGCCCAAGAGCAGCGCGTTGGGGCAAAGACCCTATACCCTGAGGCGTGAGGCTGCTGTAGGTGGGGCGGAACTAAATGTCTTAAAGCTGGACTATCAGGTAGAAAGGCCGGACGGAAGTGTGGTGGCAAAGCTCTATTCAGAGGTGAGTCCAGATAAGTTTTTGGAGTGTCCCTAGGCTGTCCACTGAATTTATCCATCCACTGATCCATCCGCTGCATTCATCCACTGCATTCATCCACCCATTCAAGTTGGGCTCGTGCTGTAGATAGGTTTTAACAATCCGATGGGGATAGGGGCTACTGAGGATAACGTGAGCAGTCAGCTTCAGATTTTGCCGTCTTATTTTGCCATCTTGAGATTTTGCCATCTTGAGAATGATCGACTATTCTCGTGGATGGGTATGGAGCTGAGTATGGAACTGAAAACTGCCAGCTTTTGATTGCGATGTGCTTTTATGCGATGTGCTTTTAACTGTATGGGTTTGATTCTTTGGGTTTGACGCCAACGGAAGTTTATTAATTTTTCGTTCACCTAAAGCCAAACGTCAAAGTAAGCCAAACATTAAAGCTGCAGGAAGTTTTTGCAGGAAATTTTTGAAAAGGAAGGATACCCCGTGGCAAATGAGGCTCATCTCAAAGAACTAAAACTTGGGGCAAAACACTGGAATGCATGGCGAAAGCTGCACTTTGCCGAACAGCCTGACCTGAGTAGCGCTGATTTGAGCCATTTGAACCTGAGTGGGGTCAATTTGATTGGGGCAAATCTTTGCAAGGCAACGCTCAATCTTGCCAATCTTAGCGGCTCCTATCTGAGCTGCGCTAATCTTAGTGGTGCCTACCTAAGCGAAACGAACTTAACGAAGGCAAACCTCAGTAAGGCAAATCTGACCAAGGCTGACCTTAGCTTTGCGGATCTGACGGCAGCGACGTTGATTGAAGCTGACCTCAATCGCGCAACGCTGATTGAGGCAATTTTGGTGGCGGCTAACCTCAGCTTCGCGGATCTCAATCGCGCAAATCTTTCAAAGGCAAACCTCCAGGATGCAAATCTCTCCCGCTGCATTTTAATTGAGGCCATTCTAAACCATGCAAATTTGCGGGCCTGCAATTTTAACCAGGCGATCGCCAGTGAGGCCAGTCTGCGCGAAGCAAATCTGATTGAGGCCCGTCTGAATAAGGCCGACTTTAGCTTTGCGAACTGTATTGAGGCTAACTTTCGGCGGGCCAGCCTCAGCAAGGCGATTTTTATTGAAGCCAATCTACGGGGGGCAAACCTGCGGGAGACGGTGCTGCGCAACACCCTCTTGGGACGCGCCAACCTGGGCACCACAGACCTCACGGAAGCCAACGCTACGGAAACCAACTTCGCTGGGGTGGATCTAATTCGCGCCAACCTCAGTAAAGCAATCTTGATCCAGGCTAATTTCCAAGAGGCGACCTTGAGCGGCGCTAACCTGAGTCGGGCGATCGCTACGGGGGCCAATTTCAGCGAAGCCGACCTGGGCGAAGCCGACCTGACCAAAACCGATCTGCGTCAGGCTAACCTAAGTCAATGCGACCTAACCCGCAGCAAAATTGCAGCCACCAATTTCGAGGGTGCTACCTTGTCAGGGGTCTGTCTCGAAGACGCCCAGCTCAGCAGCACGGCCAAACTTGAAGGCATCACCTGTAACTTCTTTTACCTCAAGCGCAACGCCCAAGATCGCCGACCCACCGAAGGAAACTTACTGCCCGGTGAGTTTGCTCAGCTCTTCCATAACGCCCTCGAAACCCTGAACTTGACCCTTCACTCTGGGGTCAACTGGAGCGCTTTTGCCCATGCCGTCAACCGCCTCAATACGCTTCATAAAAGCGCCCAGCTCGGCATTCAAAGCATTGAAAACAAAGGCGACGGCATTATTTTGCTCAAGCTCAATACCTCGCCCGGTACCGATACGGTGCAAATTCAGCGGGACTTTATGAAGGTCTACGAAGAGGCAAAGCAGGCCATGGAAACCCGATGGCAGCTCAACACAAAGGATACGCTTCTAGGGCATGGCGGTGCAGGCCATACATCGCCCCAGCGAGAATCTATTAATCAACTCTTTGAGCTACTTAACCCCATCCTCAATGTAAAAGGAAAAGAGCGCTCCGGCGTTAGGCAGACCAGACCGTCTCAAGGTGCCCAGACTAACGAAGACACCCGCACTCAGACCAACGCCGATGTCGGGACGTTAATTCGCACCATTATGGACGACCTAGCTCAACGATACCCCAATGCAACGCCTGCCCAGCGGGTGCTGGTTTCTGCCCTCGAAATTCAGCAGGCAGCTAAGCGCGACCCCGCCTTTGAAGCCAAGATTGTAGCAGCGCTGACCTCTGGAAGTTTGCTGATTACTCAGGTCTTTCAAAATAATCCGTTTGTCGCAATCAGTCTGGAAGTTGTGCGGGAATGGTTTGGGGTGAGCGCGATCGCCTCTTCTGCCCAACCGACTGCATCCTCAGTTGCCTCGGTCTAGCCTGTGGGATAGGCTGTGGAATAGGCGGATCTGCCCAACTCCCAACACTAGCCCTCAACCTGCATGACTTCCTCAAACACACCGACCCAACCAGCCAACCAACCAGCCAGCCAGCCAGCCAACCAGTCAGCCACAGACTCTCAGCATTCCGCTGACTGGCCTGCGCTCCTCCGTCAGCTTTTAGATCGACAGTCCCTAACCCGTGAGCAGTCGAGTCAGCTCATGACGGGATGGCTTCAGGATGACATTGCACCCGTGCTTTCTGGCGCAATTTTAGCCGCCATTCAGGCCAAGGGCGTGGCGGCTGAAGAATTGGTGGGCATGGCGACGGTCTTACTAGAGCAGTCCGTTCCTGCTTGGCATTCAGGCCAGCGCAGCGGCACACTGGTGGATACCTGCGGCACTGGAGGCGATGGCGCTTCAACGTTTAATATTTCAACCGCTGTAGCTTTTGTGGTGGCTGCGGCTGGGCTACCCGTGGCTAAGCACGGTAATCGCTCGGCATCCAGTTTGGTCGGTTCGGCGGATGTGCTGGAGGCGCTCGGATTAACGCTCAAGGTTAGCCCAGCGGTGACTCAAGCTGCAATTGAGGAAGTTGGGATTGCCTTTTTGTTTGCACCGGGCTGGCACCCTGCCCTGAAGGCTGTAGTCCCCCTTCGCCAAGCCTTAAAAATCCGAACCATTTTCAACCTGCTAGGGCCGCTCGTGAACCCATTGCGGCCGACGGGACAGGTGGTGGGCGTTTACGATCCTAGTCTCCTAGAAGCTGTGGCGATCGCCCTGGATCAACTTGGGGTATCGCGAGCGGTGGTCTTGCATGGTCGGGAGCGTCTTGATGAGGGCGGGCTGGGAGATCTAACCGACTTAGCCGTGGTCTGCGATCGCCAAATCCAAACCCAGACCATTGACCCCAAAGCCTTTGGCCTGACGCCCGCACCCCTCAGCGCCCTCAAGGGTGGAGACGTCAGCGAAAATGCCCAGATTTTAACAGCGGTCCTTCAGGGAAAGGGCACGCTGGCGCAAACCGAGGCCGTTGCGCTCAATGCTTCCCTTGCGCTGTTCTCTGGTGGTGTCGTCCAGGACTATCAAGCTGGCGTTACCCAAGCGCTGCAAATACTGAAGAGTGGCGCAGCTTGGGATAAACTTCAGGCTCTCGTTCGGTTTTTAGAAACTGCTGCGTCTTAAAGTTTAATATTATCTATACAACCTCAACAGAGTCCTCATGTGGTTTATGATTTGGGCTGCTAGCAATCGTATCTATACAGTTAGCAGTCCGAGGATATGTCGCCTTACCGCCTGCTCTTTGTTCACCCATTTTGCTCCAATTGTGCCGCAATTCAGCGATCGCTGACCCAAGACAGCTCCCTGCCAACGGCCAACCTTAAGCTCCTGAGTCCGGTGGAAATCGATGACGCTAGCCTCGCCCAGTTGGCAGAAGATCAGCCCGATGTGGTGGCCGTACATTTAAGTGAGTCGAATCTAGGAAATGGGCCAGATCTAGTAAGTGGACCGGATCTAGGCAATACTGCGCCAGGGATTGAGCGAATTCAGCGAATCAAAGCATTGGGAGAGGGGAAACTCAAAGTACTGGTTTTAACGGAGCATCAAGATCCACCCACAGTGCTTAGAGCCTTTGCTGCAGGGGCAAATTCTTATTGCTGCATCCAGAATAAATCGATGTCCGCGCTGGTTGAGGTCATTCAAGCCACCGCTCAAGGGCAATCCTGGATTGAGCCGGCGATCGCCCCTATTATCCTGGCACAGCTTCGTGCAGCGGTTACTTCCACAAGGTTTTCTAGTTCTGGGCAGGATGCGCTGCCGCTGGCCTCTCCGCTCAGCGCTCGTCAACTTCAGGTTCTTCAGCTCATTGTAGATGGCTACAATAACGCGGAAATCGCTGTGCAGCTCCAGATCGGCATTGGCACCGTCAAAACCCATATCCGCCATATTCTCAGTAAACTGACCGTGAGCGATCGTACCCAGGCCGCAGTCCGTGCCCTACGGATGGGTCTTGTGCGGTGAGTAGATATCCTTGTCGTAAACTGAGCTCAACAATAGAAAATCATTTGAAATCGTTTAGCCAAACCTTGTAGATTGGAGACCTAAAGCAGATTTCTCGGACTTAGAAACGTCTTCTCGCGGCTCAGGGCTAGTCAAAAAGTCCCTTAAAACTTATGAGTAGCGTAAAAGACTTCGGTTCAGTTGAGGCAAGTGAAACTGGCATTCATGACTGAGACTACGTAGAAATCGATACCTTAGTAATCGATACCTTGAACTTAAGATCCCAACTGTCCTTCTGAATAGTTCTGTTCATCGAGCGCACACCTGCCTAATTCTTTGAGCCGATTTTGAAATAGAAATGTAATTGATTGGGTCTTTATGTCTTGATAGTTATGAAACCCAACCCCCTAAAGCTATTCTTACGAAAAGTATTAAGACATCCCTACCTACAGTCCCCAGGAAATCGCGGAGTTGTAATTCTCATACTCATTTTTGCTTCTATTGCTGGGTTATTTGTAATTGGCACCCTTCGGGAATTCGCCGATGTGGCAAACTGTAAAGAGCAAGGAGGGACTCCTGTCTATCGAGAGAACATTCAGGAATTTGTCCATGACGGAAGCGGTCGGGGAGCACCAGAACGAGTCAAATATAGAGTGTTTGACCACTGTAGGGCATCAACCCCATCTCCCCATCAACCCTAGAGCAAGCTTATGTCCGGCCTCCTACGGTAAATACAGAACATGATCAGCCAGCAGCGCGACTGGATGTGGCAGGGATGGCAGGTGCGTTATGCCTATACTAGACCCGCTGTACCGCCCCATCAGTCCCAAACAGCGCAATCTCGCAGCGCTCCCCCTAGCGCCCCCATTCTCTTCCTCCACGGCTTTGGCGGCTCCATTGGGCACTGGCGGCAAAATTTTCCTTTTTTTGCCGATCACCATCCAGTCTATGCCCTTGACCTGCTGGGGTTTGGGGCTTCAGAGAAAGCGCCGATCCGCTACAGCATTGACCTGTGGGTGCAGCAAGTCTATGAGTTTTGGCAGACGTTTATTCGTCGCCCCATGATTTTAGTTGGCAATTCCATTGGCTCCTTAACGGCACTGGCCCTGGCTTCCGCCCATCCTGAAGCCGTACAGCGCCTCGCCATGCTGAGTTTGCCTGACCCTTCCGTGCGGGAAGATTTAATTCCCCTCTGGTGCCGCCCTTTGGTTTCTCGCGTAGAGCAGGCATTTACCGCAAACTGGGTGCTGAAGCCGCTGTTTTACTGGGTGAGAAGGCCAAAGGTGGTGCGAAACTGGGCGAGTCTTGCCTACAGCAGCCGCGCAGCCCTCACCGATGAGCTGGTGGAGATTTTTGCAGCGCCCGCCCGCGATCGCGGTGCAGCCCTGGCCTTTAGCCATATCTTGCAGGCCATGATTCGGCCCCAGTTTGGGCCTAGGGTGTCGGCGATTTTGCCAGAACTAGAGCTGCCAATTTTACTGATTTGGGGGCGTCAAGACCGGATGGTTCCGGCAGGCTTTGCAAAGATTTTTGCTGACCTCAATCCAAACCTGACCCTGGTGGAGCTAGATGAAGCGGGTCACTGCCCCCACGATGAATGTGCTGAAGTCGTCAATCAAACGCTTCGAGATTGGATCGATTCGGTGCAGCCTGCTAGATCTTCTGCCCTGAACGACCCCTTTCAACCCACGATCCCATGGCTCACTAGCCCCAGCGCTCCAACAATCTAGGCTGAAGCCCAAGAGCTAGCAAACCAGAGCTAGCAAACCAGAGCTAAGCCGCCTGATCTTGTTCTGTTTGGGCGATCGCCAAGAGCGTCTTCAGGAGTGAGTCTGGGTTGAGACTCATGGAGTCAATGCCCTGCTCCACCAAAAATTGCGCAAATTCAGGATAATCGCTAGGGGCTTGACCGCAAATACCAATCTTGCGATCGTTCGCCTTCGCCTTGAGAATGATCTGACGAATCATCTCCTTCACCCCTTCATTGCGCTCATCAAACAGGTGAGCAACCAGCGCCGAGTCGCGATCTAGTCCTAACGTGAGCTGGGTGAGGTCATTGGAGCCAATGGAAAACCCATCAAACACTTCGCTAAACTGGTCAGCCAAAATCACATTGCTGGGTATTTCGCACATGACGTAG
Source organism: Thermosynechococcaceae cyanobacterium MS004 (assembly GCA_022402525.1). Lineage (GTDB taxonomy): Bacteria > Cyanobacteriota > Cyanobacteriia > Thermosynechococcales > Thermosynechococcaceae > JAAURS01. The sequence goes on from JAKRSB010000109.1 coordinate 36,189, forward strand.
ACTTCAAGCCCCTGTTCACCCCGTTTCAGACCATGACGCGCCATCTCGTCCAGCACTTTACGCCCTTCGGCTGGGGTGCGGCAGAACGGAACCATCGGAATCACGTTCGTCAGCCCCATAACTTCCCGCACCTGCTTAAGGGCTTGACACTCTAGGCCGAAGGCGTCTCGATAGTTAGGGTCATAGTATCGCGAAGCACCCCGCCAGCCAATCATCGGGTTTTCTTCTGTCGGTTCAAACTGCTGACCGCCCAAGAGGTTGGCATACTCGTTGCTCTTAAAATCGGACAGACGCACGATGACGGGCTTAGGATAAAAGGCTGCGGCAATCATGCCCATTCCGTGGGCTAGCTTCTCCACAAAGTAGTCTGGCCGATGGGGATATTGAGCCGTGAGCTGGGCAATGGCGGCTTTTTCTTCCTCGTTCTGAAGATCGTCGAAGTGCAGCAGCGCCAAGGGATGCACCTTAATGTGGTTGGCGATGATAAATTCCAGACGGGCTAACCCCACGCCATCGCAGGGCAGCGCTGCCAGTCCAAAGGCCTCTTCTGGGTTCCCCACATTGATTAAAATCTGGGTGCGTGGGCGGGGGAGACTGTCGAGCGCTGTCTCCTCAACCTGAAACGGCAGAAGTCCCTCGTAGACGCGGCCCTCCTCTCCTTCGGCGCAGGAAACTGTAACCCCTTGCCCCGTCTCTAACTTGGCCGTGGCGTCCCCTGAGCCCACGATCGCCGGAATGCCCATTTCTCTGGCGATAATTGCCGCATGGCAGGTGCGCCCGCCCTGATTGGTAATAATGGCGCTGGCCTTCTTCATGATGGGTTCCCAGTCCGGATCGGTGCGGTTGGTGACCAGTACCTCATCGGGCTGGAATTCCTCAATCTGATTGACCTCTAAAATCACTCGTGCGGTGCCCTGGCCGATTTTTTCGCCCACGGCTCGGCCCTTGGCCAGCACCGTACTTTTTTCGTCGAGCCGATAGGATCTTAAAACCTGGCTCGACTTTTGAGACTGAACGGTCTCTGGCCTTGCCTGCACAATAAAAAGCTCTCCCGTTTCGCCATCCTTAGCCCATTCAATATCCATGGGCGTAAAGAGACCGCGCACGCTGGAATAATGCGTCTCGATCTGACAGGCCCACCGCGCAAGCGCCAAAATTTCGTCATCTTGTAGGGCATAGCGATCGCGATCGGGGAGGGGGACGGGCACATTTTTGGTCATTTTGGCCCCGCCCAGGTCGTAAATCATCTTGATTTCTTTGCTGCCCAGACGCTTGTTGAGGATAGGGCGAAAGCCTTGCTGAAGGGTTGGCTTAAATACAAAATATTCATCGGGGTTGACGGCTCCCTGGACAACGGTTTCGCCTAGTCCGTAGGCCGCGCTGATCAGAACGGCATTCTTAAACCCTGTCTCGGTATCAATCGAAAACATGACCCCAGAAGTGGCGAGATCTGAGCGCACCATTTTCTGGACGCCCACGGATAGCGCAATGGTGAAGTGATCAAAGTTGCGCTGAGTCCGGTAGGAAATAGCGCGATCCGTAAACAAGGAGGCAAAGCATCGATGGCAGGCTTCCACCACGGAAAAGACGCCGTGAACATTCAGATAGGTTTCCTGCTGTCCGGCAAAGCTGGCGTCGGGCAGATCTTCTGCGGTGGCGCTAGATCGCACGGCCACATCAACATTGCGCGATTGTTTAAGGCAGTTAATCCAGTCTTGAGTCCCCTTTTGCGTTTCGTCATTGGTGCAGGCTGTCGGCTGGTAGCGATCGCAGAGGGTTTCGTAGGCTTGGGCGATCGCGGTTTCCAGTTCGGTGGGGAAGGGCGTTTTGAGGATGAGCTCCCGTGCCCGCTGGCCGCGATCGCGGAGATTATTGACATCGTTTACGTCTAGATCCGCCAGCAGATCACGAAGCTGCTGGTCTAGCCCAGCGGATTTGATGAAATATCGATAGGCGTAGGCCGTGGTGGCAAAACCGAGGGGCACCTTCACGCCCTGAGGGGTAAGCTGCTGAATCATTTCGCCCAAGGAGGCATTCTTGCCGCCCACGAGGGGAATATCGGCAATGCCCACGGTTTCAAAAGGCAAAATAAAAGACTGTTCCTTGCTAGGGCCTTGAGCCATTGGATGGAGGTTAGTTGTCACCATAAGTGCCTGCTCCTGAACGGTCGGTTTGATGCAGCAAGTTAGGCTATCCCTGAGTGATCGCTCGCTACTCCTCCAGTCTAACCAGCGCGATCTCCGAGGCTAAAAGCTGTAACAAAACGCGATCGCCACTGGAAATCTGGGCAACTTTAGGCAGCAATAGCTCCAGGATAGAGGCGGGCTGGAAATGCGTTTGCTTGGTTTCAGGATGGGGATAATACACCAGCCCTGCATAAGCCTTAGCCTGAAATTCGAGGGTGCAGTGCCAAAAGGAAAAGGTTTCTGGCGGATGGAGATGCGTCCAGCGCAGCAAGGGAAAGTGAAAGGGTACATCCCGAAGCTGGACACCCCAGGGCGCAATGGAGACATTGAGCGTGCCGAGAAAGTAAGGGCTTAAATCCAGTCCCAGATCTGCAAAAAACGGACGCTGCATTTCAAGGGTTCCTTGGGGATAAGGGCTGTAGGCCGCGCTGCCTGACGCGACCCCATGCCCCGCCTGCACCGTGCCTTCTACAGTAATTCTGTCTGACATTTGTGCTGACATTTGAGTTGATATTTAAGCTGATATTTGAGCTAACTCTGATTTCTCAGCCTAGCGGATACCAGAGATTTATTTGTTTTGGGTTCCTTCTCACGCCCCGATGATGGACAATAGGATGCCGCTGTAAAGCGTGAAGCCGCTTGTTGTAGGAACGCTAGCCTTGAGACTTTTCCGTGCTGTGAACCTTCCTCTAAACATTCTTTTGAGACGCTGCGCGATCGCAATTCCGCTGGGCGCTACGCTGCTCCTCAGTAGCTGTCAGCAGACTCCACCCGCCTCTCAGTCCCCGGCAAGTCCGGCAACGTCGACTCCCACTCCAACGCCGCTCACGACCCCAACCCCCCTTCAGCCCCTGCTGCCCACCGCCCTCACAACCCCCAAGCCCGCCATTAGCAGCGCACTCCAGACCTTTTTAGCAGATACCGCTACTTCCGGTGCTGTGGATCAAACCCAAGGCGTTTGGATTCAAACCCGTGAGACGCTGCTCGCCAACCATCAGGGCACAGTGCCCCTGTCAGCAGCTTCCTTGACCAAGGTAGCAACGTCCTTAGCTGCCCTAGAAACCTTAGGGGCAAACTATCGCTACCAAACCAACGTTGGGATCACAGGCACCATCCAAAATGGCGTAGTCCAGGGCGACTTGGTGATTGAGGGTGGCCAGAACCCGTTCTTTGTCTGGGAAGACGCGATCGCTTTGGCCAATCTACTCCAGCAGCAGGGCATCCGAGCGGTGCAGGGCAACCTGGTGATCCGTGGGCCGTTTTACATGAACTTTGAGTCGGGGCAAATGGCGGCTGAATTTTTAAGGCAGGGGCTGGACGCCTCTCTCTGGCCACCGGAAGCCCTTCAGCAGTACCAAGCCCTACCACCCAATACACCCAAGCCTCAGCTTACCCTTCGGGGTTCGGTCGTGTTAGCCAGTGGTGCGTCCCAATCGGCATCTCAGCCCATTCAGTGGGTGGCGCAGCAGCAGTCTTTTCCCTTGTCTGACCTGCTCAAAAAAATGAACCGCTTCAGCAATAATGCAATGGCCGAAATGATCGCCACCAGTATTGGCGGAGCAACGGTCGTACAGCAAAAGGCGATCGCGGCAACGGGAGTGACGGCTACAGAAATTCAGCTCGTCAATGGATCTGGGTTGGCCGTTGAAAATCGCATGTCTGCGAGAGCCGCCTGCGGCCTATTCTTAGCCATTGAAAGGCTGCTTCAGCCTCAAGGAATGGGAATTGCCGACATCTTTAACATCGTCGGCAACGATGAAGGCATTCTTGATCAGCGGGTGCTGCCTCAGCAGGCGGTCGTCAAATCCGGTACGCTCAATACCGTCAGCGCACTGGCTGGCACCCTCACAACCCAAAAAGAAGGGACAGTATGGTTTGCGATCCTTAATAATGATGGGAATGTAGACACCTTCCGTAGCCTTCAGGAACAGTTTTTAGCAAACCTCCAGGGGACGTTAGGGAAACCCCCGACGATTAGCCGTTCCTCTGCCACACCGACTTTATCTTTTCATCAGCTCTGGAAACGTCTCTAAGTCTATTGTCTTTAAGTGTCTATTGCCTCTCAATCCACTGCCTCTCAGCCCACTGCCTCTCAGTCCACTACCTCTAAGCCCACTTAATTCTCCAGCACCCTCAGCCCTTATTATCCCCTTACTATCCTTCTTCGCCCAATAAGACTCTGCCCTATGAACCCTGCGATCGCCCCGACCTGGACTCACCTTGCCGACCAAGCCCTAGCCGGAGACTGCCTAGCCCGCGAAGATGCCCTTGCGGTACTGCACGCCCCCGACGAGGTGCTGCTAGAGCAGTTGGCTGCTGCCTACCGCGTCCGTCGTCACCATTGGGGAAATCGGGTGCGGCTGCACTACCTGCTCAATGCCCAAAGCGGCCTATGTCCCGAAGATTGCCACTACTGCTCTCAGTCCAAAATTTCGACTGCCGAAATTGAAAAGTATCCCCTCCTGACCCAAGAAAAAATCCTGGAAGCCGCTGGACGGGCGGCAGCACTCAAGGCCGGAACCTTCTGTATGGTTATTTCTGGACGATCGCCCTCGGAATCGGTGTTTAGCCGATTTCTAGAGACGGTACAGACGGTCAAGGCCAACTATGACCTCAAGATTTGCGCTTGTCTGGGTCTATTGAGCGAGGAGCAAACCCATCGGCTTGCGGCGGCGGGGGTAGATCGGGTCAACCATAACCTCAATACCTCCGCAGCCCATCACGAGGAGATCTGCACAACCCATACCTTTGCCGACCGCGCCCAAACCGTAAACCATGTGAAGGCCGCAGGAATTACCACCTGCTCCGGCGGCATCTTGGGCATGGGGGAATCGGATGAGGATGTGATTGACCTAGCCCTGTCCCTGCGGGAACTAGGCGTGACCAGCGTGCCCGTTAATTTTCTAATCCCGATTCCTGGAACGCCTTTTTCTGAAGTGCAGGGTCTAACGCCACGCCACTGCCTGCGGATTTTGTGCCTTTTCCGCTTTTTGCTGCCCAGTCAAGAAATTCGGATTGCAGGCGGGCGCGAAGTACATCTGCGATCGCTTCAACCCCTGGGGCTATATGCCGCCAACTCCATTTTTGTAGGCGACTACCTCACCACTCCCGGCCAGTCTGCCCAGCAAGACTGGAGCATGATTGAGGATGCTGGGTTTGTCCTAGAAACCCCGGACGGATCGCCGCTGGAAGTCTCTACTCCGCCTGATCCGTCATCGAGCCCCTTCCCGCAGGCGTCAGCACCTCTCTTTGCTTAGGCGCTGGGCTGCTTGCCAAAAGGACTGCTCTATGGCGACGCTTTACGATTTACTATTGCGCGGCGGCCCGGTCATGTTTCCGGTGGTGGCGTTATCTATGCTCACGCTGGCCTGTGGGCTAGAGCGCAGCCTATTTTGGTGGCGGACGCTGCGGGGAGAAGACCAGCTGGTGCTGCAAATCCTAGAAGCCGCCGCCCAGGACTTAAGTGAGGCGCGCGCCATTGCCAAAGCCGCCCACCAAAGACCGATCGCCCGATTTTTACTCGCCCCCTTAATGCTCCATCAGCCCAGTCCAGAAACCTTTCGACTGGCCCTAGAGTCCGCTGGCGATCGCGAATTTGTGCAAATGCGGCGCTTTGACAAGCTCCTGGAGACCATCGTCGGGCTTGCACCACTCCTAGGGTTACTGGGCACCGTCACCGGACTCATTGTGACGTTCTTTAACCTTAAAATAGGGACTACGAGCCTAGACACAAGCAAAGCTGCCCTGGGCATTGGCGAAGCGCTCATCACAACCGCCGGAGGCATGATAGTTGCCATTTTTGCACTCATTGTGTTTCGGGTCTGCGTCGCCCTTCAGGCCATGCAGATAGACTACTTTACCGACGCAGGCAATAAGCTAGAGCTGATCTATCGCCAACGCTGGTACGAGCCCCATCAGCAGCAGTCCTACATGCATCCGCAAGACCTCTTGCAGCAGCTTGCTAGACTGCTTGACCAGACAGGCTCTTCCTAGTCTTTACTTTCTCCAGCCTATGGTCTAGGAGTGGACATTCTGCAGATTGGTCAGCAAGTAAAATAATATTTTTGACAGGGAGAGCCGGGGAAGCTCAAGACCTTGCAGCGTGCAGCAGTTATTAAAAATCAAGCTTCTTAAGCCGCTTGCCTTTGGGAGAGGGATTTGGGGTGAGGGGCTTCAAGGGCATCATCGCACTCACGTTAAATAGAACAACTGGGAGAATCGTCACTCCTACTGCACCAGGGTTTTGAGGAGTTTGCGTGTCTTTAAGTTCCACACCTTGATGGCAGGTTCGTCGCTGCCGCTGACCAACAAATCACCATAACGGCTGAATTTGAGCGAAAAAATGGTTGCGGCGGCGTCTCTTAGCGTAAGGTGCCGCGCTCCAGTTGTAATATCCCAAAGCTGAATTGTGGCATTGCTGCTAACGCTTGCCAATAAATTATTTTGATGATTGATTGCCAATACCGAAACAGGTTTATCCTGCTTCGGAAATCGCCTAATCAGCGTCCCGGTCTCCAGATTCCAAAGCACCACAGAGCCATACCAGCCTCCGCTTGCCAGCAGCTTTCCATCGCGACTAATGGTAAGGGCACTAATCGGTTCAGCGAGGTCGGCAGCCTTGAGCCCGTCGGGAAAGGTTCTGAGCAATGAACCTGTTGTCGCATCCCACACCTGAAATAGCCCATCGCTTGTACTGGTGACCAGCTGACGGCCATTGGGCACCACCACAAGCGCCTGCTCAGAGGTCATAGCATTGGAGGGAATCCGAATGGTTTTGCCAGACTGAAGGTACTGCAGCAAGATTGCCCCACCCCACCCGCTGCTGGCCACAAAGCTATTGCTATCATCGGTCGCCGCATTGCGAATCGTGCCTTCCATCCCAAAGCCATTTTCCAGGGGTAAACTGCTGGCTAGGGTCAAGGTTTTGAGATCCCACGCCATGACCTTACCGCCTAAACTGCTGGTGACAAGCGTTTTCGCCACTTTGCTAAAGTTAGCGGTCACTAATGGCTCGTAGTGGTCAGAGAAGGTATGCTTTAGCTTTCCATCGGGAAAGCTCCAGAGCTTGACGGTGGTATCTTTACTCCCGCTGACCAAAAGACGGTCATCTAGGGTGAGATCAAGGGTCGTTACGGTATCCCAGTGTCCTCCATGCATGAGAGGAGTAGAAGCAAAAGATGTGGAGGAAGGTGCTGCTAAGGGGGTTGAGGAGGTTCCTGAAGCTTCCACAGGCGCTGCTAAAGAAGCATTTGCATCAGCATTATTAGACTGTAAAGGCACTGCTTTAAAAAAGTAGGGGCGGACTTTTTGCTGCAGAACAGATTCTAGAGAGGATGCCCCTTGCTGAATCAATAGACCGCTCTGAAGCTCTGGCAGCAGCAGCATCCCTAAGCCCAGGATGCCAATGGCAATACATCCCCCACCCCACACGGCTGGGTGATGCAGGCTATGCAAAAACGAAGTACGACGATGCACTGCTGTGCGGCTAGACTGCAGGAGGTGGGTCGCAGCCTGCAGGGGAGCCATGCCTGAGAAGGAATGAGCGCTACCGTTAGCCATTGTGCTAACTGCGCTGGGTGCAGTTTTTATGGGTGTTGTTTTCCTGCGAGAACCTGCTGGCTGCTTTGCTGGCGGGGCTGACCCCTTACGGGGCTGTGGTGCCGCTGTGCGCTGAATGGCCGGAACAGGGCTAAAAATATCGACCCCTAGGAATGCACGGCGATCGCACCAGTAGCAGCGGCCATAGGTACGGCTATAGTGATGATTGTTTTCGAGGTGGCACATCCGCAGATCCGTAATGGCCAGCTTTAGAGCATCTCCCCAGTCCTGGGCTGAGGGCCGCTCCTGAGGGTTTTGATGCCCTGCGGTAAAGCAGCGCTGAAAACAAACCTGGAGCTGAGGGTGCAGAATGGAGAGCGGAATGGTGTTGGGGCCGGGCTGCACTTGGCTATTGGGGGCATAGGGCCATGCCCCTTGGCGAATTAGCTCACTGGGTTGGGGGGACTCTCCCCGCCCGATCCACTTTCCTTTAAAGGGCTGATCCCCAAAAAGCAGCAGGTAAATCATGACGCCAAGGCGAAAGCGATCGTGGACTTCCTCTTGATCAATGGTGGCGAGTTCTTTCCCCAGCAGCTCAACGGGGGTAAACCCCTCTGACCCTACAAGGCATCGATAGAGGGTCTTGGTTAGGGGGTCGCGCACCTGAAACGAATCGGCATCAATCACCGAAATTAAGGCGCGGCTGTTGACTAAAAGGTTTTGGGGTTTGATATCGCCTACAATGTAGCCTTCCTCATGGAGCGATTTGAGGGCTAAAGCAAAATTGAGGGCTGCGGTGTGCAAGTAGTACCAGTTAAAGCGCGGTGCTTTTCGGCTGCGTAGTTTGGGGTTATAGATTAGAGAGAGCTTTACCCCATCCACAATTTCGGGCATCAAGAATCCAAGGCCGTTCCCTTGGGCATCAACCAGCAAGTCTTGAGGCCAGGCAAAGGTGACATGATGATGATGCCGCATCGGGTTTTTTGGGGGATGGGCAACCATGACCTTCAGCTTGTCGATCCGGTCAGCAGTGGGCTGGTGGTACAGTTTGGCCAGAAATCCAGGGAGGTCTGTCGTCCAAACAGTGCCTTCTCCACTGCTGGCTATTTTTTGATTCAATACAATAGGCCGCTCTGACAGGAGGGTCTTTAGGTTTTGACTCATGATGACTCCGGCAGCTCTAGATCGTATAGACAGGCCAGCAGGGTTTTATCGTCATCGGTTTTGGCATTGAGACGTTCTGACTCTAGAAAGGTTTGGAGGTAGAGGTTGCGCTCGGCGGGGGTTGGCAACTGCCGCAGGCAGGCTTCAAAGGGGCCAAAAAAGGGCCCATGGGGCGACCAGTCTTGGAGCCGAACGGCCACACGCTCCAGGCCATCTGTCGCTGCACAAATAAAGGGGCGATCGCTCGATTGAACATAGACGCGCAAACTTTCGCTCGCGCCCTCTGTGGTCACAAAAATAGTTTCGTTGATAAATTCGCCCTTATCTGGTTCAAAAAGCAGACGATAGGTCTCCTCTTCGCTACTGCGCACCACCATAAATCCATCGCCCACCTGCATGGCTGCAACCCAATCGGGGGCGGCGATAAAGGCCAACAGGGTACAGCCCAAATCTTTTAGGCTACAGCCCATTTCTTCTGCTTCACGGTGCAGCGTATTTAAGAGCGCGTCAAACGCCTGCCCAAAGAACGTCTTGGCGACCTCAGCCATTTCTTCACAGGTGCCGCTCTCTAGGTCGTGGATCTGTAAGGCGATCGCATCCAGTATCGAGTCCACCGCAATCCGCGCGCCTACCTCAGAATGCTTCGCGCTTCCAGCCCCGTCAGCCACTGCCCCCAAGAGGTAAACCCCTTCTGTACGGTAACTACCGTAGTCTTGACAGGGCTGGCCGCGCTGCTGGTGGCGGGTGCCTATTGCTGAATAAACCATCGCTTTCCAGGTCACAAACCTTTTGCCCTTAAAACTATTAACTTAAAACGATGTGTCTGATTCTAAGAGCTTAAATTCTAAAAGCTTAAGTTCTAAAAGCTTAAGTTCTAAAAGCTTAAATTCTAAAAGCTAGGCTCTCCAAACCAGAGAGCTTAAACTTAAGACCCCCTAAAATCATGTAGTCTAGGCAAAAGTGCGCCATTTCCCTTACACAAAATTCTCTATGAAAGAATAGACTCAAAGAACGGTGCTGCGGCACTGCAGGTAATTCGCTTAAAAGAGATTCCAGTAAGTCTCTAAGGGCAACAATCCAAAATGAAACAGGGCTTAATTGGGCAGTTGAGCAGTTAAGCAATTGGACAATTAACAGACATTGAATCTAGGGCAAATACCCTTGGTGCTGCGTTAAGTTGCGATTTGCCCCCATCCGACGGGCGGTAGCGCCACCATGTCTCCCCCCACCGTACTCGTTGAAACCCGCACCATCGAGTCGCTCAACCACAAAAACATTGCTTTAAAGTCCAGTCCATTCAGCATCAGCGGCGGACGGGCAGGCGGTGCAATTTGGCGAAGGGTATTCATATCAGCCCCCTGAACCCCTACGGCAAAAAACGATAGCTTTTTCTGTAGTTCCGCGTCCTGAATGCGTTGAGCAGCTTGCTGCCAAGGAGAGCCTGGGTTTGGGGCTCCATCGGTAATGAGAAAGACCCAGGGGCGATAGTACTGAATGCCATTGTTGCGGTAGGTGAGCTTCCGACTTTCGAGAAGGTCTAAAGCATAGCTAATAGCCTCCCCCATTGGCGTTAAGCCATTGGCAATGAGCTGAGGCGGCACCAACTGATCAATCGTGACAAAGTCTTGCACCAGCTCCACGGGGCCAAAGCCCACGATCGCAACATCTACCCGCAGTGCTGCCTGTTCATCCTGTGTGACTGCATCCCGAAAGGTCGCGAGCCCTGTATTCAGAGACTCGATCGGGCCACCCGCCATTGAACTCGATGTATCTACCAGTAGAACGACTGGGCAGCGGTTCTCTGGATTTTCAACAAATTCGGGTTGTCCAACAAACATGGGCGTCTAAATTTAGTAATAAAAGAATTTAGCGATGGAAGAGTCTAGTGATAGAAGATTGAAGTGGTGAAAGATGAGTCCAGAAAGCGATAGATTAACAGCGAAAGGCACGTTCTTCAACGCTACAGCATAAGATCAGGGCTTAGAGCAGCCCTCAGCGAAGCCCTCAGCGCATCAAGAGGATTAGCACCCATCCCCCTTGTAAACTAGCAACTCTGATGGCCAGTCGCAAGTTTTGGTCGTCGCAAGTTTTCTAGAAGCAACGAGAATGGGCCAAACAATGTCAAACAATGCCAAACAATACCGATGGCATGGGTTAATTGAATGGGTTAATTGAGTGGGTTAATGGCTGACTCAAGAATTTCTGTCAGGTTGAAAGTATCTGTCCAGTATGTGTCCAGGATTTACCCAGGGCTTGGCGAGAGTCTGCTGAAGATTTACTCATCAGAACACTCAAGCATCAACGCCATCGCAGTCGCTTTTCTAGCATCAAACTCGCGTCTGTCTAGCCAACTACACGAAGCCCTAAAACCAGCAGCGCCAGCACAGAGACAATGGCGTAAAACGTTCCCACAACCCGCGATTCCGACCAGCCCGACAGCTCAAAGTGATTGTGAATGGGCGACATCTTGAACAGTCGCTTTCCTACACCATTCTCATCTTTGGTCGCCTTAAAGTAGGCAACTTGGGCAATCACCGAAAGCGACTCCACTAAAAATAGGCCGCTCACAATCAATAGCGCCCACAGCGAATTCGTAATCAGCCCGACAGCCGCTAAGGCACCCCCCAAGGCTAGGGAGCCCGTATCGCCCATAAAGACCTTGGCTGGATTATGGTTATGGGTCAAAAAGCCCATGCAGCTACCGCTCATGCAGGCGCAAAAGGTCAGCAGACCCGGCCAATCTGGAGCAATGACCTGCGCAAGACCCAAAAAGGCGATCGCCGTGGTTCCTGCGGCTAGGCCGTCCATGCCATCCGTGAGGTTGACCGCATTGCTTTCAGCGGCAACCACAAAAATGGCGAGAAAAATAAACAAAAAGCCAAGGGGCAAGGTAAACCCAAAGGGCAGCAGGAGCGTAGAAACCGCTTCGTGATTCAGCAAAACCCAAAAGGCAAAAATTGCGCCACTGACCATTTCAACCACAAGGCGCAGCCGAGCAGAAATGCCCTTATTCGACTTTTTGCGAAGCACCTGCCAGTCATCCAGCCAGCCCAGAAAGCCTAGCGCTAAGGTCAACGCCGCCGCTGCCGTTACCTCAGAAGCCTGAACCCCCATAAATCCTGTCCAGCCCACGCTCACAACCAGCGCAACGGGCACAAAAAAAATGCCCCCCATGGTTGGGGTGCCGGCTTTTTTGAGGTGACTTTGAGGCCCGTCCTCGCGAATGACCTGGCCTGCTTTTAGTCGTCTGAGGAGCGGCACGACCCAGTAGCCCAGGGCACTTACAACCCCAGCACTGATCAAAAACGGTAGGGTAAACGACGCCAGAGGTTGACTAAAGCGCCCTCCCAACCCATCACACAAAAGCGCGATCGCGCTGAGTCCAAGCAGCAACAGCCAGTAAAGCTGCTGCCCTGACAGTCGCGTCGTGCGTTGTGGATCGCTGACTAACACAAATACATCCTCTGGGTTTGGGTGGTTGTTTTTTGAGCGCTTGGAGCTTTGTAGAGCTAGATAGATCTAGCTCTGTAAATCTGGCCTATCTTGCTAGGCTAATCCTGCTGGGCCAATCCTGCTGGGCCAACCCTGATGGGCCAATCCTGATGGGCCAACCCTGCTAATAGTTACTCGTCTCCATCTTCTTCAATTTCATCATCGTAGTCAGTGTCATCACTGCCTATGAGGGAGCGGCTGAGTTCATCCATTTCTTCTAAGAGTGCCGGGTCAATCGGAATATCGCGATCCATAAGGCGACCGGTGCCTTCTAACCAGCTCAAAATGGAAGAGTCCGTACTGGCTTGGATGATGGGTGCTTTTTGGTCGCGGGGCTGCTGCCGAAGGGAAAGGTTGTTCATGGCGGCGAATTATTTGTAGAGAAGGGCTGAGGGACAGAGCAGAATGTTCAATAGAGAATATTCAAAAGGGAATATTCAAAAGGTTGCAATCCAAAGACGCTGTAAGAACGGAGTAAAGGCCCCTGTTAAGATACGAATGGCCGATCACCATATTACTTGCAAACCTTCAGTCTTGAAACCTTCAGCCTTGAAACCTTCAGGTTTGATGGTCTGAGCTTTGATGCCTGTGATGGCTTACTTCTGGACATAGGGGAGCGCATTTTTCAAAGCACCATTCTCTCTGAAACACTCTAAAACACTATTCTCTGGCGATAGGCCTGGGGGCTAATCATGATTGGCAAGCTAGAGCTGCTCGAACGACTTTCAGGACTGAACCGTGGTCTGCTGACCAACGAGTCCGATCGCACGGCCATCCAGGCAGCGATCGCCCAGCTTGAAGATCGTAACCCCACGGCGCGCCCCCTAGAGGCTGCTGAGTTACTAGAGGGCAACTGGCGATTGCTCTACACGACCAGCCAAGATTTGTTGGGGCTAGGACGGTTTCCCGTCGTGCAGCTAGGGCAGATTTATCAATGTATTCGCACCCAGAGCGCCCAGATTTATAACATTGCAGAGCTAACTGGGCTACCGCTCCTGGAGAGTGTGGTGAGCGTCAGCGCCCAATTTAGGCCCGTGTCTGATAAGCGCGTTGAAGTGCAGTTTAAGCGCTCAGTGATTGGTCTGCAGCGTTTGCTACCCTACGATTCCCCCAATCAGTTGATTGATCTGCTGAATAGCGGTGTCAGGCTGAAGGCCATTGATGTTGCCATTGAGGCCCAGCCAGAGCGTGCTAGAAAACCGGGCTGGCTTGATGTGACCTATTTGGATCAAGATTTACGGATTGGGCGGGGAAACGAGGGTAGTCTATTTGTACTCACTAAGTTTTAGTCTTTTTGGGATTTTAGTGTTTTCGGGGTTTTAGTGTTTTTGGGGTTAGCGTTCTTTCAAAGAACGCGATTCCATTTATTTCTCAATTCAATTCTTGCCAGGAATGAACTATGGGCCGTCTTGCCTTGTATGTTGCCATTACCAATCATGGATTTGGTCACGTCACTCGTACCGCCTCGGTTTTGGCAGAGCTACAGCACCGATGTCCTGAAGTTTCCCTCACCATTGTCACCACCGCGCCGCGCTGGCTCCTTGAGGCATATCTATCTCAAGACTTTACCTATCGCTCTCAGCGACTGGATATCGGCGTGGTGCAGAGCGATAGCTTGACCTTTGATAAGGCCGCTACGCTTCAACAGCTCCAGACCCTTCGGGCGATCGCCCCTGAACTGATTGAGACAGAAGCTCACTTCATTCAGGAGCAGAATATCCCGCTAATTCTGGCGGATATCCCGCCCATTGCCACTCAGATTGCCAAGGCGGCTGGGGTGCCCTGCTGGATGATGAGCAATTTTGGCTGGGATTTAATTTATGACCAGTGGGGGGATGAATTCAAAGAGATGGTGGGCTGGGTGCGGCGCTGTTTTCAAGACTGCGATCGCCTGTTTCGGCTACCCTTTCATTCCCCGATGTCTACATTTCCGGTGGTGGAAGAGATAGGGCTCACTGGGGGGCGTCCTAAATTTTCGACGGCAGAAATCCGCGACAAACTCAGCCTAACTGCCCCCCAGGAGCACACGGTACTGCTGTCCTTTGGGGGGCTTGGCCTGAATGAAGTGCCTTACGAAAACCTTCAGTATTTTTCAGACTGGCAGTTTATTACGCTGAACGCCCAGGCCCCAGACCTGCCAAATCTCATCAAGGTGGATGGAAAGCACTATCGCCCCGTAGATCTGATGCCAGCCTGTGGTCGCTTGGTGAGTAAGCCTGGGTATGGCACCTTTGCCGAGGCCTGTCGGGTTGGCATTCCCATTATTTCCATTCCCCGCAGCGATTTTGCCGAGGCGCAGTATCTTTTGAAGGGAATTGAGCAACACTGTACGCACCAAATCTTAGCGCCCGCAGAATTCACGACCTCAAACTGGGAATTTTTGACCCGCCCCCTGAATGAGCCTCTGTCTTCTACACGCTTGGCAACGGACGGCAACGAGACGATTGCCCAGGCCATTCTCGACTTTTTGCAAGCGTCCTAGGCTCGACGCATCATGCAAGTCTGACTCACATCTCGCTCACATCTAACTCACATCTCGCTCACAGGCTGCTACACACTCCCCACGGGCGCGACTTCTGGCCAGCGCCCCACCGCGCGGCCAAAGACCGATAGCTCGCCCATGAGCTGATCAAACTGATCGGGCGTAAGGGACTGAGGGCCATCGGAGAGGGCTTTGGCGGGGTTGGGGTGGACTTCAATCATCAAAGAATCTGTCCCTGCAGCGATCGCCGCCTTGGCCATCGCCGGAACGTAGGTTGCCCATCCGGTGCCGTGACTGGGATCAATCATAATGGGCAGGTGGGTGAGGGTACGCAAAACCGGGATCACCGCCAAATCTAGGGTGTTGCGAAGGTACTGGCGATCGTAGGTGCGAATCCCGCGTTCACAAAGAATCACATTCGGGTTGCCTGCGGCCAGAATATATTCCGCCGCCATCAGCCATTCATCAATGGTGGCCGACATGCCCCGCTTGAGCAGCACGGGCTTTTCTTGGGCACCCACCCGCTTCAGAAGCGGGAAATTCTGCATATTCCGCGCCCCCACCTGCACCACATCGGCAACCTCTGCCACTTTATCGAGGTCAGCGGTATCCATGACTTCGGTAATAATGCCAAGCCCTGAAGCAGCACGCGCCGCAGCTAAGAGATGTAGCGCACTCTCGCCATGGCCTTGAAAATCGTAGGGAGAAGTGCGAGGCTTATAGGCACCTCCCCTTAAAAAAGATGCGCCAGCCGCCTTAACGCGCAGCGCAGTCTCCACAATCATGGCTTCATTTTCCACGGAGCAGGGCCCCGCCACGATCACCAAGGGGTGATTTTCGCCAATCGTCACGACCCCACTGGGGGTAGAAATCTTGACGGCGCTAGCCTCTCCGTGGCGGAAACTGCGGCTCACGCGCTTAAACGGCTTTTCAACTCGCATCACCTGCTCAATCCAGGGGCTAACCTCTTTCATCTGGTCTGGGTCAAGGTCGCGGGTTTCACCCACTAGGCCAATGACGCACTTACTGGTGCCCACAATCGTTTCGGCAGATAGCCCCCAGCTCCGCATTTCATCGCTAATTCGGCTAATTTCTTCCGTTGGGGTGCCACTCTTCATTACGATAATCATGGAGCTTATCCTCTACAAAATGGGCGCGCTGTAGCCCTTACATACTGAAATCAATTCACACTGAGCTGCCCCCAGCTCAATAATTTTAATGACAGCTAATGCAAGCGCCCGATAAGCGCCATACTCTATTTCATAATAACGTTTACCTTTCTGGACACCTACACGAGCATTTGATGGATAGCTCGCTAGCCCAGGGATCGGTGAATCTAGGCCCTGCGATGCATGCAGAACATCAAGCCCATGCGCCCTATCAGCCCGTTTCTGAGCCAGCTTCAGAGCCAGTTTCTGAGACAGCTCCAGTTCCAGACCCAGAGAACCTTAGGCGCGATCGCCCTAGCCTGTGCCACCTGTGCTCTGCTGCTCTGGCTTGGGATCAACCCCCACAGAGCGGGCGCGAATCCTCTCCCTCAGCCGCCCCATATCGTCGCCTGGGCCTCGCCTACCCACTACGCAGAGCGAGTGAAGCAGGATATTTATGGGGCACCCGCACGGAACCCCTTCATCGTCGTCATCCATGAAACCGTTGGGTCAGCCAGGAGCGCCGTCCATCTATTTCAGGCTCCAGACTATACCAAAAATGGAAACCAGGTGAGCTACCACGCCCTCATTCGCCTGGACGGCACTATCATCTATACCGTGCCCTTTCAGTATCGGGCCTTTGGAGCTGCAAACTCAGTATTTATGGGCATAAACGGGCCAGAGTCCGTCCAGACTAACCCCCAAGTCCCAGGTTCTGTGAATAATTTTGCCTATCACTTTTCCTTAGAAACACCCCCCGATGGGCGCAATAATGCCGACACCCACAGCGGCTATACCGTAGCGCAGTATCGCTCCTTAGCTTGGCTGGTGGGCTTTACTCAGGTGCCCCAGTCTCGGATTACCTACCATAAGACCGTAGATCGCACCCACAGCCGCAAAGATCCAAGGAGCTTTGATCAAAGCTATTTCTTCAATCTCCTATCCTCCAATCGTCCGAGCCGTTTTTCCACGAGGAGCTGAAGTCTTTATTTCTTTTCGTTGTTTCACGCTAGAGTCTGCCTGCAACGCCCAGTTGCGCGTCATAATCATGCGCGGGTGAATGAGCTTTCGGTTTTGAATGAGACGGCTCATGGTGAAATCGCAGGTAAGCCAAACACCCTGATACAAGTTAGACGCACAAACCTTACGCAACTGCTTCAGCTCAGCCTGATCTCCCCGTCCCGGCTCTAGACTATCCGCCAAAAAAATCACGCAGCTCAAGGGCGACATCTGTGGCTGTCCTAGGGTATGGTTGCGAATCCCATCCAAAATCTCTGGATCTTCCACCTGAAACTGATCGCGCGCCACGATCGCCCCCACTTCGGCGTGGAGCAGTCGCGGATTTGCAGCAAGGACTAAATCAATAGAGATTCCTTCGGCCTGGGCAATAGACAGCAGCTTTTCTGGCTTAAAGTATTTTGCCAAATCGTGGAGGAGTGCGGCCTGAGCTGATTTGTCTACATCAAGAGCATGCTGAGCGGCCAGCTCTTGGGCATAGGTTTCCACCCTCAAAATATGCTGGATCCGAGCTTTGGGAACATTGGCCTGTAGCCACTTCAAAACAGCCGAACGATCAATGGACAATCTTTACCTCCAGTTTCTAGACTCGAATTTTTTATTTGAGTTTTTACCTAAATTCTTTACCTGAATTTTTTATCTGAAATATTAAGTTTAGAAGGAAGGGTTAAGGCTAAAGCATGACAAGGTAATGCATCACGGCAGAGCTGGAACGCAACAGTGTCTAGGATGAAGGTTCTTCCCTAGGCGATCGCACCGTCAGAAGAATGACCCCCACAGACCAGGCCAGCGCTAGCAGCCAACCTGCCAGAATATCGCTGGGATAATGGACGCCCAGGTAGAGTCGGGTCCAGCCGATAATAATCACAAAGCATCCGCTTAAGACAACCACTGGCCAGCGCCAGCGACTCTGCCAGGCTAACGCTGACAGTGCTGCAGCAAACGCCATACTTGCCATAGCGTGACCGCTGGGAAAACTGTAGTCAAGCTCTGGTAAAAAGGGTACCCAAAGCTGAGGTCGAGCTCGACGAAAGAGCAGCTTTGCAATGAGGTTAATGGCTGCGCTCCCCAATAATGTGGCGCTTAACAGCAGAAGCGATCGCCACTGTCTGCGATAGAGTAGCCCTATTCCGATCAGAACAGAAGCTGGCAAGACTCCCCAAAATACGCCCAGTCCGGTCAGCATTCCTGCTAGCTGATCAAGTTGGGGCGTAGCAGAATCATGCAAAAATTGAAGAATGGCATTGTCCCCCACAAAACCAGCGCTAGAGCGTCGGATATAAATTGCCAGAATGGCAAAGCTTTGAAGCGGCAAATAGACGCCAAGCAGCAAAACAGCGCGGTGAACTATGAGTTGCTGTTTAAGAGATTGCAGCAGCATGTAGAACGTGCAGGGCATTAGCCAGACGGTACCCCAACATTCTATCCCTAGGCGTCAAGCCTACCGCCAGATTTAGCCCTGAGCAGAGTCATGGATTCTTCACCAAGTGGCCCCTAGTAGACCCCTAGCGG
The DNA here is from genome assembly GCA_022402525.1 of Thermosynechococcaceae cyanobacterium MS004. Lineage (GTDB taxonomy): Bacteria > Cyanobacteriota > Cyanobacteriia > Thermosynechococcales > Thermosynechococcaceae > JAAURS01. Next base: position 54,728 of record JAKRSB010000109.1, read on the forward strand.
CTTCCAGCAGACCCCAGCCAACCTAGTAGTTGAAGTGGTGAGCCAATCAACCTATTTCAAGGGCCACCAAGACACTTTGTCCCGCGTGGTGCTATAAACCTCTTTCATCCCTTCTGGGTCAAGAACCTGAAGGGTATCCCCGGACATATCCTTGACGCGGCCTAGGGCAATGAGTCCGTTTTGCTCCATGCCCTTTAAGACCTGCTCAACTGTGCGGTTATTGAGCTGACTCGCGCGAGCCATAATGTCTACGGATAAATCAAAAGTATAGATGTTTGAACTGTTGGGCTGATTCCCTAACTCGCGCTCTTGGTAAATGAGCGATCGCAACAGAGCGGCGATCGCTTGGGGCGGGTAGGCGCTACAGTTCAGCAAATGGTACTCAAACTTTTCGCGCAGCTCAAACAGCAAATTGTAGCGATCGCGGAAAGATTCGCTGCACTCATAGAAGCGCTGAATACTCTGCGCCGGAACCTTCAGCACGTCCGTCGTCTTGTAGGCTTCCACCAAGCTCGGAAATCTGCGGCTCACGGCCCCAAATCCGAAGGGTAAACTTTCAAACCCAAAGCAGCCCTGAGGATAGTGGATGGCAATGACGCGATCGAGGGGACTACTGCGCACAATGACAGGCCCACCGCCCAAAATAATATAGAGAAACTGGAGCGTCATGCCCGGTCGATAGGCCGTGTAGACGGGTCGATTGGAGTACAGCTTCTCAACAATTAGCTCAGAGGGTTCAATCACTTGAGCCAGCTCTGCCAGGCTCAAATCTCGAAATAGAGAGCATTGCTGAATCATCTCTAGCTTCGAGTCTGATTTAGCTGATTTAGCTGATCTTGCTGTTTTAGTAGGCATGAACAAAACTCTTAAGAAGGCTCCCAACAGAGGATACCTATTTGACAATCCCCATTGACCATACCCATTGGCAATACCCACTAAATAATGCTCAAGCGCTCAGGGTTAATGCAGGATGGGTTCAAAATAGGCAAGATAAGCTGATTGGTTTATAAGACTTATCTTGACATGAAAGGTCTTATCCAGTGCTCAATTCACTCGTCTAAGTTCAGCTCGATTAAGTTCAGCTCGTTGACGAAAGGTGGAGAGGTCGTTTGGGGTCAACACTGCCTGGATGGGGCACTAAAAACACTATCCAGACTGTTGGGTAGCGCGTAGTTTCTGCCATTCTGGCAAGACCCATTCTGGCAAAATCTAATAACGGTCTTTATAAAAGCCCTATGGCTTACATTTCCAAGGGAGGCATGGCTCAAGGGTCGGGAAGTATTGCACAATTCCATCGAGTCACTCAGCCGCTCGGCCTAATAGCCCTTCAGGTAAGCTTGCTTCATTGTGGTTGGCAAAAGACCCATTCTGCGATCGCGGCAGTCCTGCTGGAATATCTCTTCCCGTACATTACCAAAGTTTCTAACTAAAGAAACTAAGCATTGCTCGAAGTCAACTTTTACATTACTTGCTGAGCTTCACAGTAAAGTTCCCAACTGAATTAAATGCATCTATCTCCTGGTGGAGAAAATCTAAAGGCTAAAGGATAAAGGATAGATTCAAGCTTTTAGACCTTTTAGACAATCGATACTCTGGACTGCTCTAAGCTACAGTCATAATCATGTCAATGAATCATGTCAATGATCGCTGATCATTCCCAATCACGATTCCTAATCACCACTACAAGCAAGCATTGGTCAGCATGCTACATCCTCACCCTTCACCCATGAATTTCCGATTGTCCCCCGCCCGAATGTCGAGATTTCGCCTCAAAGTTTTCCAGTCCAAAGCTCTCTTGCCCAATGGCCTTCTGCGCATTGGCGCGATCGCCTGTTTAGTGTTCCTTTATCTGCTGGTGTACTGGGTACTTCCTGCGAATGCGCTTCCTGCCAATGCACAATCCCTAGCCAAGGCAAACTTTGCAGGGGGCTGCTTTTGGTGCATGGAAAAGCCCTTTGATGAATTACCAGGCGTGGTATCAACCACTTCTGGCTATACGGGCGGAACCTTACCAAACCCGACCTATCGCCAGGTTTCATCAGGGACGACGGGCCATGCAGAATCGGTGCAGGTGGTCTATGACCCGCAGCAGGTGAGCTATGAAACGCTGCTAGATGTGTTTTGGCGCAATGTTGATCCGCTGGATAGTGGCGGTCAGTTTTGCGATCGCGGTAGTCAGTATCGCTCCAGCATTTTCTACCAGGATCAGGCCCAGCAAGCTCTAGCCAGCCAGTCCAAAACGGCGATCGCCGAGCAGCTTAAGCAGCCCATTGCTACAGAGGTTGTGGCAGCAAGCGAATTTTATCCCGCCGAAGACTACCATCAAAACTACTACAAAACCCACGCGGCCAAATATCAGTTTTATCGCTTCGCCTGCGGCCGCGATCAGCGTCTTGCAAAAGTATGGGGTGAGACAGCATCGACCCATTAATCCAGCCCATTAATTCGACCCATTAATCCAACCCATTCACACATAAACCCAATCACACATCAACCCATTTACAGATAAGAATGCTCACCTGAGGTTGAATCACACCTCAACGCAGCGTGTAGGCTATTGGACTCCATTCAGTCAAAGGATTCGATATAGTGAGAATCGCGATCAGGTAAAAATGGTCATCAGTTGTCAAAAAACAAAAAGAGCCGCGCGGAATGACTAAAGCTATCAGCCCTGAATCTGTCCTTCAGCAACTTCAGTGGCGCTATGCCACCAAAAAGTTTGACCCTACCCAAATTATTCCCCCAGAAACCTGGGCTGTTTTGGAACAAAGTCTTGTACTGGCCCCCTCTTCCTTTGGACTACAGCCCTGGAAGTTTTTTGTAGTGCGAAATCCAGAAATTCGTCAGCAATTAGTGGCTGCATCCTGGAACCAAACGCAAGTGGTAGAAGCCTCCCACTTGGTCGTGTTTGCCATTAAGAAAGATATTAACGATGCCGATGTGGATCGCTTTATTGCCCGCACGGCAGAAGTTCAGCAGACCAGCGTTGAAAATCTTCAAGGGTTTGCCAAGGTGGTTAAGGGATTCTTGGCCAAGCCGCCCTATCCCTTAGACCTCAATGAATGGTCTACCCGCCAAGCCTACATTGCCCTAGCGCAGTTTATGACCACTGCCGCAGTGCTGGGGATTGATACCTGCCCGATGGAAGGCTTTTTGCCCTCTCAGTATGATGAAGTGCTGGGGCTAACGGCTCAGGGCTATGCATCAGTGGTGGTTTGTCCGGCAGGGTATCGCTCTGCGGAGGATAAGTCAGCGGCTCGCCCGAAGGTGCGCTACGCCACTGAAGAGGTCGTGTCTTACGTGGATTAGGAAACGAGCGACTGTTCACCCTGGAGGTGATGAATGGGGCGACGGCATTACAGCCTCCCCATAAAGCTTTTTAGGGACATCGGTCACAGTATAGCGACATTCAAAAAGTCAACGACAGGCATCTGAGAGCTTAAGGCGACCGTTCTCAGAGGGTTCTAGAACATGAATCTAGAACATGAATCTAGAACGTGACTCTAAAACATACAGCGCTTTGCGTAACGATTAGGGACAAAAGTCTCATTGTTTTAGCATATGCTCAAGACTTCGGTGTACCCATTGGATGCGCAAACCGCTGTTAATAAGGTCGTGTTAGGAAATAATTCTGAAGAAAAGGTTTTGTTATAGTTAAGCCAAGAATCACTAGCGCTATTTATGGTCAGCGACTATGCCCAGCGACGCGAAGGACCAAAGGCTTCTGGAGGGCTTGCCTCATATTGTTTGGATTGCTTCTGAGGCAGGAAGCATTACGTTTTTGAACCAGCGATGGACAACCGTAACGGGATTGAGTCTGGAGCAGGGGCTGGGCAGTGGTTTTTTTGAAGCGATTCATCCCGTTGATCAAGCGCAAAATCGCCTGGTTTGGCGGCAGGCTGTTGAGACAAAAAACGCCTTCGAATCGGTATTTCGACTGCGGCAGACCGATCAAACCTATCGTCGCGTCATTGCGCGAGCAGAGTTCACGATTGAATCCAGCCCTGACCCAGATAACTTTCAAGAAGACGGTTTTCAAGGGGGCAAATGGCTCGGCACCTTGACCGACATTGATGGCTTGACTCAGCCAGCCCTGACCAGCAATCAACCCTTTTTAGAGGCGCTGCTGGATAACCTTTCGGACGGCATTGTGGCTTGTGATGCAGCAGGAACCCTCACCTTATTTAATAAGGCAAGCCAAACCTTTCATGGACTGCCGGTTGAGCCATTACCGGCTGACCGCTGGGCAGAGTATTACGACCTATATCATGCAGATACCTTAACGCCTCTTGCCAGTGAAGATATTCCACTGTTTCGGGCGCTCCAGGGAGAGGTTGTGCGCGGGGCAAAAATGCGCATTGTACCCAAGCATGGTGGACAGTCCCGCTTGTTGCTGGCCAACGGGACGCCAATTCTGCATCCGAGTGGGCATCAGCTTGGTGCAGTGGTTGCCATGCGAGACATTACGGAGCAGGAACAGGCTGAGGTGGCGCTCAGAGCTAGCGAGCGGCGATTTCGCGCTATTTTTGACCAGACGTTTCAGTTTATTGGCCTGCTGGAGCCAGACGGAACCCTAATTGAAGCCAATCAAACGGCTCTAAACTTTGGCGGATTCAAGGCAGAGGAGGTCATTGGTCGGCCCTTCTGGGAGGCCCGGTGGTGGCAGTCTTCTAGGGAGGTGCGCGAGCAGCTAAAGCAGGCGATCGCCCAGGCGGCCTCTGGCGAATTTGTGCGCTACGAGGTGGAGGTTTTAGGGGCCAAGGATGAGGCACGGTGCATTGATTTCTCGCTTAAACCCATTCAGGATGAAGTAGGCAACGTTATCCTGCTGATTCCAGAAGGACGCGACATTACCGAGCGCAGACAGGCTGAAGCAGAAATTCAGCAGCTCAATATTTCCTTAGAGCAGCGCGTTGCCCAGCGCACTGCCGAACTGGAGGCCAAAAATCATCAAAATCAACTGCTGCTGCTGCGAGAGCAGGAAACTCAGGCCGAGTTAGAGGCCGTCATCCGTCAGCTTGAAGTCACAAACTGCCGAAACGAAGAGCTGTTAGAGCGAGAGCAACTTGCCAGGGCAGAAGCAGAAATGGCGATCGCCGAGACGGCCCGCAGCGCTGAACGACTCAGCCTTGCCCTCGAAGCCGCCCAAATGGGCACCTGGGATCGGGATATGCTCACCAATCAGCGATTTTGGAACCCGCTGCATGAGGTGATTTTTGGCTATACCCCTGGCCAGCCCAACCGCGATCATCAAGATTGGGAGCGCCGCGTCCATCCTGACGACTTGGACTGGATTCATAAGGCCACAGATGCCGCACGGCAGAACCGCAAAGTCCTAAGTCTTGAGTACCGTATCCTTTGGCCGGACGGAAGCCTCCACTGGATTGACGCCAAGGGGCGCTACCTCTACGACGACTCAGGCCAGCCTGTGCGCATGATGGGAGTCGTCCGGGATATTACAGACCGCAAGCGCAGCGAACAAGCCCTCCGCGAAAGTGAAGATCGCTTTTATAAAGCCATCCTGAATTCGCCCCTGCCCATTGCGCTCCATGCTGAAGATGGTGAAGTGCTGCTCATCAATGAAGCTTGGATTGAGCTGTCCGGCTATTCGCCCGAAGACATTCCCACCGTAGAAGCCTGGATGGAGAAAGCCTATGGCGATCGCAAGGGCCTCATCAAGCAGCGAATTGTAAATCTCTACGACATCACTGAACGCACGCGAGAGGGCGAATTTACCATTAAAACCCGCAGTGGCGAGATCCGAATTTGGGACTTTTTCTCTGCGCCCCTCAATGATTTGGGCGACGGTCGGCGGTTGGTGATCAGCACTGCTCTAGACGTGACCGATAGCAAACAGGCCGAGCAAGCCCTCCGGGAGCAAGAGGCTCGGTATCGCTCCTTGGTTGAGGCAATCTCTCAAATTACCTGGAATACCAATGCTCAGGGCGAACTTTTTTCAGGGCAACCTGGCTGGGCGGAGTTTACAGGGCAGCGTTTTGAAGAGTACCAGGGCTGGGGATGGCTGAAAGCAATTCACCCCGACGATCAGGCGCAGACCGCCGAGGCGTGGAAAACGGCGATCGCCAACCATACACCCTACTGCACCGAACATCGGCTGCGGCGCAGGGATGGTGTTTATCGAGCCATGAGCGTGCGGGGCGTGCCGGTCTTCCAAGAAGATGGCAGCGTCCGGGAGTGGGTTGGCACCCATGCGGACATCACAGAGCGTAAACAGGCCCAAGCCGCCCTAGAAGAGCGTGCCCAGGAACTGTCTAACCTGAATCGGCTGATGGTTCAGGCTGCGGGGCTGCTGGAGGCGCGCAATCAAGAGCTAGACCGCTTTGTCCATATTGTCTCCCATGACCTAAAAGCCCCTCTCCGCGCAATTTCAAATCTATCTCAGTGGATTGAAGAAGATTTAGAGGGTCTACTTTCAGGGGAAAATCAAAAGCAGATGACCCTCCTGCGCAGCCGCGTAGCTCGGATGGAAGCCCTCATTAACGGGCTGCTGGCCTATGCACGCGCTGGTCGAACGGACAGCATGATTGAGACCGTTGCGGTGGGCGACCTATTGGCTGAGGTGATCGATTCTATGGCTCCACCCCCTCCGTTTCGGGTGACGGTTGAGCCAGGAATGCCCACCTTACAAACCAAGCCACTTCTGCTGTCCCAGGTCTTTTCTAATCTGATCAGCAACGGGATTCGGCACCACAATCGACCCGATGGCTCCATTCACATTTCCTGTAAAGTCCTGGACGAGGGTTACGAATTTGCGATCGCCGATGATGGGCCAGGAATTGACCCAGAGCACCACGAGCGCATCTTCAAAATTTTCCAGGCCATCAACCCCCAAAACTCCCAGGACAGCACAGGAATTGGCCTAAGCATCGTCAAAAAAATAGTGGAAACCGAGGAAGGAACCATTCGCCTCGACTCAGCGCTAGGCAAGGGCACCACCTTTTATGTGACCTGGCCAAAACAGCCCTAGCGTAAAAGCGGCACGGGACAAGAGACATTCACCCCGCCCAGTCCGCAATACCCGTTCGGGTTCTTTTGAAGGTATTGCTGGTGGTATGCCTCCGCAAAGTAAAACACGGGGGCTTCCAAAATTTCAGTGGTAATTTTCCCATGTCCAGCGGCGCTCAACGCCTCCTGATAAGCATCGCGAGACTGTTCCGCCAGCTTTTGCTGCTCAGCCGAGTAGGTATAGATGCCAGACCGATACTGGGTTCCGCTATCATTGCCTTGGCGCATTCCCTGAGTCGGATTGTGGCTTTCCCAAAACACCTTTAAAAGCTCTGCATAGGAAATAACCTTGGGGTCAAAGACCACGCGCACCACTTCATTGTGTCCCGTTAGGCCAGAGCAGACCTCTTGGTAGGTGGGGTTGGGCGTCAAGCCAGCGGCATACCCCACTGCGGTACTGTAGACCCCCGTCTGCTTCCAGAAGCCGCGCTCTGCGCCCCAAAAGCAGCCCAGCCCAAACATGGCCATCTCTAGCCCTTCAGGATAGGGCGGCGTTAGGGAATTTCCGTTTACAAAGTGCTTGTCAGGAACGGCTATTGCCTCAGCTCGACCCTTCAAAGCTTCTTCTGGGGAGGGGAGAGTTGCTTTCTTACCAAAACCAAAAAACATAGCGGTCTTCTTTTCTCTACGGTAATTGGGTTATTTTGAACCTAGTCTCTTTAGCCTAACGGATCTCGCCGAAGTCGTTCTGAGCGCAGGATGAGTTTATGTCGATTTTTCGATGATTCTAAACTTTGGCATCCCCTTAATTTTTCCCTGACTAAGACCTAACCAAAATTAGGTTTCAAAATGAGTTGATATTCGGGAAGGCATGATAACCTGTTGAAAAAATGCAGGCTACCTGTGCTTTGCTCAATTTTCTGGCTCCATCGGTTACAGGGTTTTTCTTGATCAGCACACCATCCCATTTGAGCGGCTGAGGCAGACTGGGACATTACTTCAAGCCATGAGCGCCTTCGACTGTGTACGTTAAAAGTCTAGAGCTAAGCTACTTTAAATCCTTTGGCAGCACAACGACCATTCCGTTACTGCCCGGTTTTACGGTCGTTTCGGGGCCCAATGGATCTGGAAAGTCTAACTTACTGGATGCAATGCTCTTTGCCTTGGGGCTATCGGGGTCTAAGGGAATGCGGGCGGAGCGCTTACCAGACTTGGTCAACCAGGCTCAGCTAAAGCGCGGCCACTCAATTATTGAGACGAAGGTAACCGTCACCTTTGATATTTCAGATATTAATGATATTTCAGATATCAACGCGGCTGCGCTGCTGCCTGAAAGTGTGGCTGCAGGGACTGGAGATGAGGCGGAAACCAGCGAGGCAGCGCCGATCGCCCAGGAGTGGCAGGTGACGCGGAAGCTGCGCGTGACAAAGCAGGGCACCTACACCTCTACCTACGCTATTAACGGCGAAACCTGCACCCTTTCAGAACTTCACGACCAGATGAATCGGCTCCGCATCTACCCGGAGGGCTACAATGTGGTGCTTCAGGGGGATGTGACAGGCATTATTTCCATGAATGCCCGTCAGCGCCGTGAAATTATTGACGAGCTGGCGGGGGTTGCCAATTTTGACCGCAAAATTAATCAGGCTAAAGAAAAGCTTGATGCGGTAAAAGAGCAGGAAGATCGCTTCCATATTGTGGAGCAGGAGCTGAAGGAGCAGTGCGATCGCCTAGATCGCGATCGCGTCAAGGCCCAAAAATACCAGGCGCTCAGAGCCGAACTGCAGGACAAATCCGTTTGGGAAAATGTCTTAGCCTACCGGAGCCTAGCCCAGCAGATTGAAAAAATAGGGCAGCAGATCCAGGCCGAAGCGCAGCAGCAGACCCAACTCGAAGCTCAAATTCAGGCGATCGCTATTGAGATTCAGGAGATGAGCGATCGCTTAGCCGAACTCAATGCCCAGGTGAAGGCCCTTGGCGAAGACGAACAGCTCGCCGTCCAGGCGGCGATCGCCACCCAAGAAGCAGAACTGCGACAGCTTCAGCGACAGCAGGCCGAGTCTAAGGCCGCTCAGGAGATTGTCCTAGGGCGACTGGAACAGCTCCAGCAGCAAATTGTGGCCGACCAGCAGCAGGTTGCAGCCCTAGAGCAGCAGAGCATCACCCTTGAGCGCAAAACCCTACAGACGCTTACCCAGACACGAGATGCTGCCAAAGCCGACCTCGAAACCCTACGGGAACAGTCACGGGCGATCGCAACTTCCGCTGATGCCTGGGTGCAAGAGCAAACCCAGCTTCGCGGCGCAATGGAAACCCTACTTAAAACCCTAGACCCCAATCGATCAGAATTTGCCAGACTTCAAGAGCGGGCCGAACAGCTCACCCGCCAAAGCGAACTCCAGGGGGCAGACATTGAGGCGATCGCGGGCGAAATATCGGAGAAACAGCGCCAGCTTACCGAAGCCCAAACCCACCTTGCAGCCCGACAAACCGAAGTCCAAACCCTAGCGGCCACCTTTGCCGCAGCCGACGAAACCCAACGCACCGAGCAAGAAACCCTCCAGCGCCTCCAGCGTGAGCAGCGCGAAAAACAGCGTCAGCTTGACCAGCTTGAAGCAAAAGATCAGGCCCAGCAGGAAGCCCAGGGCACCTTTGCTACCAAGCTTCTGATCAAAGCCAACCTGCCCGGCATTTGTGGCCTAGTCGCCAATCTAGGGCGTGTAGATCCCCAATATCAAATCGCCCTAGAAACTGCCGCCGGTGCACGCATCGGCCACCTTGTTGTAGACAGTGACGAAGTTGCCGCTGCTGGCATTGAGCTGCTCAAGCGCGAGCGCGGCGGACGTGCCACCTTTTTACCCCTCAATAAGCTGCGTGCCGCCCAAAACCTGCCCCCCCTCAACCTAGAGGGTGCCATTGACTACGCCGCGTTTCTGGTGGATTTTGAGCCAAAATATGAAGCGGTTTTTGCCTACGTCTTTGGCAACACCGTGGTCTTTGAGTCCCTCAGCGCCGCCAGACGCTACATTGGCCGCTACCGCATGGTCACCCTGGATGGGGATCTGCTCGAACCGACCGGCGCGATGACTGGGGGCAGCCGCGCCGCCCAGCAGTCCCTTCACTTCGGCCATGCCGAAACGGGCGAATCTGCCGAAATTCTGGCGCTCCGTCAGCGCCTGGGTGAAATTGAGTCTCTATTGAGCCGCCTCGAAGCTAGAATTGCCCAAAACCAGCAGTCCCAGTCAGGGCAAGCCCTGACCCTTGCACGGCAGCAGCACCAGGAAGTACAGTTTCAGGTCAAACAGCTTGAAAAAGAGCTTCAGGGGCTCACCCAGCGCCACGCCCAGCTCACCCAGCAGCAAACTGCCCAAACCCAAGAGCTATCCCTGGCTCAAGCCCGCCTTGCCTCCCTTGAAGCCGAACTCCCCCAACAAGAAGCTGAGCTGGCCAAGCTCCGAGCCGCGATCGCCCAGCTAGAGCAGTCCCAAACCCATAGTGAATGGCAGCAGATTCAGGGCCAAATTCAGGCGCAAGAAACCCGTCTGCAAGAGCATGAAGCCACCCTCAGAACCGCGCAGCAGCAGATTCAAGACCTCAATCTTCAGCGGCAGCGACTTCAAGAAAAAATTCAGCAAGCCCAAGGGAACCTCGCCAGCGCCCAGCAGGATCAGGCCAAAGCCCAGCAGCAAGAAGCAGAAGCCGTCCAGCAGCAGGCCCATATCACCGCGCACATTGCAGCGCTGCGCGTCCAGCTTCAGGAACTTGAAGCTCACCTCGGTGAAGCCAAGCAAAACCGCGATCGCGCTGAACAACAGCTCCGTACCCGCACCACAGCTCAGCAAGAGCTGACCTGGCAGGTTCAAAAGCTCATCGAAACCCAGCAGGAGCACCAAACCCAGCTTGCTCACCTCAATCAGCAGCGCCAAGCCGCCGCCGAAGCGCTCCCTAGCCCGCTCCCCGAACTCCCCGAAGCCCTCACCCTAGAAGCGCTCCGCGAAGACCTGCGATCGCTCCAGCGCCGCATCGAAGCCCTAGAGCCTGTCAACATGCTGGCGATCGAGGAATTTGAGCGCACCCAAGCCCGCCTTCAGGAACTTATGGCAAAGCTTTCCACCCTTGAAGAAGAGCGAACCGAGCTGCTGCTGCGCATTGAAAACTTCACCACCCTGCGGCAGCAGTCCTTCAAAGAGGCCTTTGATACCGTCAACCAAAGTTTCCAGACCATCTTTGCCAGCCTCTCTGACGGCGATGGCTACCTGGAACTCGAAGATCCGGAAGATCCCTTTCGCGGCGGCATGAACCTCGTTGCCCATCCCAAAGGGAAGCCTGTTCAGCGGCTCGCCTCCATGTCCGGCGGCGAAAAGTCCCTGACCGCCCTTAGCTTTATTTTTGCCCTTCAGCGCTATCGACCTTCTCCGTTCTATGCCCTCGATGAAGTGGATAGCTTCCTGGATGGGGTCAATGTCGAGCGCTTGTCTAAAGTCATTCGCCAGCAGGCCGAGAGCGCTCAGTTCATTGTTGTGAGCCACCGTCGCCCTATGATTGAGGCAGCAGATCGCACCATTGGCGTCACCCAAGCCAGAGGCACCCATACCCAGGTCATCGGCATGCAGCTTCGCTAAGTTCATGTGCCAGATGGTCTTCCTGTTAGCGCCAAGCGCCCGTTGAAGCGCCCATTGATTCGAGAACGGTTCATTCGAGAGCGGTTGATTCGACGTGAGTTCGATGATGCAGTTGAAACCCTCACCCCAAGCCCCTATCCCAAAGGCGAGGGGCTTAAGAAGGTTCATTTTTCGTTGATTTTTCATTGTCCCTCTTCTCCCTAGGGAGAAGGAAGATGGGAGGATGAGGGACGGTTGTTTTTTGTCGAATTCATGTCGAACTCACGTAAATTCGACAAAATATATTAAGGCTAAGGTGACAACTCTAGGCTTTTTCAGTAGAATTGCGTTGGTGTGAGGAATGAACCAGTTAAGGGCACTGAGACGAAACACGGCAAGTCGTCAGTGCCCTTTCTGATTTTGAGATTTGGAACTCATCCTTCTTGAATAAAAAGGCGATGGAGCTCGCCTAAACCGCCTAGGGTAATCTTTTTACTAAAAGGCTGATGGCTCCTACTATTCCGACTTGTGGCGGAAGGTAGGGCTATTTGTCTTTCATAAACCTTCCAATGCAAGTCACGCTGATCCGTCCTTTACTGAAGCTGCGTGATGTTGGTGGGTGATGTTAGAAAGTATTGTCTGGATTTTGGTCATTGGCTTTTTTGCGGGGCAGCTTGCCCGTCGTGTGAAGCTTCCGGTTCTGGTCGGTATGATGCTGGCTGGCATTGCCTTGGGGCCTCAGGCTGGGAATGTAATTCGTCCGGAGGTTTTGGACTCCGCCAATGCGCTGCGCGTCATTGCGGTGATGGTCATTCTGATGAAGGCTGGTCTGGGGCTAGACCGTGAAAAACTTGCCCAGCAAGGAACGGTAGCATTACGCCTAGGGATACTGCCTGCGGTGTGCGAGGCGATCGCCATTATGGTTGCGGCGCGGTTTATTTTTCAGTTTGACTTTCTCACGGGGTTGCTGCTGGGCTGCGTGATTTCGGCGGAGTCTCCGGCAGTCATTGTGCCGGGGATGCTGCGCCTTAAGCGCTTGGGGTGGGGCGTCAAGAAAGGGATTCCCGATGCCATTCTCACCGGGAGTGCCCTATCGAATGTGCTGATGTTGCTGATGTTTAGTCTGCTGCTGGCTTTTTTATCGCACAAGGCTGCAGCAGACCTGCGTCTACCAGGGGGCATTGTCCTTAATGCGTTGCAGATTCTGCCCTTCCAGGTGATGCTTCAGATTGGCTTGGGCCTAGCGCTAGGATGGATCACAGCTCGATGTGTGGTGTCTTTGCTGACGAAGCAGCGCTGGACACAAAATGCGGTGCAGGATACGTTAGTGGTCGCTAGCCTTGCCTTAGGGATGGTGGTCTTAGCAGAAGACTTTCCTATTTTCTCTGGCTACTTAGCCATGATGTCAATGGGTTTCTTTCTGGTGGCGCTGGATGCACCCCTCGCACGGCGGCTGCGCAGCGGATTTGATAGCCTCTGGATCGTTGCGGAAATTTTTCTCTTTGTGCTGCTGGGGGCTAGTATTCAGCTTCAAGCCCTTGAAGCGGCGCTGCTGCCCGGATTATTGGTGCTGGGTCTGGGGACATTTCTGGGGCGATCGCTGGGCTGGTATTTATCAACCCTGGGCAGCAACTGGACTTGGCAAGAGCGCCTGTACCTGCTGCCGGGGAACTCTGCCAAGGCCACGGTTCAGGCGGCGGTGGGCGCTATTCCGCTGGCTAGTGGCATTCAGGGGGGCGAAACCATTCTGGCGATCGCAATCCTCTCGATTTTGGTCACTGCACCCCTGTCGGCCTGGGCAATTCCGACCCTAGCCCCCAAGCTTTTAGAGCGCGGTGAAGTGGATCCGACTAAGGTTGCGATCGCCCGTCGCATTCGGATCTTGGCCGCCGTGGATACCTCTTCCCTTGCGGTGCAGGTGTTGACCAAAACAGCCGCACTAGCGCGGCGTAGCGATAGCCAAGTTCTTGTACTGCATGTGCTTCAATCAGAGGATCTTGCAAAGGATCTTGCACCCTTAGAAATCCTGAAAAAAACCATCCAGAAGCTGCTCGCCGATGTCAGGCACCAGGTCGTAGTCATGGATGGGGTGGCTCCAGAGGCGATCGTACAAACGGCACAGGACTACCAAGCCGATGAAATTGTGATTGGGAAGCGAAGTGATCGGACTTTTCCTGGTGCGCTCATCGGGTCTGTTTCACGAGCCGTTCTGGACGCTAGCCCGATTCCAGTCGTGGTGGTGGATGAGGCAGAAACAGCGGGGCAGGGAAAGGCTGGAACAGCCAAGCACTAGAGTCTACAAGTGCTAGAGTCTGCAAGGCTATAGCGCCTTAGTGCGCCGGAAGTCTTGAACGACCTTCGTAATATCCTGCTGTTGACTGTCAACTTGGTCGTTGAGCATTTGCATTTCAGTTTCAGAAATTTTGCTGCCGAGAGACCGTAGGGCTTGGCGGAGGGTTGGATACTTCTTTAGGGTTGCCTGTCGCACGATGGGTGCGGCCTGATAGGGTGGAAAGTACTGCTTGTCATCTTTGAGAATGGCTAAATCTAGACGAGACAATACGCCATCCGTGGAGTTGCCGGCCACTAAATCAACCTGCTTTGCGGTGAGGGCACGATAAATTAGCCCCAAGTCCATCGTGCGGGGTGCCTCGGCAAACTTCAGGCCATAGGTCTTCGCCAAGCCCGGAAAGCCATCGGCACGCTCGACAAACTCATAGCCAAACCCGGCTCTCCACTGGGGCGTATGTTGGGCAGCATCTGATAGGGTTTTGAGGTTTAGACGGCGAGCATCTTCCCCCCGCACCACAATGGCAAAAGTATTCTCAAAGCCAAAGGGTTCCGTCCATTCCAGGCTGAAGCGCTGGCGGTAAATCTGTTGGGTTCTCTCATAGACCTGTTTTGCATCTTTCGCGATGGGCTGCTTCAGAATGGCGCTGTAGGCTGTGCCCGTATATTCCGGATACAGGTCAATTTGCCCCGATACCAGTCCTTGATGGCAGACAAAAGTGCCGCCTAGATTAAAGCGTCGCTCTACCTTGAGGTCGGTCTTTGCTTCAATGGTTTGAGCCATTAGCTCCGCTAAAATTAGCTGCTCGGTAAAGTTTTTGGAACCAATGACAATGGGCTTTATAGGCTGTTGTGAAAATTGGGCGCAGCCTGTTAGCCCCAAGCCAGCGAGACAGATTTCAAGGAGGCAGATCGAAAATCGCTTGAAGCTTTTGGGTTTTATGGGTTTCATGGGTTTTGGGTTCATGATGTTTGCCTAACCCCTAGTCGATGCTCTAGCTGGGCTAAAGCGCTATCAATGGCGATCGCCATCAAAGCGGCAGGGGCTGCCCCCGCTAAAATCAAGCGATGATCGACCACCGCCACCCCTCGAAAAATAAACACCCCTAACCCCCCAGCACCAATCGCAGCGGCAATCGTTGCAACCCCCACCGCAATAACCGTAGCAGTGCGGATGCCGCCCAAAATGACGCTCAGCGCCAAGGGAAATTCAACGCGCCTTAAGAGCTGCCAGTCCGTCATACCCATGCCACGACCGACCTCCCGAACGGCTGCATCGACTCCAGTAATGCCCAGATAGGTATTCCGCATAATGGGCAGCAGAGCATAGAGAATGAGCGCCATAATCGCGGTCTGAGCACCGATCCCGCCCAGCACGGGTAGCGGAATTAAAAGGCCAAATAAAGCCAAGCTCGGAATTGCCTGAACCACATTGGCAAATCCTAGCAGGAAAGGTCTGAGATGCGGCTTTCGCACGATTAAAATGCCCAGCGGGACGCCAACGAGAATGGCAATGCCCGTGGACAGCAGAACGAGGAACAAATGTTCGCCCGAATGCTGCACAATCTCTGCGCCGTATTGCGTTAAGAACTCACCCATTTTGATATTTCATGCTGATTGCCCTGTCTTTCGGGGCTAGATTAAGACGCTAGATCTTGCGGAAATGCTTCTTGGAGAGGTGAATCATGGGGAGGGTCGCCCTGAAGTCTTTTACGCAGATCGTCCACCATCCTGAACCCCTGCAAAAAAGCCTGGGCTTCCGGTCGGGCGGAATGGTAGAACCCCTGAGGCGAGGTGAGGCTCAACAGCTTTCCAGACTGGAAAAAGCCAATCTGGGTACCTAACAGCAGGGCTTCTTGAATGTCATGGGTGACAAAGACAACGGTCTTCTGCAAGTGTTGCTGGAGGTTTAAAAACGTTCGCTGTAGCTCCAGGCGGGTGATGGGATCTAGGGCACCAAACGGTTCATCTAGGAGCAGGATGGGCGGGTCAGCAGCCAGGGCTCGCGCAACGCCAACTCGCTGCCGTTGACCACCTGATAGCTGATGGGGGTATCGCTGGGCAAACTGAGCGGGGTTCAGATCAACGGTTTCTAGGAGTTCATAAACCCGCTGCTGCGTTTTGCCCGCAGGCCACTCTAGTAAGGAGGGAACCAAGCCAATATTTTGCGCCACGGTGAAATGGGGAAATAACCCAATCTCTTGAATCACATAGCCAATCTGACGGCGCAGCTGAATCAGATCCCATTGTTGGGTTGGCTTACCGGAAACCAAGACCTGGCCTGAGGTGGGCAGGAGCAGACCGTTGATGAGCTTGAGGGTTGTGGTTTTGCCGCAGCCGCTTTGCCCCAGCAGGATAAGCGTTTCGCCTGATTTTACCGGGAAGGTCAATTGTTGGACTAAGGGGCGATCGCCCCGAAGATAGTCAACCTGACAAAATTCAATAGCGTTCTCCTTAGCATTCTCATGGGCATTCTCCATATCGATGGCTCGTGAACTGTGGCGATTTCAGATTTTTATGGAGTTGAGAGAGGCTACCTGTTTGCAGCAGCAGCAAGCTACCCTTGCTTATATCAATCAATCGATTAAGATCATGGGGCGGGCAACGGTGAGACGAGGCGTGACCAGAATTCTATCAAAGACTGTTCTCTCCAGCCTATTAATAGTGGCGGCGGCCTGCGGCAATTCAGGGCGCTCCGTCCCGATCGCATCCGATCCGGACAGATCACCCCTCCTCTCCCCAACAATTGCCCAAACAACTGCCCAGAGAACTGCCCAGAAACCCCCGACTTCTCCCTCAGCAGCTCAACCTTCACCCATTCCTACCCAGGCTCCTGCTGACCGCACCAACCTCATGGGCATGAACGTTGATTTTCCGGGAGACTATAGCCGGACACGCATGTTCGCAGACGCAATTAAGCAAAGCCGACTGTGGCAAAAGGCAGGTTCCGAGCAGCCCGCAACCCTCAATGCCAAAGGTTGGCCCACCGAAGATGCTGACATTACGGTCTGGCACGGCATTGGCCGAATGCACGGCACCTATCGACTCTCCTTTAAGGGACAGGCGGAGGTGAAAATTAACTGCTGTGCGGGTCGGCTGGAAAACCTAACCTATAGCGCCGCCACAAACTCCACGACAGCAGACTTGGTATATCCCTCCCAAGGAGAGGAGGGCCTTTTTTTAGGGTTTAGAAATACCCGTCTTTCGGCCTCTGCCCCCTTTAATTCGGGGATTACCGATGTGAAGCTGATGCGGCCGATCACAGAAGGCGGCACCCAGACCTACCCGCCCACTACGCTTTTTACACCCCCCTTTAAGGAAGCACTGAGGCGATTTAAGGTGCTGCGCTTTATGGACTTTTTAGCCTCCAATGGCAACATTCAAAAGCGCTGGTCAGAGCGGCTCACGCCGGACTGGTACTCCATGCATCAGTCAGCCCCTGGCTATGGCTGGCAGGGACGGGGCGGAGCCTACGAATACGCGATCGCCCTCTGCAACGAGCTTAAGACAGACTGTTGGCTCACCGTGCCAGTCCAGGCCGATGACGACTATGTCCGTCAGCTTGCCGCTTTGATTAAAAGTCAGCTTTCGCCTGAGCTGAAGGTGTATGTGGAATACTCCAACGAGCTATGGAATACTGCCCCTGCCTTTTCCCAGTCAAAACAAAACTATGCCTTAGCCAAAGCCGAGGTTGCACAAGGCAAATCTCCGCTGAACTTTGATGGGGAGACCAACGACTGGTACTGGGCTTGGCGTCGCGTTGCCAAACGCAGCGCTGAGATTTCGCTCATCTTCCGGCAAACCTTTGGGGATGCGGCCATGATGCAGCGCGTTCGTCCCGTCCTGATGACCCAGCTTGGCTATGCGGATGGGCCACTCTACCAGGCAATTCATTTCATGGAAGGGTACTATAACAACCCTGCACGAGTCAGCAACCCAAAACCTGCAAACTATTACCTGTATGGGGTGGGCGGCAGCGGGTACTACGGCCCGAAAAATCTATCTTCTCCCAATGCCGCCTTTGCGGATTTGACCGATCAGGTGAAATGGACGGCTGATCTCCAGCAGGATGCCAACTATGCCGCAGCCTTTGGCCTCAAGCGAATTGCCTATGAAGCTGGCCCTGACCTTGAAGGGGACAACGTAAACGACACCAATCGTTCAGCCTATCGAGACGACCCGCGCATGAAGTCCGGCATGGTGAGCGCCCATGATGTATGGAGCCGCCAAGGCGGCGATCTGAAGGTGTACTTTACGATTACGGGAGAGTCACCCTGGGGATTTGTGACGGATATTTGGGATGCTCAGAATAGTCGCAAAAACCTTAAGCTCCAGGCGATTGACGTACTAAACACTAGGCCAAGAGTCCCCGTAACCTACGGTGTGGCACTGCCCGCCACCCTGGATGCCAATCAGTACAACATCCCGCCCCGCTACGTGGGCTGGCGTCCTGCCCAAGTGAAGCCAGGAAACTGGTTTGGCTATACAGCACACACCACCCGATCGGGCATTTATAACCTAAAGCTTCAGGCGATCGCCACTGAAGAAAGAAGCCAGGTAGAAGTGTGGGTGAGCGGCTTACGGCTCGGCGTCGTGGATGTCCCCAAGCAGGGACTGCTGGGCGGCAGTACCGAGACAAAACCCCTATCCGTTCGTTTAGATGCTGGCCTTCAGGGGATTCTGCTGCGCGGCAAATCGGGAGCCGTGAATGTGAGCAAAATTGTCGTAACGCAGTAGGGCAACCGTGCCTCTCAATCAAGCTTTGTGATTTTTTGGGCTTCTTAAATTGGTGGCATTAAATTAAACACAGTGAATTGGGCGCAGTGAGTCAGTGTCCTTGAATCAGTCCCATTGAATCCGAAGATAGGCAATAAATAGGCAATAAATAGGCAATAGATAGGCGAAAAGTGCTTGATCTCTTTCTCATGATGAGCCTGGGTTTTTTGGGCAGCTTTGGCCACTGTGTAGGCATGTGTGGCCCCATTAGCGCTGCATTTTCTCTGACCAATGCTCAAGCACAGACCAATAGCCAAACACAAAAGCCTCAACCTCAACACGCCCAATCTGAGCAAACCCAGCCTGAACATTCCCCCCCGCCACAATTTTTATTTAATACCCTACTCAACCTCGGTCGGCTGCTCAGCTACACCTTAGTAGGCGCGGCGATTGGAGGGGTTGGTTCGGTGTTGATTGCCGGGGGACAGATGGCAGGGGTTGGTAGCCTGCTCCGCCAAGGTCTAGCAATGTTGACAGGCAGTTTACTGATCTGGTTTGGGCTGCGTCAAATTAAGCCCGAACTACTGCCACCCCTACCCTACTGGAGCCCCCTTGCCGGAAAGACTCACCATCGACTCAGCCGTGCCATGGCTCAGCTCTCTGTACAGTTGGATTGGTGGACGCCGATTCTTCTCGGTGGATTGTGGGGGCTCATTCCCTGTGGTTTTTTATACGCTGCCCAGATTCGGGCCGCAGAAACGGGGGATCTCTGGCAGGGTGCAGCCATGATGGCGGCCTTTGGCCTCGGAACGTTTCCCACAATGTTAGGGGTGGGGCTCACGACAGCTAAACTCACTGCGGATCGACGTGGCCAACTCTTTCGACTGGGGGGCTGGATTACGCTGGGGATTGGGGGGCTAACGCTGCTGCGTACCGATGCCATGATCGACGGGACGGGGCAAGGCTCACTTCTGTTGTTAATGCTGGCGCTGGTAGCGCGACCCCTAAGCCGGATCTGGCCCCAGCCGCTTCAGTATCGACGGGTACTGGGGGTGGGGGCTTTTGTCCTAGCGCTAGCCCATACGGGACATATGGCCAGCCATACCCTACAGTGGCGGATGGACGCGATCGCGTTTATGCTCCCTCAGCATCAGGTGGGACTCAAGATTGGTATTTTGGCGTTGCTCCTCATGGTGCCTGCCGCCCTGACCAGTTTTGACAAAGCTCAGCAAAAGCTGGGCGATCGCTGGCGGTCTATCCATCTCTGGGCGATTTGTGCCTTCGTTGCTGCGGTGGTGCATAGCATCCTGATTGGCTCTCATTACCTAGGGGGCTTCCGTGGAGATTGGTCATCCCAGGTTCGTACAGGTGCCCTAATCGCGATCTCGCTGGGTGTTCTCTTGGTCAGGCTCCGATGGGTCTGGACAGTGCTGGCTTTGGATAGGTTTTATGCTGCACCGATGAAGGCTAACTCGGCTAAGGAGTCATAAGCCCTCGCTGGATCTTGAACTGGAAGTTTTATGCCGCAAAGCAGGCCGTGGGTCTATTCGGGACTGATCTGGAGATCACAACCCAGATCGGCACAATCCAGATCGGTACAATCCAGATCGGCACAACAGGCCCGCACAACCCAGACTCGCTCCACTAGCAATTCCATTGAGATCAACTATGGCTACTATTCTCAGAACCTGGAGCTATCGTTACCCCTGGCTGTACAGCGGCATTACAAAATTGACGGCGATCGCCGTGGGTGGGGAAGGACATCTGCGGCGCTTGGCGCTTCAGTCCTTGGATATTCAGCCAGAAACCGAGGTACTAGATCTCTGCTGCGGTCATGGCCCCGTGACGGAGGTATTGGTGCAGCAATCTCGCCACGTGACGGGACTGGATGCTTCACCTAAGGCGATCGCCAGTGCCCAGGCACGGCTACCCCAAGCAAAGTTTGTCCAGGCGTTTGCAGAGTCTATGCCGTTCAAGGACGGTTCCTTTGATTTGGTGCATACCAGCCTAGCGCTCCACGAAATGCAGCCAGATCAGCGACGCAAAATTTTGACGGAAGTGCGACGCATCCTGAAGCCCACAGGCATTTTTGCGCTTCTTGATTTCCACCAGCCCACTACACCTATCCTATGGCCAGGGCTGGCGCTGTTTCTGTGGCTCTTTGAAACAGAGACGGCTTGGGACTTAGTGCGATCTAATTTGGCGGAAGAACTCACTCAGGCTGGCTTTGCGCTTCAGAATCAATCCTATCGGGTGGGCGGGAGTTTACAAATTCTTCAGGCTCAGGTTCTTCAGGCTCAGATTCTTCAGGCTCAGATTCTTCAGGCTCAGGTTCTTCAGGCTCAGATTCTTCAGGCGCAGACAATGGACGACGCCTGATTTTCTGTTGCGCTAACCGTTGTGATTTAAACCCAGGCCTTTAGGCTCAGATCTCTAAGACCAAACCTTGAGCGATCGCTGTTTTCCAGCCCTACTCATTGGGTGGCATGATGAATTGAAGGGTAACCCCCCAGGGATTATGAACAGCCAGGAGGTATCAGGTATCAATGCCCAAGAGAATATCCAGGAGCGCAGCATGTCGGATCTAAACACCCCCGTGGGTGTCGCCTTAGTCGGAACGGGCTTTGGGCTGAAGGTACATCTACCAGCGCTAAGAGACTGTCCAAGCACCGAAGTGGTGGCTGTGTACCACCGCGATCGCAGTCGGGCAGAAGCGATCGCCCAAACCCACCAAATTCCCCAGTTCTCAGATGATTTCTCAGCGCTCTTGTCCCGCGACGATATTCAGGGGATATGCCTGTCAACGCCACCCTTTTTGCACTACGACATGGCCACCCAAGCCTTATTGGCCGGCAAGCACGTCTTTTTAGAGAAGCCCGCGACCATGACCGCAGACCAGGCAAAGTCGCTTTACGACCTGTCTCGGCAACAGCGACTCCAGATTACCCTGAATTTTGAGTTTCGCTATATCCCTGCCTGGATGACCCTGAAAGCGCAGCTAGAGCAAAACACCATTGGCAAGCCGCGCCTTATCAAAGTTGACTGGCTGGTGCCCGGTCGAGCAGACGCTAGCCGCCCCTGGAGCTGGCACGCGAGCGCTGAGGCGGGAGGAGGCTCCTTAGGTGCACTGGGCTCCCATGTCTTTGACTACATTGCGTGGCTTTTTGGCCCCATTAAGCAGGTCTGCGGCCGATTGATAACCAGCGTAGCCTATCGGCCTGACCCCGTGAGTGGGCTACCGAAAGCGGCCGATGCCGACGATACTTGCTTGATATTACTAGAACTGCTGGATGGCACCCCCGTTCAGGTCAGTATTAGCGCGACGGCCTATAGTGGGCGCGGTCATTGGGTAGAAGTCTATGGCGATCGCGGTGCCCTCAGGCTCGGCAGCGACAACCCGACGGATTACGTTCATGGCTTTAAGCTCTGGGGTGCAGAACTTAGCGACCCCCTGCAAGAAATTCCCATCCCGGCGGCCTACGACTTTCCCAAAACCCACCCCGATGGACGCATTGCTCCCGTCGCTCGTGTCATCACCCACTGGGCAGACTGTATTCAGCAAGGGCAGACGAGCGCTCCCTCCATTAAAGAAGGGGTGTACGCTCAGCTCTTAATGGACAGAACCCAAGAGTCCCACGAGACAGGCTGCTGGGTGCCCGTTCCAGATTTAGAAACGTTTTTAGAGGCTTGAGGGACGGGCAAAGTCTGAGAGAGTCTTCAGGGATATCAGGGACAGCCCTCTGCGAGAACATTGAGATGAACCGTATCCGCCCTGCCTCAGCGGCGGCGCTCCTGAAGCTTTTTGTAAACCTGTTTGATATCTACATCGTGGTGAGCGATCGCCACCAGGGTGTGAAAAAAGAGATCCGCCACCTCTCCCGCAATGCCGTCAGGGTCTTTGTCCTTGCAGGCCATCACAACCTCTGCACCCTCTTCCCCAATCTTTTTGAGAATCTTGTTATCGCCCCCCTCAAAAAGCTTGCTGGTGTAAGAGTCGGGGGTAGGGTTGGCCTTGCGATCGCAAATCACGGCAAAGACCTGGGAGAGCGTATCGGCTGGGGGCGCTATCTTTTGCCCATTCACCTGATGAAAGCAGCTTCTTTCCCCCGTATGACAGGCAATATCGCCAATTTGCTCCACCGTGACCAGGAGGGCGTCACTGTCACAGTCATAACGGATCGACTGCACCTTCTGGACATGGCCAGAGGTTGCGCCCTTATTCCAAAATTCTTGACGCGATCGGCTCCAGAACCAAGTCTGCCCCGTTTCTAGGGTTTTTTGGATAGAGTCTCGATTCATCCAGGCCATCATGAGTACCGTTCCATCTAAGTAGTCCTGCACGATGGCAGGGACTAGCCCACGCTCGTCGTAGACAATCTGATCTAGAGGAATCTCAAAGTGGATCATGACTTTGTTCTGAAATGGGGTTGCGAAATGGGGTTGCGAAATGGGGTTACGAGAATGGGGCTACAGAGATGGGTGAAAGAAGCAGGCCAGATTGGAGCCCTTTAGATTGTGAGGCTTAGATACAGCGGCACCTTTTCTACGATATCACTGCGCCGGAATTCCCTTTGGTGTTCGGTTTGCTTGCCTTCCAGGGCAAATTCCAGTACACAGAAGAAACAGATCGCGTGAGGCTTTTGTGATTCAATCTACGTCCGCTCCAGAACCCACTACCCCAGGACAGACCTCACCAGACGCAGCTTCACAAAAAATCGATTCACCCGCAGCCGTCTCCTCCGGCGCAAAGCTCCCCAATATTTCCCCTGAGCGCGCCCAGGCCATTCGCCTAGTGGTCTTAGATATTGACGGCACGATCGCCGGAATAAACAACGAAATTAATCCCGTTGTGATTGAGACGGTAAGGGCCGTGCAGCGCAGGGGGATTCAAGTGGCGATCGCCACTGGGAGGATGTTTCATTCTGCCCTGCGGTTTCACCAAGCTCTTCAGCTTAACCTGCCCTTGATGGCCTACCAAGGGGCGCTAATTCAAGATCCGGTGGTGGGCACGCTGCATCGACACTGGACGCTCGACCCGGCCAAGGCGCTACATCTACTAGCGTATTTTGAGGCGGTTGAGTTTCAGCAGCACCTATCCGTCCACGCCTACGTCAATGATCAGCTCTATGTGCGCGCCATCACCCCCGAAACCGAGCAGTACTGCGATCGCACCGGCGTCACCGCAACTCCCGTGGGCGACCTCCGCCCCCTGATTGAGGCACAGCCGCCCACCAAGCTTCTAGCCCTGAGCGAGAATGCGGCCCATATTGACTTTCTCTATACTCACCTGCGATCGCAATACACCCCAGCGGAGCTGTACCTTACCAAGTCCATCGCCACCTTTTTTGAAGCGACCAACCCCTCGGTCAATAAAGGCACCGCCGTAAAGTACGTCGCAGAAGAGCTTTTGGGGCTTCAGCCCGCTCAAGTGATGACCCTTGGCGATAACTTTAATGATGTAGAAATGCTGGAGTATGCGGGAATTGGCATTGCCATGGGCAGCGCGCCCCTGCCCGTTCAGGCTATTGCAGATTGGGTAGCCCCAGACGTGGAGCAGGATGGCGCGGCGATCGCACTGAGGCATATTTTGCTCAATCAGGGTTGAATCTCAATTAGGGTTGAATCGCCCAATCAAGCTTGAGCAACCTAATCCGCCTTGGGGCAGGCGTTGGATTAAGCCAACGTGAGTTCGATAATGCACTTGAAGCCCTTCACCCCAAATCCCTCTCCCAAAGGCGAGGGGCTTAAGAAGCTTGATGTTTAATTGCCCCTCCTTCTCCCTAAGGAGAAGGAGGATGGGAGGATGAGGGGCGGTTGTTTTTTGTCGAACTCACGTTAAGCCAGTAACGAAAGCGATCGCCCTTTTAGCGCCTCAGCAGTGATGCCATTGAAGGCCATTAGCTCCCCAGCACTGGCCGTGGTTTCACCGCGCTTCCAGGCAAACACATCGCGATTTGCGGTACTGCGCAGCAGAATCGGCTCCAGCATCGTGCTTGCCCCTCCGGTCACGCCAATCAGGGCATCGCCGCCAAACATCGCCTCAAACTGCTCATCACTCAAAAACCCATCATCTGCCTCAGCACAGCTTTCCCAAGCCACATCCTGAGCACGGTAAAGCCGTCGCGGATTCATCACCGAAACAACCCGTACCCCAACGCCCTCCGCCTCTAGCAGCGATGCAGCCTCCAGCACTGGAATGAGCGTCATGTCGCCCACCACGGCAAACACAACGGTCTTGCTGCCAGTGGCCTCTTGGAGCACCAGCGCTCCATCCTGAAGCCCTTGGCGAGCTTGCTCTAGGGTGACGCGAATCGGCAGTGGGGATTTACTTGCCGTAATCACCACGCCCTTGTTGCGCGTAGAGAGCGCCCATTCATAGGCCGCCTGAATACTGTTGGCATCTGGTGGGAAAATTGGAAATACATTACCGTTGCGCATCATGGCGGCAAAATAGGCTTCAATTTCAGGGCGCTGGTGCGTCCAGCCGTTGCGACCTTGCTCTAGGGCCCCTGCGGTAAAGAGCGTTATGGTTGAAGGCGTTGGGCGGCGCAGTTCGGCCATCGCCTGAATCACGGTCTGCCAGATGGGGAGGCCATTGATGGCAAAGGACTCATAGGAACACCAGAGCGATCGACTACCCAAGAGCGCTAATCCTGCGGCTAGTCCCGCACAGGCATCTTCACTCAGCGGCTCATAGACCTGACCCTGGGGCGACTGAAAATAAAGGGGGTCATCGGTGGGATGGATGATTTTGAGTGCCTGGTTAATATTGCCAATCCCCGAAGCTTCGTTGCCGTCCGCATTGGTAACGAGGTATTTACGGTCGATCTGGCCTACCTGACCCACCAGTAGACCCATCGCCGTCGTCGCCACTTTAGGGTCTCCCCCAACCGGATATTCTTCGAGGGTTAGGGCACTCAGATCCGGCAAGGGCAACACTGATTCCGTCACAACAGTTTCCGCCGCTGGCCCGCCCCCGGCACGAGAAAGGTTGGTGCGGACTAAGTCCCAGCTCTCTGGAGAGAGCGATCGCCGCTTGAGTGCGGCCACAATATCGGGGTTATCGAGGGTGTGATGGCCGTACAGGTTATGGGACTTGGCACCGAGCGCATGTACCCCAGCTCCCTTAAGCTGCTTCAAAATCAGCACCGTCAGCTTGCCGCCCAACGCCAATCGCGCCGCCTGATCGGTACCAATCAGTACCGCCTTCATAAAGGCTAAGCGCTGCTCTAGCGAAAAAGCCGTGCTGTCTACATAGGCCCCTGACTGCTTTGCGTCATCGTAGTCCTTCGCATCGATCAGAATCACCTCATCAAAACCGTTCCCCTTCCAGTAGCGCACCATCGCTTCGTTGGACTGCAGGGACACCATACTGTGATGCTCCTGGCTAAACCCGTTCCAGACCAGCACGGGCAAAAAGTTGGTGACTTCGGGGAAGGCCGTATGGAAGTGCCCCATACTGCTCATAATGTAGGGCTCACCCAGACCCCCATCGCCCAAGGTGAAGGGAAACAGCTTTTCTCGATGGAGTAGGGCCGCTGCCATGGCAAAATGCTGTCCCTGACCCAAGGGGCCAGCAGGCCCCAACAGCCCTGGAATTTGGCCAGAGAGGTGCCCTAACAGGCCATGCCGCTCTCGGTAACAGTCCCGCATTTTTTGGACAGTCTCAATTCCCATGGCTTCCAAGGAGCGATCCATAAACATGGCGCTATAGAACCCAGGAGCATGGTGTCCCACCTCGGTAAAGATGTTTTTGTGCCCCAGCATCACTAGGCTGACGTAGGCTTCTACGGAGCTTGCAAATCCACCGGGGTGGCCAGAGGCCTTGCTGGCCGTAATTTGTAGCGTTAAGTATCGCAGGGCATCCGCAGCTAAGAGCGTTTGATAGACCGCAGCTTCATCCGTCGGGTCTGCGATCGCCATTTCGTCCTTGGCGATCGCGGGGGTCTGGCCATAGCGGTCAAATTCTGGCCAGACGTCACCAAAATACTGAATACCGTCGCAAAAACTAGGGATGGCAGAGGCGAGGTTGGGGGTCACTGCGGTCATGATGAAGCTGATCCTAAGATTTGACAAATAAAAGTGAAGAAAAGCCCAAGCTCTGCGCTTTTCCAGAAAAGAAGACCAGTCCGTCCAAATATCAACTTACTTATATCATCTCTGAAGGTGCGTCAAAGATGAGGATTTTGGGGCCTGAAATATCTGAGGCCTGAAATATCTACAGCCTGAAGTCTCTACAATCTGGAATATTTCTGGAACATTGATATCTGCGCTTCTATCCCTGAGCATCCATAACTTGAGCAACCAGAACTTGAGCATTCATAACTTGAGCAACCAGAACTTGAGGGTCTGCAAAAGCTGGCAATCTGTAAAAATAGTCATCCGCCCAGACAAGCGTTCGTTGAGCCAAGGCTTGCTGGAGCGTCGCCCTAGCCCATTTTTAGCAAACCCTCTCCTGAAGGCGCAATTCTGTATCCTGTCTATCAAAACGCATGTCTCAAAACACCCATTCCGCACACCCATTCCGCACACCCATTCCGCACCCAGTAGATAAAGAACCTCTCGAACCAAAGGGGCGGGGAAGAGAAGGTTCTTTCCTCCGTGGTTGTTGCTACACTGGTGTAGAACTTTAACCTATTCGGCACGGCCTTCTATGCAAAAGCGTCCGGTCTTTGACACCAACCAAGTTATGCGTCGCGCCGAGGAACTCATTAACGCCTCCTCAAACCGCTATCGCGTGACCGTCCAGGTTGCAAGTCGCGCCAAAAAGCGCCGCCACCGCGAAAATTCCGAGGATTTTGACGATGGCGGCATCAAGGCCGTGATGCACGCCATTCTAGAAATGTCCGATGAACTCACCCAGCCTGAGATTATTGGAGACTGAGCGTAAGGGACTGAGCGCAAGGGACTGAGAATTGAGCGATCGCAGGTCATCAGCTCAGAGGGTTGAAGTCAACGCTCCGAAGGTATCTTGATTTTCTTGATATTGGCAGCTCTAGGCAACGAATCTTGTGGAGGAGACTGGGAATGAAACAAGCATCCTGGCGCAATTTTTGGGTGCGTGGCTTATCCTGCGGAGTAGGAAGTGCGATCGCGCTGGCCCTATGGCAAGGGGCATTCTCTTTAGATGCCGCAGCGCAGCTCGACTCACCGATTGAGGTGGCCAATCTAGTCTATAAAAAGCTGCCAAACTTGCCCCTCGAAAATCAGTACATCCGCACAGCGACAAAAAAGCAAGCCGTTGAAAGTACCCTCGTCAGCCGATTGATTCAGTATCACACTCAGGCCAAAGGGCGATCGCCGCTTTACCGCCTCGACTGGAAAATTACCCTAGCAGACTACCTGGGCGTCAATGACTATCTGCGGGCTGAAGTCTATCCCGGCAGCCTATTTCTCAGAAATAACCCCATGGAGGGCGATCGCAGGCTGATTCAGGCGCTCAATGTGGGCCAGCGCAATGCTTTGATTCAGGCGATCGTCGATGGATTTACGGGGCAAGATAGCACCAGGGCTGCTGTCCCCAGCACACCAGCTCAGACTCCCTCAACCGCTGTACCTGTTTCCGCCCCAGTCAGGCAACCAACCTTGATTCCTTTGCCCACCGCAGGCAGCGCAGATTTACTCAAGGCTAAACCCGTCAAGCCGTCCAAGCCGCGACCCACAGGCGACGCTCAGTTTCTGCTGCCCGCAAATCCCTAAGATGGCGCATCAGTTGCGTTCTGGCGATGGCTGGCGCGTTGGATGGAATCCGGACGCTGCTGCTTTTCAGGCGCTACTGGGTGCGGATGACTGGGCCGTTGAGCTAACGCAGCCTGAATTTGATGAATTTTGTCGGCTGGCGCAACAGCTCAGCACTGCTCTTGTAGAAATTCGCCCAGAATTGATGGCGGAAGAAGCGATCGCTTGTGAAGCCTCTAGTGACTTGCTGTGGATGGAAGTGCGTGGACTCCCCGATGCCTTCAGCCTCAGCTTTATTTTGCTTACGGGCAGACGAGCCGAGGGAAGCTGGAGCGCTGCGGCAACCCCAAATATTTTGCGCACGGTTCAAATGCTTCGAGTTTATTAGTGTTTGTATAGTGTTTGAAGCGTTTGGGTGACGCTTGCTCAAGTAAGACGAGGCTTGCACTGAAAAGACGCAGACGAGCCGCAGACGGGCAAAAATCTATCCTTTGGGCGTGGGGCTATAAATATTTTGTGATACGCTTATAGAGCATTAATGACCGGGGCGTAGCGCAGCTTGGTAGCGCACTACTTTGGGGTAGTAGGGGTCGTGGGTTCAAATCCCGCCGCTCCGATTGGTTTCAAATGCATCGCTCATAGGGCCTTTAGAAGTTCAAAGCAGCTTCTGAAGGCCTTTTGTGTTGTCAATTTTTCTAGAAATGGTCCGCAGCCCATGATGGGCATCCCTTCAGGCAGGAATAAACTTCAGCGCGAGGCCATTAATGCAGTAGCGCTTGCCAGTTGGGGGAGGGCCATCCAAAAATACATGGCCTAAATGTCCACCACAGCGATCGCAATGAACTTCGGTGCGTCGCATGGCAAATTTAAAGTCTTCCAGGGTGCCTGTGGCTTGATCAATAGGGGCATAAAAGCTAGGCCAGCCTGTCCCGCTGCTGTACTTTGTAGTAGAAGAAAACAGCGGCTGCTCACATCCAGCGCAAACATAGATTCCTGGACGATTTTCTTGGTCGAGCGGGCTAGTTCCTGCGCGCTCTGTGCCCTGTTGGCGCAGAATATAAAACTGTTCGGGCGTGAGCCGCGCCCGCCACTCGGCCTCGGTTTTTGTAATCTGAAAGGGCTGGCGCGGGTCGTTTGCGATCGCGGTTTCTTTGGACACGCCAAATCGATAGTAGGCAAGGCAAGCCGCCCCAGCCATTGCTGCACCTGCCTGTAGGAAGTATCTTTTCTTCATCGTTGAGAATCTAATTGCTGAGAATCTAATTGCTGAGAATCTAATTGCTGAGAATTGAAAATCAGCTAATTTTAAAATCGGCTAATTTTAGAGCGGTTCACGGGGCCGTTAACGCAAGTTGAAGGGTAGAAGATAAGGGTCGTAAAAACCCATCCCCTCCATTGCGAGGTTAGCGCCACTTTCTGAAAGGGGTCTGAGTTTTGCCTTAGATATGTATTAAGACGTGAGTTCGATAATGCACTTGAAGCCCCTCACCCCAAACCTCTCTCCCAAAGGCGAGGGGCTTAAGAAGCTTGATTTTTAATTGCCCCTCATTCTCCCTAGGGAAAAGGAGGATGGGAGGATGAGGGGCGGTTGTTTTTTGTCGAACTCACGTTATTAAGAGATATGTATTAAGACCCGAACACTAGAGTATCGGGAGGCTTTATTCCGCTTCCCGACTCATCATGGCCGCCATCAGGCTTTGCAGATTTACTCGCTGATAAACTTGCCGGAGGGTATCCTGCACCCGCTGAGGGTCAAAACTTCCAGTAGTCGCTGCGGCATCAAGCGGCAGCGGCCCCAGCAAATCCAGGACGGTTTCTGAAGTGGGGGGTGGAGCAATGACGACCAAAGATGGGTCAAGCTGGTGGTCATAGTTCCAAAAGTTTGCCCTGAGGTTAGGGAAGCGATCGCTTACTTCAAGGCTAGGCTGGGCCTCCAGACTTCCCTCTGACTCCGATACCGTCCGGAGTTGGCGCAGCGCATCGATAATTTGCTGCTTTGTGCGCCCCCGTAGCTCAAATAAAATAAATGGATCTTGGCTAAAGGCATCACCCAGCAGATAGTACACCGCCCCAATATGTTTGCAAGGGTTCACGGGGTCGGGACAGTCGCAGTCGCTGTGGATATCAAACTTACTGAAGGGAAATAGGCTCAGCCCACTTGCGGTAAACGCATCCTCAATACTCTGGGGCATTTCTCCCGCCAGAAGCTTAGCCGAGTAAATGGCGCGCTGGGAAAGCTCTTCCACCACATAGCTCCACTGCTCTTCGGTGAAGGCATCCAGCCCTAAAGAGACGTTATAGGGTTCATCGGCAGTGCCCTGCACCTGTGCCTTCACCTTGGCCCCCTGAAACGCCAGATTCAGCACCCGCCCTTCCCGGACGTAGTTGCGGGCACGCTCTAGTCTTCGTCGCCACCCAAAGGATTCCAGCACATCTATCCAGCGCTGTGCCCACCATTCCCGTTCGGCGATCGATTGTGTTGGCTCCACGCTGGCTTTGCCTCTTTGCTGTGCTTTTACGATACTGTGATTTTTACGATACTGTGGCACGATGCTGTGCTAAGGATAAAACGCTGTGAATATTGGGAAATGGATTGGGTTTGCGGTCCTGTGCGTATCGCTCTTCATCCTGTTACAGATTCGCCAAGTGCTGCTTCTGGGCTTTATGGCAGTGGTGCTGGCCTGCGCCATGAATGCGATCGTGCGTCAGCTCATGTCCCGATTTAAGCTCAAGCGCAGCTTGGCCATTCCCGTTGTGGTGGGTCTGCTGATTGGGTTTTTCGGCATTTTTGGTCTACTGGTCATTCCACCCTTTATTGCCCAGTCCCAGGAATTATCGGCGCTGGTGCCCAGAGGCGTGGAGCGATTGATTGCGCTCATTAAGTGGGTTGAAGAACAAATACCGGGAATAAATCTTTCTGAAACAGGCCTATTAGAAAATCTAAATCGGCAAATTTCCCCCATGGCAGGTGCAATCTTTGCGAACTTCTTTGCCATTTTTTCAAATTCTTTGCTTGTCCTGCTCAATACTCTGCTGGTCATTGTCTTAACCTTAATGTTCTTAGTTGAGCCAGAAAAATACCGCGCAATTTTAGTTCGACTCTTTCCGGCATTTTACCGCCGTCGAGTGGATGAAATTCTCAAGCTTTGCGAAACGGGTCTAGACAACTGGCTGGCGGGTACCCTCTTTAATATGTTCGTTATTGGGGTCTCTAGCTTTATTGGACTTTTGGTGCTTCAGGTTCGTCTCCCCCTAGCAAGCGCACTGATTGCGGGGTTGCTAGAGGCTATTCCCAACGTTGGCCCCACCATGAGCGTCATTCCACCCATGGCGATCGCGCTTTTGGATGCCCCCTGGAAAGCAGTTGCTGTCTTGGTGCTGTATCTCTTGATTCAGCAGGCGGAGCAATATTTTTTAGTGCCGACCGTCATGGCAAAGCAGGTTTCCCTGCTACCTGCAGTGACGCTGCTCTCCCAAATTGCCTTTGCCATCTTTTTTGGTTTTTTGGGGCTACTCCTGGCCTTGCCCTTAGTTGTTGTCGGTCAAATCTGGATCAAGGAAGTCTTAATTAAAGATGTTTTAGACCACTGGAAAGATGCCTCAGACTCCCTAGAAGAAACCTCTCCCGATATCCCTTCCCCCTTAGCGCCTCCAGATGCTCAGCCCACGGGTTGATTCCAACATCAACCCTGCCTCACTTGCGCTGATGGGGTCAAAGCTTCCTGGCATAGATCCCAGCGCAAGTGTATCCAGAAATGACCTCAGCGAGATGAACTCAGCGAGATGAACTCAGCAAAATACGTCTGCAGGAAGAGGTCTCTAATCCATCAAAAGATAGAGCAGAACGCTGTTTTGGCTGTGATACGTTAGCGTAACGATAGAGTGCAAACTAAACAGCGCAAACTAAAAGACGCAAATTAATTAGAAAGAGCAAGCTAATAGAAAGCGCAAACTAATAGAAAGCGCAAACTAAAAAGCGTCAATTAGAGTTAGGTTCTGGCCATTCAGCTAACTTATTTTACTGAACGCTATGGGAATGAGCTTAGTTCTAGCTAAGCGTCAGTCGCCAACCTTGACAAGCATTTAGACATTCAGCGGCGCTTAGAAAGCCTGTTAGAGAGAGCAAACATGGGCAATATTAGAGTTGTTTTAGTTGAAGATCACGACCTGAGCCGAATTGGCCTTAAAGCAGCCCTTCAGCAGGCGGATGGCATTGAAGTGGTTGGAGATGCTGCAAGCGGTCGGCAGGGGCTGCATGTTTTAATCTCAACCCAGCCCGATGTGGCCATTATTGATATTGGGCTACCGGATATAGACGGCATTGAACTCACGCAGAAATTTAGACAGTCTCAGCGCGAAAGAAATCTAGAGACGACCAAGATCTTGATGCTGACTATGCAGAAAGAAGAGGATTCAGTGCTCGCAGCGTTTGCAGCGGGCGCGGACTCCTACAGCCTTAAAGATGTCAGTATTGAAAACTTAGTGCATGCCATTCGACTCACCTCAGAAGGCAATGCTTGGATCGATCCCGCGATCGCGCGGGTTGTGTTGACCCAGGCCCGTAAATCCCAGCCCGTGGCCGTAGACTCAGTCCAAAGCTCAGCGGCTGAAACCACCACGATTGGAGCGGCTGAGCCAGAATTCCAGGAAATGGTAGACAATTATCCGCTCACAGAGCGAGAGCTTGAGGTTCTAGAACTGATTGTCGCCGGATGCAGTAACGCAGACATTGCCGAAAAGCTATATATTACCGTCGGGACGGTGAAGACCCACGTTCGGAATATTCTTAACAAGCTTTGTGCAGATGACCGCACCCAGGCAGCTGTTCGTGCGCTACGTACAGGACTCGTCAGCTAGACCGGAAAAAGCTTTCAATCTGAGCTATTCGCTGCACTAGAAATCAGTTGCGATACGAACCAGTTGCGATAGAAATCTGCTGCACTAGAAATCTGCTGAGAAAATCCAGTCGCTAAAAATAAGTTGATTCAATACGGTCTAGGGTTTTACGCAGGGCGGAAGGAAGCAGGTTTCGCTCTTGCTGAGGCAGAGCCTGATAAGCTTTTGCCAACTGGATCATTTCTAAACTGTGCTGTGTCTGAAGTCGATCTAACTGTTGATGAACCTGCACCAGCTTAACGGTCATGGCGTTTAAGCTCCGCTGAAGGTCTTGCGTAGACATCAAAGATCCAGATTCCGTTAGGCTCATCCACCACTTCTGTAGCCAGCCCGTCTTGGATTGACCCGATTCGACACTTCCGCTTAGCACTGCTTTAAGTCCCCGACTTTTTGTCTACCACACTCAGGTTGCCCAAGCCTCTACGGAGAATGTCAGGCCCCACAAGAAATTTATCCTCGCTCCCTACAAAAAAATTGGCCGTAACGTGCTCCACTGAGCACAAACCTGCAGAGAAATGGAGTCAGCCGTGAACTGAACTTGCTGCTGAACTTGCTAAAGTAGTGTCAACACGGTAATTCACTGCGGTAATTCACTATAATTGCCTAATTGTTGAGCGACTATAATTGTTGAGCGACTATTTGTTGAAGCATTCATTGCTAAACAACTCATTATTGGACAATCTATTGTTGAGCAATCTATATATTGGACAACATGTTGGACAACCTACCTATTGTTGGACAACCTATTAGACGAACCAATTGTCGGACTATCTTATTAAATCCTTCAACCAAGCGGCTGGAGTGATTGACAAAGTCTCCTCGGCAAAAGCATCTTAAACCCTTTACCAGAGTTTTGACTCAGGATTCAGGAATGACCCTATCTGAACAGATTCAGCAGCGCTCCGACTTAATCGGTACCCAGGTCATCACCCGCAACACGGGCAAAAAGCTAGGGGTCATCAACCAGCTTTGGGTCGATATTGACCAGAGAGAGGTCGTTGCCCTTGGCTTGCGCAGTACGCTCGTCACGGGTGAGCAGCGCTATATGTATCTTGAAAATATTCGGCAAATTGGCGATGTGGTGCTGGTTGAGGACGAGTCTGCCATTGAAATGGTCAATGACCTGAGCTACAGCACGCTGATTAGCCACGAGGTGATTACGGAAACCGGGGAGAAGCTCGGTAAGGTGCGTGGGTTCAAGTTTGATACGGTCAATGGAGAGCTAAAGTCACTGGTGATTGCGTCTCTGGGGCTGCCCCTCATTCCATCCCAGTTGATTAGCACCTACGAAATGCCCGTGGGTGAAATTGTGAGTACGGGCGCAGAGCGCATCATTGTCTTTGAAGGTGCGGAGGAGCGTCTAGAGCAGGTTACGGTGGGCGTCCTAGAGCGCCTTGGCCTAGGGTCTGCGCCTTGGGAAGATGACGAAGAGAACTACATCCCAACCCGCACGCCCACGAGCAACCAGCTTGGCTCTGGACAAAAAGCGCCGGCCTACAGTCCGCCAAAGGCTGCTGCGCCGATGCGGGATGAATGGCAAGAGGAACAAAAGTGGGAGCCTGCTGCTCAGCGTCCGCCTCAGGAGGTTCGCCGTGCGGCAATACCTTTGCCCTCTGACGAGCCCCAAAAGCTAGAGATTTGGGAAGATGACCTCCAGAAAGATGCCTGGGACGACGAGCCCTACGAAGCGCCGCCCCTCAAGCTCCCTGAACGGCAAAAGGTGACTGAGTACGAACGTGAAGAATCTTAGGCTCATGTCTAGCGACACCTTCTGGTAGCCGTAGATTTTCTGGCGACAGCTTTCTCGCCGTAATGTTCTTACTTCGTTATGTCTTTAATTGAACACGTCTTTATTGAAAACGTCTTTAACTGAAAATGTCTTTAATTGAACAGGCTCAGCGGACAGCACAAGCTGCCCAGGGTCTCGCAACCCAGTCTACGATCGCCAAAAATCAGGCGCTGGAGGCGATCGCCCAGGCGCTGGAGGCTCATGCTGAGGCAATTTTGGAGGCCAACCATCAGGACTGTGTGCGATCGCAGGGGTTGGCCAGTGCGCTCTACGCGAGGCTCAAGCTGGATGAGCAAAAGCTCACGGGCGCGATCGCGGGGGTACGTAGCGTTGCAGCCTTAACCGACCCTGTGGGCGAGGTACAGATTTATCGAGAGCTAGATGCTGGACTTATTCTCAAGCGCGTTTCCTGTCCGTTGGGGGTGCTGGGCGTCATTTTTGAAGCGCGGCCTGATGCCGTGATTCAAATTTCAGCCCTTGCGGTCAAGTCGGGAAATGGTGCGCTGCTGAAGGGTGGACAGGAAGCCCTTGCCACCTGTCAGGCAATCTCCAAGGCTATTCAGGCAGGTCTGGCGCAAACCTCCATTTCCCCAGAGGCGATCGCGCTGCTGACCAGCCGGGAGGAGACCCTTGAGCTTTTGAAGCTGGATCAATACGTCAACCTCATCATTCCCAGAGGGTCAAATTCCTTTGTCCGGTTTGTGCAGGACAATACCCGCATTCCGGTGTTGGGCCATGCCGAAGGCATCTGTCATCTATATATCGACCGTGCCGCCAACCTCACCCAAGCCATTCCCATTGCGGTTGACTCTAAGACCCAGTATCCAGCAGCCTGTAACGCCATCGAAACCCTCCTGGTGCATCAAGACATTGCCCCAACAGCTCTGCCTGAACTCGTCGCTGCACTCCAGGCCAAAGGGGTGAGCCTGCGCGGGGATACGTCCACGCGCCAAGTGGTTGATCTGGAGCCAGCAACCGCTGAAGATTGGGCCACGGAGTATGGCGACCTCACCCTGTCCATTGGCATTGTGGATTCCGTGGAGGCGGCGATCGCCCACATCAATACTTATGGTTCCGGCCATACGGATGCGATCGTCACCGAGGATGAAGCGACAGCGGCGTTGTTTCTCGCCAATGTGGATGCGGCGGGGGTATTCCAGAACTGTTCGACTCGGTTTGCAGACGGTTTCCGCTATGGATTTGGGGCGGAGGTAGGCATTAGCACCCAGCAGATGCCGCCCCGTGGCCCTGTTGGACTAGAAGGACTGGTGACTTACAAATACCAGCTCCAGGGAAGTGGCCACATTGTGGCGACCTATTCCGGCAGTGAGGCAAAGCCCTTTACCCATCAAGACCTCCCAAAATGAGGTTGCGGGTTCACGGCGGCACGCTAGCTTTAGCGCTGTTTTCTTACAAAAAAAGCTCAAAAATATGGCTGGCTTAAAACTATGGCTCAAAGCGACAACAAGACCTGGGATTTCGGTCGCTTCTTGCAGACCCTCAGCTATTTTGAAGCCATTCCTGTCCTCAGTTGGATCCAAAAAATGCTAGGTGCTACTCCCGCTTCGCCTCCCCAGCCCCAAGCCGACGTGATTTTTGACTTTAGATCGCCCAGCATTCCCCTCGATCAGACCTGGGGGGCCTTAGATGATGTGGTGATGGGGGGCGTGAGCGCCAGCGTTCTGCAGACAGATCCAGAAGGAGCAAGCTTTACGGGCAGGGTGTCTACTTCAAATTCCGGTGGATTTGCTTCCGTGCGCACGCGCAATTTTGAGCCAGCGCTGAATTTGGCGGGCGCTTCAGGCCTTATTCTGCGGGTCAAGGGCGATGGAAACCGCTATAAATTTCTGATCCGCGATGGGGAAAGTTGGGAGAGTGTGGCCTATGCCTTCTCCTTTGATACTGTTCCAGGGGAATGGATTGATGTCCAAATTCCCTTTGCAAACCTTGTGCCTGTGTTTCGCGCTAAGACTGTGGAAAATGCTCCACCCCTCGATATAGCCCTAGTGCGATCGCTTCAGCTCATGCTCAGTAAGTTTGAGTATGATGGCGCGCTCAACCCTCATTTCAATCCGGGTTCCTTTACGCTCTGCATCCAGTCTATCCAGAGACGCTAGGCCTAGAGACTCTAGATACTGCCCCGTGGGTAGACTAAGGACAGAATGATAGCCAGCAGCTTTGCCAACAAGTTGCCAGTAGCTTTGCCAACAAGTAGGCAAGAAAGCGAATAATTGACCGATAAAAGGCTGTGGCCTGTACACAGATATTTGGGAGGAATGTATGGGGCATCCAGTCACCTTGATTCACGGTGATGGAATTGGGCCAGAGGTAGCAGAAGCAGCGCGCCTTGCAATCGACGCGACGGGCGTTGCTATTGACTGGCATCAGGTTGATGCTGGCACCAGCACGGTAGAACAGCATGGGGCGTCGGAGGCTGTGCTCACCTCCATTCGCAAAACTAAGGTTGCCCTCAAAGGCCCGACTGTGACACCACCAGGAACGGAAACCCAGTCCATTGACGTAGCGCTTCGCAAACAGCTCAACCTGTATGCCAATCTACGGCCAGCCAAGTCCATTCCAGGGATTCCCAGCGCCTTTAAAGACGTTGACCTGATTGTGGTACGAGAAAATACAGAAGGGCTTTATGCTGGCATTGAATTTGAGCGTACCACCCGTGAAGCAGCGGAAGCCCGCGAATTCCTAGGCCGTCTTTCGGGAAAGCCGATTCGAGAAGATTCAAGTCTTGCAGTAAAGACAATTTCTGTACTGGGGAGTCAGCAAATTGTGGACTTTGCGTTTCGGCACGCCACGGTGACAGGGCGCAAAAAAGTAACCGCTGTGCATAAAGCCAACCGCATGAAATCTACGGACGGCCTTTTTTTAGAAATTGCCCGTGAAGTTGCCAAAGACTACCCTAACCTTGAATTTGAAGACTGCGTTGCCGATATTCTCTGTATGCAGTTAATGCAAAAGCCAGAACGCTACGATGTACTGGTTATGCCCAACCTCTTTGGCGATATCCTGTCTGACCTCTGTACCGGAATGGTGGGAGGCTTAGGCATTACGCCCAGCGTAAATATTGGCCATGAGTATGCGGTCTTTGAAGCTGTGCATGGGGCAGCGCTGCACGATGCGGGACAAAATCGGGCCAACCCTGGAGGACTGATTTTGTCTGGGGTTTTGATGCTGCAGCATTTAGGGGAAATTGAGGCCGCAGCAAAGCTACAGGAAGCCCTAGAGAGCGTCATTGCGGCGGGACAGTATGTGACCTATGACCTAGCTCCAGTGGGAGTGACGCCTGTTGGGACGATGGAAATGGCGGAGGCGATCGCCCAGGCCCTGCATTAGCGCCCAGGCTCTGCATTAGCGCCCACGCCTGAAGTGATGCTCAACAAGTAAGACTCAACGGGGAAGGCTCAACGGGTAAGAAAGTCCTGCTGCATAAATCGATCTAGGGCCTGATATCGCGAGGAATAGAGCGGGGGTAAAGCCTGGGGAGCAGGAGCGATCGCCGTTGGCTGTTGGCTGTCTGTTGGCTGCTTGTTCTTTTGGGTCTCGGACTTCGGGACGCCTCCCCACTGCATCGCCAGCTTCTTGAGGAGCGTATCCTGGGCATTTCGGAAGCCATCGGTGTAGTCATCCCCGTCATTCATAATGGCAAACCAAACCCGTCCATAGCGCTGAGTGGTCAGGACGCCAGCCAGTCCGCTGGTATTCCAGAGCGTCCCGGTTTTGACGGCGGCCGTGGGGAAGGTGCGTTTCTCAACGGTGCCTCGATCCCGGCCGGATACGGGCAAGACGTCGGCAAGGGTGAGGCCGTGGGGGGATAGTTCTGCCTGGATCGCTTGGAGCAATCCCACCGCTGCCCTAGGGGATAGCTTATTGTCCTGGCCTAGTCCAGAACCATTGGTCAGGGCCAGCTCCTTTGGGGCAATCTGATCCGTTTGGAGCGCAGTGGCGTTAAGCACCTCAGCACCGCCCACGAGCTGCGCCAGCCACTCTGCGATCGCATTACTGCTATAGACATTCATGAGCCTCAGAACTTCGGGCAAGGGGACGGAAGTATGGGTCAGGAGAGGCGAGCCGCTGATGGACGATCCGGCCCCATCCGTGAAGGTTTGCCCCTCAATGACCAATGTCGGTTTAGGCGTGTTCTTCGGGAGGCTAGCGTAGGCCTGGCGGGTGGCTTCACCCCAACTTGGGCTATGCCAGATCTCCCGCAGCTCACCTGCTGCAGCGGAAAGATCCTCGCTCAAGTTAATGGTGATCGCCCCTTGGAGGATGAGGTTGCCCGTCACCCGCCGGATGCCAAGCTGGTTGAGTTGATTGCCGATAGTGATGAGTTCTGGCGTGAGCAACAGCGGGTCGCCATTGCCCTGGACAATTAAATCTCCCTGAAGCACCCCATTTTGGATTGAACCCATTTGGACTGAACCCATTTGGACTGAACCCATTTGGACTGAACCCATTTGGATTGAACCCAACTGCACGGGTCCTGAGCCAAAAATCTGAGTCTTAAAGGTATGCTTTGCACCCAAGGTCTTTAGCAAAGATAGGGTGGTCGCCAGCTTGGTTAAAGAGGCAGGGGTTTGGCGCTGCTGGCCCTGATGGTTAATCAGCAATCCGCGATCGCTCTGCATCCAAATCGCCTGTCGGGCTGGATCAAACCCCTGCTGGGCAAGCTGATTAAGGTAAGTCTTGAGAACCTGATCGCGATCGCTATCTGGGGACTGTAAGACCATCGTCGATAGATCCTGTCCTGAGGGAGAGGGTGGCTGTAAATGACCTGCTTTTGTGAGCCACACCCCCAGCAAACTCGAAGACAATAGCTCAGCGATCATTGAGGTTGAATCCTGTTCTAATCTGGTTCATTCTGAACATTCAGCGCGATCGCCACAAAACAGCTAGAGTGAGTTCTAGCGGATCTGCTAAAATTCTTTAGGATTCTACAACATTGACCCATGGGATCATCTCGCGCACGGATTGCAATTGACGCAATGGGGGGGGACTTTGCCCCCGACGAAATAGTCGCCGGAGCTCTGAGAGCGCAGGAGGAGTTGGGGGTTCAAGTGCTGCTCGTGGGCGACCCAGACCGCGTAAATGCTTCCTTGAAACAGCATTCTGCATCTTTCCCCGTTGAAGTGGTGCCCTCGGAAGGCGTCATTGAGATGAGTGAG
This sequence comes from Thermosynechococcaceae cyanobacterium MS004, assembly GCA_022402525.1. GTDB lineage: Bacteria > Cyanobacteriota > Cyanobacteriia > Thermosynechococcales > Thermosynechococcaceae > JAAURS01. The sequence goes on from JAKRSB010000109.1 coordinate 94,840, forward strand.
GAGCCACTCCTTGCGCTACGCCGCAAGCCAAAGGCCTCTATTAATGTCTCCATGGATTTAGTAAAGCAGGGTAAGGCAGATGCCGTTGTCTCTGCGGGTCACTCAGGAGCGGCTATGGCAGCGGCCTTGCTGCGCTTAGGGCGAATTCGCGGGGTAGACAGACCCGCCATTGGTGCTGTGCTGCCCACGATGGTTGCGGGGAAATCCGTTTTGATTTTGGACGTGGGTGCAAATGTAGACTGTCGGCCTAAGTTTTTGGATCAGTTTGCCACCATGGGCACCATTTACAGCCGCTTTGTGTTGGGGACAGAAGCGCCAAAGGTGGGGCTACTCAACGTAGGTGAAGAAGAAAACAAGGGGAATGAACTAGCCCTGCGCGCCCATGAATTGTTAAAGGTCAATCCAAATATCGAGTTTATTGGGAATGCGGAGGGGCGAGATGTAATGTCTGGCCACTTTGACGTGGTGGTCTGTGATGGGTATGCCGGAAATGCGCTGCTCAAGTTTGCGGAAGCCATTGGCGAATTTATCATTCAAATTCTGCGGGAGGAGCTGCCCCAGGGACTGCACGGGAAAGTTGGCACGGCGCTACTGAAGCCCAACCTGCGGCGGATTAAACAGCGCATTGACCATGCTGAGCATGGAGGCGCACTGCTGCTGGGCGTGGACGGCATCTGCATTATTAGCCACGGTAGTTCTCAAGCCCCTTCAATTTTTAACGCCATACGCCTTGCCCAAGAGGCCGTAGACCATCAGGTCTCTGATCAAATTCGCGGCTGCTACCAGAAGGTGACGGCTGCTGCCGCAGGAGAGCTCTAGTGCTGCAATTGGATCAGACGCTGGGTCAGCGACCGGGACAGCAATGGGTAGGGATGGCCATGACTGGATGCGGGTCTTCAGCGCCTGCTCTCTCTTTAGATAATGAGGGGATGAGTCAGTTTGTCGAGACATCCGATGAATGGATTGCCTCGCGGACGGGCATTCGACGGCGGCATCTGGCTGCACCCCATGAGTCCTTGGTGGGCTTTGCCTCTGAGGCAGCGCGTGCGGCGATCGCCATGGCGAATCTTCAGCCCACGGATATTGACCTGATTCTCCTGGCCACTTCTACCCCTGAAGATCTGTTTGGCACGGCCTGTCAAATTCAGGCAAAGCTTGGCGCGTCACGAGCCGTAGCCTTTGACCTAACCGCCGCCTGCTCTGGGTTTATCTTTGGCTTAGTCACGGCGGCTCAGTTTATCCGGACAGGGGTTTATCGAAATATCGTGCTGATTGGAGCCGATGTGCTTTCGCGCTGGGTAGACTGGGGCGATCGCCGGACCTGTGTCCTGTTTGGCGATGGTGCGGGGGCGGTGGTTCTCCAGGCGAGCGATCGCGATCGGCTCTTGGGCTTTGCGCTCCAAAGTGACGGCACCCAAAATAGCGACCTGAATCTGGCGTATCAGCCTCACCCCACCGAACTTACCCCTGGCGTCTCCATTGGGCAAGGGAGTTTTGCCCCCGTCACCATGAACGGCCAAGAAGTCTATCGATTTGCGGTTCGTCGCGTTCCTGAAATCATTGAAAAAGCCCTTTTTCACGCAGGTCTAGATGCCAAAGACCTAGACTGGCTGCTGATGCACCAGGCCAACCAGCGTATTTTAGATGCCGTCGCCAAACGCCTGAATATTCCACCAGAGAAAGTTGTTAGCAACCTTGCGGAGTACGGCAACACCTCCGCCGCCTCAATTCCGCTGGCCCTAGATCCTGAAGTGCGTCAAGGGCGAATTAAACCGGGTGATATCATCGCATCCGCTGGCTTTGGCGCAGGACTGAGCTGGGGTTCTGTAATTTTTGAATGGGGCTCTTAACTGCACAGAGAGAACTGCACAGAGAGCATTGACCGAACAGCGTCTAGCTTCAAACACAGGCTAATCCAGTCGCGAAGTTTGATCTCGAAGCCATTGTCCAATCAGCTGCCGTAGAATAGAAGCTATGGCACACCTTGCGCAGCGACGAACCGAAAATGTATCGGGTGATCTGTATGTAGATAGCACCTGCATTGATTGCGATACCTGTCGCTGGATGGCACCGCAGGTTTTCCATCGTGATCGCGCTCAGTCTGCGGTGTTCCATCAACCGATGATGAATACTAAAGACCGACTCCAGGCGCTCCAGGCACTTTTAGCTTGCCCTACGGCTTCCATCGGGACAGTTGACCCACCCAAAGATATCAGAACCGCCCAGCAGAGTTTTCCGATTCCAGTCACGAATATGGTCTACCAATGTGGCTACCATGCTGAAAATTCCTACGGTGCAGCCAGCTATTTTATTCAGCGGACAGATGGCAATATTCTGGTTGACTCCCCTCGGTTTACCCCAACCCTGGTCAAGCAGTTGGAGGCGATGGGGGGTATTCGCTATCTCTATCTCACCCACCGAGATGATGTTGCTGATCATCAGAAGTTTCACGATCACTTTGGCTGCGATCGCATTCTGCATGAGGACGACATCACTCAGGAAACCCGCAGCGTTGAGCAACCCTTATCCGGTACAGACCCCGTTGAGCTTGCGCCAGACCTGACCATTATTCCGGTGCCCGGTCATACCAAAGGCCATACAGTCTTGCTGTATCGTCATCAGGTGCTGTTTTCCGGCGACCATTTGGCTTGGTCTAACGAGCTTCAGCACCTCATCGCCTTTCGCCATGCCTGCTGGTATTCTTGGCCCATACTTTTAGGCTCCATGAAAGCGCTGCTGGACTACTCATTTGAGTGGGTGTTGCCCGGTCATGGCCGCCGATATCATGCTCCAGCCCAGGCAATGCACCAGGCGTTAGCGCAGTGTATTGACTGGATGGTGATGCAGCAATAAAAAGCCTTTGGGGGGTTTGATGCCCCTGACCTACGTTTTGAATGCCTGAAACCCTCATGCTTTCCTAAGTCAGCAGTAATCATAGAACTTTTCAAACAACCTTAAACACCCTTAAACAACCTCTGAGGCCCGTCATGACCCATCCTGAACCCGTAGGCAATCAGGTTTATACCCAGGAAGATATCCAAAATATTCTGAACCTGGCGATCGCAGAGCATACCTATCAAGGAGAGTTCTCGCGATCGCAGCTTTTTGAGATTGGGTCAGATTTGGGCATCTCTCCAGAAATTTTGCAGAAAGCGGAGCAGTCCTGGGTTCGCACCAGCCAAGACCTTGCCAAGCGAGATGAATTTAAGCGCCATGAGCGCGCTAAACTTCAGCGAAAAGCCGTGCGCTTTGCAATGGTGAATGGCAGTTTGATTACGCTTAATGCCCTGATGGGCTTTGGATTTGCCTGGTCACTCTACATTTTTGTCCTCTGGGGGTTATTTTTGGGCCTCAAAACCTGGAGTGTTTTCACCCTAGAAGGCGAGGCTTACGAAAGAGCGTTTCAGCGCTGGTATCGCAGTCATCAAGTCCGCACCGTGATGAATCGCTGGCTCGATCGCTGGCTCAGTGCCTAGCTAGTACCTAGTTAGCGCTTAGTACTGTCAGCTCGCCTAGAGAGCACTTTAGGGGTACTAAGGTGCGCCTAAAACTGGCTGCGGTGTCTTGTTCAGTGTCTTGTTCAGTGTCTTATGCGGCGTCTTATTCGGTGTCTTGGACAACCGTTTTGCAGCTATCAGGTATGAAAAACTAAAGGCTATCTTTATTCTGCGCGACTCTACGCCAGACTCCCGTTATGATGTTCGCAGTCGATACCCCAACGTGTCGTCCTGCCTTGCAGCCCTGTCGACCAAAGGAACTGATTCATGCCCATTGCCAACCCCCTCACCATTGAATCTACGACCTGCGACCTCAGCCGGACAGGTTTAAACGTCGATGACCTAAAACGGTCGTTCGTGGACAATTTGTTTTATGTGCTGGGTAAGTTTCCAGCTCTGGCCACAAAAAACGACTATTACCAGGCGCTGGCCGCCACCGTCCGCGATCGCCTTCTCCAACGCTGGATCAACTCTGCAGCGACCTACACAGAGCAAGGGTCTCGCACGGTGTGCTACCTGTCGGCAGAATTTTTGATGGGGCCACACTTGGGCAATAACCTCATCAACCTTGGCATTTACGACGAAACGAAGCAGGCCATGACGGAGCTTGGCCTCAATTTTGACGAGTTGCTAGAGCAAGAAGAAGAGCCAGGGCTGGGCAATGGTGGATTGGGTCGTCTAGCAGCCTGCTACCTTGACTCCCTCACCACCCTAGAAATTCCGACTCTGGGCTACGGGATTCGGTATGAGTTTGGGATTTTCAACCAAGATATTAAGGACGGCTGGCAGATCGAGCTGACTGACAAATGGCTGCGCTCCGGCAACCCTTGGGAAATTCCGCGCCCTGAATGGGCAGTTCCGGTGAAGATTGGGGGCCATACTGAGCGCTACAGCGATAATCAAGGCAATAAGAAAGTGCGCTGGGTGCCCTATCAAATTCTGAACGGCATTCCCTACGATACGCCGATTCTGGGCTATCAGACCAATACCGCCAATACGCTGCGGCTGTGGACGGCGCAAGCGCCGGAGTCCTTTGACTTTGATGCCTTTAACTCTGGAGACTACCTGGGTGCAGTCCATGAAAAGGTGTTTTCAGAAAATATCTCAAAGGTTCTGTATCCCAATGATGATGGATCTCAAGGAAAGCTCCTGCGGCTGACCCAGCAGATTTTCTTTGTCTCCTGCTCCCTCCAGGACATGATTCGGATTTTGGCGCAGCAGGATATTCCTATTGAGAAGTTCTACGAAAAGTTTGCCATCCAGCTCAACGATACCCATCCCGCGATCGCCGTTGCGGAACTGATGCGGCTGCTGATTGACGATCACGAGATCCCTTGGGATACGGCCTGGAATATTACCCAGCGATCACTCTCCTACACGAACCATACCCTTCTGCCAGAAGCCTTAGAGCGCTGGCCCATTCACCTATTTGCGCAGATTTTGCCGCGCCACCTCGAAATTATTTATGAGATTAATGTCCGATTTTTGGATGAAGTGCGGCTACGCTTCCCCGATGATGAAGCGCGCCTATCTCGCATGTCTCTGATTGATGAAAGTGGCGATCGCTTTGTGCGGATGGCGCACCTTGCCTGCGTGGGCAGCCACGCCATTAATGGGGTGGCTGCACTTCATACGGAGTTGCTGCAGCAGGACGTGCTGAAAGACTTCTATGAAATGTATCCCAGTAAATTCAGCAACAAAACCAACGGCGTCACCCCCCGACGGTTTATGGTGCTGAGTAACTTACCCCTCGCCAAACTCATCACCGAGAAAATTGGCAGCCACTGGGTCAAGAATCTGCAAGACCTGAGACAGCTCGAAGCCTATGTTGACGATGCAGACTTCAGAGAACGGTGGCGGCGAATCAAGCTAGACCGGAAGCAAGACTTGGCCGTTTATATCCAAAATAACTACGGCCTGACCGTAGACCCCACCTCCCTCTTTGATATTCAGGCCAAGCGCATCCATGAGTACAAGCGCCAACATCTCAATGCCCTACACATCGTGTCGCTCTACAACCGCATCAAGGCCAATCCAGACATTGAAATAACGCCCCGCACCTTCCTCTTCGGCGGCAAGGCAGCACCGGGCTACTACATGGCCAAACTGATCATCAAGTTCATCAACTCCATTGGTGATGTGGTTAACCGTGACCCTGATGTACGCGGCAGGCTCAAGGTTTTATTCTTAAAAAACTACAACGTGAAGTTCGCGCAGCGCGTCTATCCAGCCGCCGACCTTTCAGAGCAAATTTCAACCGCTGGGAAAGAGGCCTCTGGGACGGGCAATATGAAGTTTGCCATGAACGGCGCGCTGACCATCGGCACCTTAGACGGGGCAAACGTCGAAATTCGCGAGGAAGTGGGTGCGGAAAATTTCTTCTTGTTTGGTCTGACGGCCCAAGAAGTCTATGAAAAACGCGCAGCGGGCTACAATCCCAGAGACTATTACGAGAGTGACCCAACGCTCAAACTGGCGATTGATCGCATTGCCTCTGGCTATTTCTCCCACGGCGATACTGAAGTCTTTAGGCCATTGCTCGACCTGCTGCTGAACCATGACCCGTTCTTTGTGCTGGCAGACTATGCAGCCTATATAGAGTGCCAGAATCAGGTAGGTCTAGCCTATCAAGATGAAGAGCGCTGGACGCGGATGTCTATTTTGAATGCGGCGCGGATGGGTAAGTTTTCGTCCGATCGCTCGATTCAAGACTACTGTGACGAGATCTGGAAGGTTGATCCGGTTCCGGTTGAGCTGTCTGGCTACTGCTAAGCCTATTCATCTCCTGCTGATTTTCTAAAATCGGGCATTGACTGCCCGATTTTTTCTTGGCGAGGGATTGCCTTGGCGCGCAGCCTCACCGAATCAGCCTTCGCCGTACAATAGCCTTCGCCGTACAATAGGAGTATGAACTTGTATTCCGAGGGTAAGGCCATGGGAGCACTCCCTGCACTAATTCAGCAGATGCTCCAGCCGGCGTTTTATCCCCATCCGGTGCAGCCTCCGGTGCAGCTTCTGCAAACGCATATTTCCTACATTCTGCTGACAGGAGACTTTGCTTACAAGGTCAAAAAGCACGTTAGTTTCGGCTTCCTAGACTTCACAACCCTGGAAAAGCGTCATTACTTTTGCCAAGAAGAGCTTCGCCTAAACCAGCGTCTTTCTCCTAGCCTTTACCTTGCGGTCAAGGCCATTGGGCAGAAAGAAGGCCATTTTTGCTGGGCGGACAAGTCTCAGCCTGTCGATGTCGTCGAGTATGCCGTCCAGATGCGGCAGTTTGCCCAGGACGGATTGTTTAGCCATCTATTCCAGTCAGGACAGCTCACGCCTGAGCTGATGCAGGAGCTGGGGAAGCTGGTCGCTGAATTCCACGCGATCGCCGATACGACGCCAGAGATTCGGGACTTTGGCAGCCGCATTGCTATTCAGCGCGTGGATGAGAGTAACTACGGCATTAGCGTGCCCTATATTGGGCGATCGCAGACGCAGCGGCAGTATGACGAAACTCGTGCCTTTACAACTCAGTTCTTTGAGCAGCACGCAGGCTGGTTTGAAGCGCGGCAGCTCGATGACAAAATTCGGGAATGCCACGGCGACCTACATCTAAACAATGTGTGCCTGGTGCGAGATAAAAATCTTGAGCCAGATAAAAATCTTGAGAAAATCCAGATTTTCGACTGCATTGAGTTCAACCAAGACTTTCGCAACATTGACGTCATTTACGATGTGGCCTTTATGGTCATGGATCTAGAGTTTCAGGGTCGGGCTGATCTGGCCAACGTTTTCCTCAATACCTACCTAGAGCAAACGGGAGATTATTGGGGTGCGGTACTCCTGCCCCTTTACCTGAGTATGCGCGCTTCCATTCGCGGCAACGTCAATGCCCTGGCGCTGGATGACCCCGCGATCGCAGATACGGAAAAAGCTATTTTCCAGCAGCGCAGCCAAGACTATTACCATTTAGCATGGCGCTATACCCAAAGGCAGCCTGGGTATCTGGTCATGATGTCTGGGCTGTCTGGCTCCGGCAAAAGTACCGTCGCCCGTCAGCTTGCCCCAGCGCTCAACGCAATTCATATTCGCTCCGATGCGGTGCGCAAGCACCTTTGCGGAATTTCTCTAAGGTCACGGGGCGATCAGGGCGGTGCTGTCAACAGCGGCATCTACACGCCTGAAATGACCCAGATGACCTACGCCCGCGTTTTAGAACTCGGCATTTTTCTGGCCCAGCAGGGATGGCCCGTAATTTTAGATGCAAAATATGACCGCCAAAGCCTGCGGGAAACGGCGATCGCCACCGCAGAAGCAACGCATCTGCCGCTCCACATCGTGCAGTGTACCGCTCCGATTGCCGTCCTAAAAGATCGACTGGAACGCCGCACCGGAGATGTGGCAGATGCCACGGCAGACTTGCTCACGAGCCAACTTCAGACCGCAGAGCCGCTGACAGAGCAGGAACAGGCGATCGCCTTCATTCTGCACACCGAGCAAGATTTAGAGCCTCAGCTCTCTGCTTTTCTGAGCAAATGCAGAGAGGGCAACAAAAGCTAGCCAGCGGGTTTTTCGCGGAGCTGTCGGCCTAGACTTTGCAACGTCAAAAACCCTAAGGGTAAACTGCCCACCAGCACAAGCCAATACCCGTGCGCAAATTGGGGTGGCTGATCCATTGCAATGCCGCCCAACGCTGGCCCGATTAAATAGCCGATCGCCCAGCACTGAGAGTTGAGGGATAAATACACGCCCCGTAACGACTCTGGTGCCAGGGCCACCACTAAGGCTGAGGCAATCGGGGTATAGATAATCATCGCGATCGCCAACACCCCCAACGCCAGCACCGCCCAGAAAAGCGCGGCACCAGGGGTCACACCACAGGCCCACACCAAGAGAAACCCCGCTCCCCAAAAGAAGAGAGAGCCCATCAATCCGTGGGAGTAAGAATAGGGTTTTAGAAAGCGTGTCACCGGAAGCTGCAGCAAAATTGCCAGCCCCAAGTGCCAAGCAAAAAGCGCACTAATGGTGAGTTCATTAAAGCCTGCGCCGTCCCGCACAAAGTTTTTGAAATATAGCGGTAGGGTGCTGTTGATCTGGGCCAGGTAGGTCGTGATTAAAATATTGACGACGACATAGGTGAGCAGCCGCCGATCACGAAAGGCAACCCCCCAGCCGCTCAGTCCATGCTTCCCCTGCTGGTCGGCCTGAGCTGTTTCTGGAATCGCATAGAACAGAATGCCGAAAAAGACCAAAAAGGAAAGTCCATCGGCCACAAACAGAGCACGATAGGCCTGGGTGAGTGAAATCACCACGCCACCTAAAACGACCCCTAACCCTAGCCCTAAACTATCCGCAAGTCTTGTAATAGCAAAAGCTTCACTGCGCTGCTCCGGTAGACTTAGGTCAGCGATCGCCGCTTCCGTGGCGGGCCAGTATAGCCCCACCCCAAGCCCCATCAGTAAATTGCCTAGTACCAGGGTGAGGGTGTCGTAGGCGATCGCAAAGGCAAAAGCGCCAGCACAGGAGATGACCAAGGCCAGCAAAAGCGTCCGGCGACGACCCCAAAATTTCGAGTCAATCATCGAGCCGCCTAAAAATCGTCCAATCATCCCAGAGAGCGAAGCGCTGCCCAAGGCTGTCCCCACCACCGTCGCCGATAGACCCACCTGATTGACGAAAAAAATCGGGAGATAAAACAGGGTAAAGCCCGTCCCCACCTGGGAAAGCAGCCGTCCTGCCGCCAAGATCCAGACGGTCGGGTTTAGGGCAGGGAGTCGTAAGTTCAAAGAATTTGCCTCAGAGTAAGCAGGGTTTGTGTGGAGTTAACGCCGATGGGCTAGGCTCAGGCCTGACAGGGCAACCCTTGACCCATGCTCGATTCCATTCTTGATCCCATTATCCTGGAGAGGACGGCTCAAGGTTCGGCTCAAGAATTCGATAGACTGAGGCTGAATTCACCCAGCAAAAGGAGCGCCCATGCAGTGGCTACTCGTGACTGACCTCGACAATACCCTCGTAGGAGATGAGGCTGCACTGCATACCTTAAATCAGCGACTCACGGTCGCTAGAGCAGAAAAGCATATTACTTTAGTTTACTCAACGGGGCGATCGCTCACCTCCTATCGCCAGCTTTGCAAAACGGCCTCTCTGCTGCCCCCCGATCTCTTGATTGCGTCCGTGGGAACCGAAATCTACCCCCAGGGAAGCGACCACCTGGATACAACCTGGGCGAATCAGCTTCAGCACCAGTGGGATCAAGCTCTAGTTCAGCAGATTGCTGCTCAATTTGACAGCCTAGTGCCCCAAGTTGAGACAGAACAGCGCCCCTTCAAGGTCAGCTATTTTTTGAGCAAGGCGATCGCCCCTCAGGTCATCGCGGAACTATCCGCCGCCCTGGAGCAGGCAGGACTCTCCACGCAGCTCATCTACAGCGGTGGCCAAGACCTGGATATTTTGCCCAAAGCCGCCAATAAAGGAAATGCAATGGCTTTTGTTCAGGGGCAATTGGGCATTGCTGCCCCCCAAACGATCGCCTGTGGTGATTCTGGAAACGACATTGCGCTCTTTACGGGTGCAGAAAACAGAGGCATTATTGTCGGCAACGCCCAGCCAGAACTGCTCCATTGGCATAGCCAAACCCCTTCTCCCTACCGCTATTTAGCCAGAGCAACCTACGCCGCTGGCATCCTAGAGGGCCTTCATTACTTTGGGGTGGGCCTTTGACGCTGGTACTCCGTTCCACACCGATGCTTCCAATCTCTGAGGCTGAAGCTACGGCTGAAGGATGATGCCCAATGGATGATGCCTACAAAATAATATAAAAGCTTAATTCAGTCCGGTCTTACCCTCACTATCACATTACATCAGGCTGATTTGAATTAAACCCCACACCCTTAGTGCCCTCGCTGCTCAAACGCTGCTCAAAACAAACCATGTATATCCTGCTGATTAGTATTCATGGCCTGATCCGCAGCCATGACTTAGAACTAGGACGCGATGCGGATACTGGCGGCCAAATCAAGTACGTGGTAGATCTCGCCCGTGCCCTTGCAGCGCGAGAGGACGTGACCCAGGTCGATCTGGTCACCCGCCTGGTACAAGATTCCAACGTGAGTGCCGACTACGCAGCGTCGATTGAAGCGATCGCGCCCAAGGCCAGAATTGTCAGAATTGAGGCAGGCCCAGCAGAATATTTGCCCAAAGAGCAGCTCTGGGACTCCCTGGATAGTTTCATGGATAACCTGCTGAGCTGGCTGAATGAGCAGCACAAAAGGCCGGACGTGGTGCATAGTCACTATGCAGATGCAGGCTACGTTGGAGTGCGACTGTCCAACCTGCTGGGTGTGCCGCTGGTGTATACGGGGCACTCTCTTGGCCGCGATAAACGCCAGCGTCTCTTGGCAAAGGGGCTAAGCCGAGAAGACATTGAAGCGCGCTACAACATTAGTCGGCGAATCGATGCCGAAGAAGAGGTGCTCGCCAATGCAGATTTGGTGATCACCAGCACCTTCAATGAAATTGATGAGCAGTATGGGCTTTACGACTACTACCAGCCCAAAAATATGGCCGTCATCCCCCCCGGCACAGACCTCACCCAGTTCCATCCGCCAACCTCAGCAGACTTCCCGCCACAGCAGTCAACCATTCCCTTTGCCCAGACGCTACGGCGCTTTCTGAAGGAGCCCAGCAAGCCCATTATTCTGGCGCTTTCGCGTCCCGATGAGCGTAAAAATATCCTGGCGCTCATTGAAGCCTTTGGCGCGTCCAAACCCCTTCAGGCTCTCGCAAACTTGGTAATTGTGGCGGGGAGTCGAGACGACCTACGGGAGATGGATAACGGCGCTCAAGAGGTGCTAACCCATATCTTAATTTTGATTGATGTCTACGATCTGTACGGGCAGGTTGCGGTGCCCAAGAAGCATCTCTCCCAGGAAGTGGCGGAGATCTACCGACTGACGGCCACCTCTCGCGGGGTATTTATCAATCCGGCGCTGACCGAACCCTTTGGCCTGACCTTACTGGAGGCGGCGGCGAGCGGCATTCCGCTGGTGGCCACGGAAAATGGAGGCCCGGTGGATATTATTGGCAACTGTAAAAATGGCTTGCTGGTGGATCCGCTTGACCCAACGGCGATCGCTCAGGCCCTGTTGGCTGTCCTAAGTGATGCAAAGCAGTGGCAAACCTGGTCACAAAACGGCATCGAAGGCGTCCGTCAATACTACTCCTGGCAGGCTCACGCCAAGGGCTACCTTGAAAAAGTGACTCCACTCCTGCGCAAGCATGCACCGATTCCGGCCTTGCAGCCTGTGCGGGGTTCCCTGAGTGATCGCGCGATTTTCTCGGATCTGGATCAAAGCCTCATTGGCAATGCCGAGGGGCTGCATCGATTTATTGAGGTCATTCAGCAAAACCGGAAGCGCGCCAGCTTTGGCATTGTAACGGGGCGTCGCCTGGATTCGGCCCTAGCCATCATGAAGAAAAACGACATTCCGGTGCCAGACGTCCTCATTACCAGCCTGGGCACCCAGATCCACTATGGTCGGCAGCTCATTACCGATGACTTTTGGGCGGATCATATTAACTACCTCTGGCAGCCCATCTCGGTGAAAAAAGCCCTCCAAGCGCTGCCTGGACTGGTGCCTCAGCAAAATTTTGAGCAGTCTCGCTATAAGATTGCCTACCATTACGACCCCACTGTTGCGCCCCCCGTCGAGGAAATTATTGCCCTACTGCGGACGAAGGAACTCACCGCCAACGTGATCCATGCCTTTGGTCAATACCTGGATATTCTGCCGGCAAGGGCCAGTAAGGGGCAGGCTTTGCGCTATGTCTCCCAGCGATGGGATATAGCCCTGGAGCACATCCTGGTGGCGGGGGGATCTGGGGCAGATGAAGACATGATGCGGGGGAATACCCTGGCCGTGGTGGTGGGCAACCGCCACTATGAAGAACTCTCTCAGCTCGAAGATCTAGAGAACATCTATTTCGCCAGTCAAGATCATGCCTTGGGCATTCTGGAAGCCATTGACCACTATGATTTCTTGGGGAGTATGCGTTGAGTGTTCAGTCGACTTCAGCAGAAGTAGACTAATGAACACTGACAAAGCGATCCTGGGCGATCGCCCGCAGGTCTTCTAGATGCTCTTTCCGCGAAACTGACAGCGGGATCATCTGCGAAATTTCCTTCAGCAAGAGATCCGTATCCAGGGGTTTCTCCAGATAGAGCGCACTGTATAGCCCCGTGATCACTACCTGCTCTAGCTCAGCCCCGCTAAAGCCATCGGTCGCGTCAACAAGGGCTGCAAGGTCGAGCAGATCAGGGTCTTGACGATGCTTTTTAAGATGGATGTTGAGAATCGTCTCGCGCTCCGTCTTCAGGGGTAAATCCACAAAAAAGACTTCATCAAAGCGACCCTTCCGCAAAAACTCTGAAGGAATCTGGGAAATATCATTGGCTGTGGCGACTACAAAAACCTCTTGAGTTTTCTCCTGCATCCAGGTTAAAAAGAAGCCAAATAACCGCTGGCTTAGACCCCCATCTGTTTCGTTTTGCGTGCCGCTAAAGCTCTTTTCAATTTCATCAATCCACAGCACAGAGGGAGCCATAGACTCCGCTAAGCGAATCGCCTGCCGGAAGTTACTTTCAGACTCGCCAATATATTTGTTGTAGAGCCGCCCCGCATCCAGCTTCAGGAGCGGCATATTCCAGGCACGGGCGATCGCCTTAGCCGCCAAAGACTTGCCACAGCCCTGAATGCCCACGATCAAAATTCCCTTCGGCGCGCTGAGGTTGAGGGCGCGGGCTTGGGCGCTAAACCCAACTTCTGCGCGGGTGAGCCAGCGCTTTAACCCATTAAAACCACCTAGCTCTGCCGTATTTTCCAGGGTCGGCAGGTATTCCAGTACCCCATCATTGCGGATCACCTGGGCTTTGCGGTGGAGGACTTGCTTAATATCTGCGGCGGTCAACTTAAGGTCGCCTAGGGCCGCATAGGCTAACACCTGGCGCGCCTGTTTGAGCGTCATCCCGCTCAACGCATGGACGAGGGTTTTCATTTCCTCTGGCTGTAGCTCCACCTGGATGCGGTATTTGGCGGTAAAGGTACGAATGATATCCTTAACGCTCTGGGTCAGCTCATCGCGGGTGGGCAGGGGAAAATCTACATACACCGCATCGTGGGCAATGTCCTGGGGCAGCGGCACCAGATTGCCCGTCAAGACAATGGCAGAGCGGGTCAGGGAAAATTTTTGAGCCAGCTCCCGAAGCTGACGGGCGATCGCGGGGTCCTCTAGGTTCTGAGTAAAGTCCTTGAGCCAAAACACAGCCTTGAGGGTCATGGACTCGATATGCTGCAGCACGGCCAAAGATTCGGCGGTGTTGCCAATGGTGGTGGGTTTTATGGTGCCGGGGGGGGCATATTCATTGGTCCAGGGGGCATCAAACGTACCGGGCGATCGCGTTAGCCCTTTGGTACGGCTCCATTCAAACATGGGTAAGGCCATCGCCTGGGTTGCGGCCTGAAGTAGCCCCTGGACACGCTCCTCCTCCACGGTTTCAATCACCAGAATGGGATGAAAGGACTGGATTAAAGTCTGAATGAGGGTCTGAATTTCCTTGCTGGATGGTGAATGCTGCATTAAACCCTTTCTTAAATCCTCTATGTTCACCCCGTTTTCCCTACACTCAGGATGCCCAAAATCAGGTTTGACCTCTGCGATCGCCCTAAAGCCAGTCTTCTGTTCGGCAGGAACCTGCGGGATTTAACCCCAATGCTGGGGTTACAGGAATGGGTTGAAGATGAATGGGTTGAAGATGAATGGGTTGAAGATGAATGGGTTGAAGATGAATGGGTTG
>JAKRSB010000109.1:109282-144368 GCA_022402525.1 Thermosynechococcaceae cyanobacterium MS004
AAGACGGGCGTAATGGAAAAGGACGAAATGATGACCAGCTACCCACCAGACTGGGTTAAGGATGCCCTCTTTCATCAAATCTTCCTCGTTCGTTCTCGGCGTTCTCAAGAGCCGCAAACGAAATTATGCCCAACCCTGAACTTAGAAGGCTGGGATAGCCCTGCCATCCGTCAAGGCTATATGGATGGAAACTTATGGGGCGTAATTGAGCCATTCGACTACTGGCAAGCCTAGGGATCAATCCCCTCTATCTCAACCCAATTTTTCAGGCCACCTGTAACCATCGCCATCAGAGGATGAGGGGCGTTTTTTTATCGAACTCACGTTAAGTAGGCTTATAAAGGTAAGCCTTTGACGACTTAGATGATAAGTCTACTTATGCCAAGCTTGACTGGTGAAAGAATCTAGTTCAAGAAACCGAACTAGGGCGCTTTTGGTGCGGCTGTAGGACAGGTTTTGAGTTCAAAATTGCACTGGTACACAAAGGGCTTCTGCCAACCCAGTGGAATTTCCAGCAGGTCACGCGCACCCGTGAATCCTTGTCCCACAAACAAGAGTAGGGCGATACAGTTCAGCACAATGTGGACTCTTCGCCAAGTCAAAGTTTTGTCTTGATAAATATCGGGCAGCATGGCAAGAGAAAAAATCATGAGGCAGGCTGCCGCAATGCCGTAATAGTAGTGCGAGATATACCATTCATTCGTGCGCCGAAAGACGCCATCCTGGAGTCCTAGAATAATGACGCCCATGCCTGTAAGGGTTGCAAAAATGGCGCGCCATTGCTTGGGCTTGGCTCGATACAGACAAACCAGAGACCCAATGGTGAGTAAAAACATCGCCACAATAAAAGCCACCTGGGTTGGCGGAACGGGCTGTTCTGCAGTCAGAATTTTAGAAAAAATGGGGTAGGCAAGTCCAATCAGGACAAGGCCAACTACAGATCCAGATAGCCATCGCCCTAGGTCGCGGTGTTCTACACCAACTTGGGGTGGAATGGTTGATTTTTCCTTGGCCACGGTGGATAAACGGCGCGATCGCACGAGCCATGCACGATTGACGACCATTCCAATCAGGGGAAATACAACGACCACCGCTAGGAAGGGGTGGATTAATCCGAGAAAATCTGAAAAAGATAAGGTCATGGCTACTGAATCGATCCTGTTGACTTTAGCGATTAGGCGGCAAAGACATGAGTCAGAAGACCCCTACATTTTGCCATGAGTAAGCTTGGCATACCCAAAGGTGGCGCTAAATTGACGACACCAGATAACGACGGATTGAAATGCAGCCAGCCCTATATTCCCTGGAATTTCATAGCGCTGTGCGCCTTTTATTGTCTGCAGTTTACCGAGGAGAACGTCATCATTTTCTCAAGAAAGTCCCTCGAAAATGTTCGTATGGACTTAAACGTTGGACTTAACCATTGGACTTAAACGTAAAGGAGACGACTGCGGCTTAGATGATTATTTCCTAATAATTGATGCAGGATGTGGTCATGGAATTCTCAGCATTTTCTCAGGTGTTGGTGTCATGGTCAGAACCATAGGTGTCCCTACGGTAAGTTTGAGGCTATACCCTGGCCTAAGTATCTGGGAAATTTAGCTTTTGGGTCATTGGTTTAAAACTACTGGCGAGGGGTTATTCGTAGTCTTGATTAGAATGGGTTGAAATTAGGATGATTTGAAAGGATGAGTTAAATCGTGGCAAAGGCTTCAGCCAAAGAGTCCCATTACAGCAACCAATTACAGCAACCAATTCACGGGGTTTAATGGCTCTAATGGCAGAAGCTCCAATGGCACAGGATAGTCATATTTTGCGTCATTCCACCGTAATTAACCCATCATTCACCTTTCGGAGTTCTTGAATAAGCGATCGCAGCATGATTTCTAAGACAAAGCCAATGTTAATGCCACCCGCCCAAAACGAGCGCGCTGGGTGGCAGCCCCGCAAAGCAACGCTGGTGATGGTCAGTATTTTGCTGATCTCTGGATTCATTGTGGCGGGCTGGTTTGCAGGAGAAGGCAGCATCACCAAGGTGGCTAGGCAGATTACAATGCTGCAGGAAAATCCGCCCCTCTGGCTGGAAGTCCCCATGGTGACGGGTGGGTATTTGCTCGTGCCCACGGTACTGATGCTGGCTGTATTGCTGGCCGTGATGCGGTTTTCGCCCCAGCCTCGTCCGTGGTCTAGGGCGCTGGTCGTGTCCATTTTGCTGGCGCTAACCATCCGCTATGTGGCTTGGCGATCGCTCTCAACTCTGAACTTAGGCCAGCCCCTCAACGGTGTCTTTAGCGCGCTGCTGTTTTTGTTTGAAATGCTGACACTCTTGAGCGGATCCATTCAGCTTTTTCTGATGCTGCGGGTTCAGGATCGCAAAAAACAGGCTGATCAGCTTTCTCAATCCGTACTGGACGGAAGCTATGCACCAACGGTAGATATTCTCATTCCTACCTACGATGAGCCTGTTTCGGTACTCAAGCGCACGATTTTGGGATGTCAGGCGCTCAACTATGACCATAAAACAATCTATGTCCTAGACGATACCAGACGGCCAGCGGTAGAAGCCCTCACCGCAAACCTGGGCTGTCGCTACCTCACTCGTCCGGACAACCGTCACGCCAAGGCGGGCAACCTCAATGCAGCGATCGCCCGTACCGATGGGGAACTGATTGTGGTGTTTGATGCGGACTTTGTGCCCACCCAGAATTTTCTGGAGCGGACTTTAGGCTTTTTGCAAGATCCGCAGATCGGCTTGGTGCAGACGCCCCAAAGCTTTTATAACGCAGACCCCATCGCCCGCAACCTAGGGCTGGAAGATATTTTGACCCCTGAAGAAGAGGTTTTTTACCGACAGATTCAGCCCATTCGGGACGGCGCGGGGAGCGTGGTGTGCTCTGGAACCTCCTTTGTGGTGCGGCGTCAGGCGCTGAAGGATGCGGGCGGGTTTGTCACCGACTCCCTGAGCGAAGACTACTTTACAGGCATTCGGCTCTCGGCCCAAGGGTACAAGCTCGTCTATCTGGACGAAAAGCTCAGCGCTGGCCTCGCTGCTGAAACCATTGCCGACCACGCTAGCCAGCGCCTCCGCTGGGCACGGGGCACCCTGCAAGCCTTTTTTATTGAGGCCAATCCCTTGACCATTCCAGGGCTGACGCCCCTTCAGCGTCTGGCGCACCTAGAGGGGCTGCTCCACTGGTTTACCAGCTTTTCACGGGTCAGCTTCTTAATGTTTCCGCTGGCCTACGCATTTTTGGGCGTGATTCCGCTCCGGGCCACCCTTAATGAACTGATGTATTTCTTTTTGCCCTACACAGTGGCTCAGTTTAGTACCTTTGCCTGGCTCAATGGGCGATCGCGTTCTGCCCTACTCTCCGATATTTATAGCTTGGTGCTGGCCTTTCCCTTGGCGCTGACGATCTTTCGCGTCATGCTCAATCCCTTCGGCAAAGGGTTTAACGTCACCCCCAAAGGCATCACGCGATCGCAGTATCGGTTTAACTGGAGGCTAGCGCTACCGCTGATGATTATGTTTGTCGCCACCACCTTTAGCCTCTGGCGCAACCTAGGAATGTGCATGGTCAAAGGCGTCTGGGCAACCACCGTCACGCCAGAAGTAGCGCAGAGCATCAAGGGCGTGGGGCTGGGCTGGATTTGGAGTGCCTATAACCTGCTGCTGATCGGCATTGCTCTTCTGGTGCTGCTGGATGTGCCCAAACCAGACCCCCACGAGTGGTTTAACCTGCGCCGCACGGTCAAGCTGACCATCGGCGACGACCAACCCTTTTGGGGCAACACAACCATGCTCTCAGAAGGTGGTGCTGAGGTGCTGCTGACACAGCGACAGTTTGACGCCTTCACGCCAGGAACACCCGTGGAGCTGACCATTTTAGAGTCCAACCTCCAGCTCAGTGGTCAAGTTACCCGCATCGACATCGAAGAAGACCTGCCAGCGCTGCGCATTAGCTTCGACCCGCTCACCATTGCGCAAGATCAGGCACTCATTAAAATGCTGTTTTGTCGGCCGGGGCAGTGGCAAACTCGCAACACGCCTGGAGAAGCGCAGTCCATCTGGATTTTGTTGCGTACCCTCATGAAGCCTCGAATTTTCTTTGAGCGCAATATCCAGGTTCGCGCAATTTCCTTGGCCAGAGGCTAGAGATGGGGGATGGGATGGCCATGAATTCAGACACAGAGCAGAGGGTTAAAGTAGAGGGTTAAAGCAAAAGATTCAAGCAAAAGAGCAGGACAAATCGGACAAGAATCGCGGCGAAACGAGCCTCCAATTTGGGTACACTAGCCTTGGGTATACGGGCCAAAGCGAATGTCGGGGCCAAAGCTAATGTCGCTTACCGCATCCGTACAGCTACGGCCTGACTTGCCTGCTGCTTTTTCTTTCCTGTTGAGACTAGTCGACTCGGCCAGTCTTCAGAGGCTACAAGAGACCCATGGGAAACGTTGCTCGATCACTCTTATTATTGTTCTGTCTCAGCCTGCAGCTCATCTGGGGACTGCTGTTTTTTCCTACCCCTATCCAGGCCGCAGATCAACCGTCCCTTCCGGATCTCCAGCAAAAACAGCAGCAGATTGAGCAGTACCGCTCCAGCGTGATGCAGGCCAAGGAGCGCATTCAGCAGCAGGAGCAGCGCACCCGCGATCGCCTGAGTGGCCTTGAAGAAAAGATTGAGGCCACTGCATCCCAGGTGGAAACCCACGAGGACAAACTCAAAACTGCCACTGAAAAGCTCAAGCAAATTGAGCAGGCTCTGGCAATCTCCCAGGCTAAGTACGGTAAACAGCAGACCAGCGCCACTTCTCGGCTGCGGTATCTGCAGCGGCAAGGTGAAGTACCGGGCTGGACTGCACTGATGCAGAGCCGCTCCCTGGAGGATCTGGTCAATCGTCAATATCGGCTGAAACAGGTCTATGGCGCAGATAATCAAGTCTTGGTTTCGCTCAAAAAAGAAAAAGACGCCATCGAGACTAAGAAATTAGAGGCCGAAACTCAGCGCAACCAGATTGCCCTGATTAACCAGCAGCTTTTGACCCAAAAGGCATCCCTAGAAGACCAGGCGCAGTCTGAAAAAATTCTGGTCAATCGCCTCACCAGCGATCGCCAAGCCCTCCTGGCCGCAGAGCAGCAGCTTGCCCAAGAGTCCGCCGCAATCTCTCAAAATATTCAGCAGCGCCTTGCCGCCCGCATCGCCTTTCCTGGCGCAATTTTTCTTCCCGGCAGCGGCAAAATGCTGGTGCCCGCCGATGGCCCCCTCACCAGCGTCTATGGCTGGCGAGTACATCCCATTTTTGGCAACAGTAGATTTCATAACGGCATAGATTTTGGCGCTGAATATGGCAGCCCAATCCGAGCCGCAGACAACGGCGTGGTGATTTCCGCCGACTGGCAGGGGGGTTACGGCAACACAGTCATGATTGACCACGGCAATGGACTCGTCACCCTCTATGCTCATGCCAGTGAGCTATTGGTGACGGTCGGGCAGCCTGTACAGAAAGGGCAGGTCATTGCCACAGTTGGCTCGACGGGATTCTCCACCGGCCCTCACCTACACTTTGAAGTGCGTCAGGCTGGGGAACCGGTTGATCCGGTGCCGTTTTTGACTTAGGAATGAGTTAGACCAAGGAAGCCGAAAGAGCCTATAATAATCAAGCTGGTGGGGTAAGCCCATCCAGGGCATGTAGCTCAGTGGATAGAGCATCAGGTTCCGGTCCTGAGGGTCGGGGGTTCGAGTCCCTCCATGCTCGTTGAGTTTGTGCGCATTGGTTTGTGCGCATTGAAGTTATGCGCGTTGAAGTTGATTGATGTCCGGACTTCGAAGCGGCAGGAATAAATCGTTAGAAACAACCAATCCTTAGAAACAACCAATCGTTAGAAATTTGAATGCAGGATTCACCATTTTCAATTTTTCTGGCCTTTGGGTTTCTTTGGATTCTGATGGGGGTTGGGGGACTCTTCTGGCTTGCTAAATCCGATAGACAGTCTTTGAGCATTGACCCTATTGCGCTGCTCGTGGCTCTTCCTATTCTGCTCGCGTTTGCCGTAGCTCTGGGAATTGGCGCGATCGCAATGTAGTCGTGGGTTGACATTGAGCTGATCGAATCTGGAGAGTCAGTGATGGAGAGTCAGTGTGATTCAAATCACTGCGACCCATGACTGAAATTACTGACGACGGGAAGCCAGCATCCTAAACTAAGGGAATATTGTTCTTACAGTAGAAAAAACGAGCGATTATGAAAAAACCGCTAATCGTCCTGGCTATCTCGTCCTTCTTCTTGGTGCAAGGCATTTCTCTTGTGCAGGCTCAAGTCCTTGCTCAAGTGCCCTCCGAAGTGCCCTCTAAAATCAAAAATATTATTGATGACTTTTTAGGGAAGCCCAAGCCCGCCACGCCCAACTATGAAGGGGCTCAGTCTAGGGCCATGAATCTAGCCAGACAGGCGGCCGAGCGCACCAATGGGGGCCTCAATAACTATCGTGCTGAATCGGCAATGTACGGCCCAGCCAACAAGGCTCCGTTTAAAGACAACGGCGACGGCACCCTTACTTTTACCTTCTTAGGCGGGTTTCCAGCGGCTCCTCCCAGCATCCAGAGTGTTGTAACCGTTGCGCTTTCAGGAGATCGAGTAACGGTTGACTACAACGGGCCAATTCGCTTTACTGGCCGTTAGCCCTTAACGTACAGCGCCTCAAGGACGATTCTGCCCTGTCTGAATGGGATTGAGGCAGGGCTTAGCGCTGGAAAAAAAAGATTGCCAGCGCAATGATTAATCCCCAAACGACAAATCCAGCGATCGCCCAGATTTGCTGATGTTTTTTGAAGGCGGCTTGGCTATCCCAGGGTCTTGCCCTCCAGGCCCATTCATTTCCCTTTTTGCCAAAGGCGATCGCATAAACCAGCACAGCCACAGCATTCCAGCCTGGCACCAGGCTTAAAAGCCACAGCAAAATACCGCCCCACACCTGATTGGACATAAACCAAAAGTGGGGAAGTAAAAAAGCGCCCCAGTTCCAGCCCTTAATGCCTGCTGGCACATGGCTTGCCTTACCCTGTCCAGATGAATTAGAAAACAGGTCTGTCTGGGGCACAGCGGCGAGCATCCAGTCTGGGGGATGGGTGATCTGCCAGTCGCTGACGGCTGGTGAAGCGAGTTGTGAAGTGGATGCCCCTCCGCCATTAGCGCGATCGCCTTCGTCTACGAGAGACGTGGACTGATCAGGATTGACCAGTCGCGACCTATCTGGAAGTGGCTTAGGCAGGGTCTGAGCTGAGTATTGCGCAAGGTCTTCATAGAGCGCAGCAGTCTCTACGGCGGCTTGTTCTTTCTGATCCAGGGCTTCAGGTTCCTCATCCCTTGGGGAAGGTTCAGCGCTCAGCAGTTCGGAATTTAAGGATTGATTGGTTTGGTCATTTATGGATTGGTCATTGGCTTGGGCAAGGCTACCGCTTGGAATGCCGCCCCGTGGCTTAAATCCTCTGGGAAACTGGGTCGTCTCATCATAGACCGCACCCTCTAGACTTGCGTCTTCAAGATTTGCACCCTCTAGACGAGTGCCCTTTAAGTTCGTGTTACGAAGGCTCGCTCGGCTTAAATCGGCAAAGGCAAGATTGGTCTGTTGGCTCAAATTAGATCCGCTGAGATCTGCTCCGCTTAACTTGGCGTGGCTCAAGTCTGCTCCGCGCAGATCGACGTCTCTTAGCTCTACCCAGGCTAGATTAATTCCCGGTAGCTCAAGCCCTTGAAAGTTTCGTACTCCCGTTTTGTATTGTGACTTAAGCTGATCGCCGTCCATAACATGACCATGAGTACATCGTTGCGCTAGCCGTGGATAGGCTCCTGACAGGCCGTTAGAAGTGGGTGGCGATAGAAAGCTCGGCAGCGCCTAGACTTTACCGAATCCTAGACTTTAATGAATCCTAATCGATCTATCGCTCTCAAGCACCGGACATGAAGCCATTTCAATCCAGCAATAGGTCAACTTTATTCCAGTGCGTTGAGTTTTTTAGACAACTCAAAAACGCGATTATTCCGCCACTAACTTCAAACTATTTTCTGTCGATCACTCTTTAATTATAGAACCATTACCAACCGGGTATCTGAATAACTTGATCGACGTTTTTGATATAAACCTTATGTGTTTTTGAGTTGTAGCGGAGATGAATAGGATCATGTTGATAGGGAATACCAATATGTTCTGAAGAGCTAATACAAAAAAGACCAAGAGGCTCACATCGATACAACTTATATCTGGAAGCGCCAATATATACAAACTTGATCAGATAATATTTTTGATTGTAAAAACTAGCGCTAGTGGTAACTTCATAGGTAGAAAGTGCTCCTAAAAAACTGTAACCAGAAAAGACAAATACAGATAGCCACAAAATAGCTTTATAAATCGTCTTCTTTCGAAATCTTTCTGCCAAAGCTACAAAACTAGTCGCAACTGTGAATATGGGTGCCAACAACATTAGTGGAATGGATACTGGCAGGGCTACAGCATAAAAGAAGCGCATTAGCCAGTAACTGTAATCTAAGAGCCAGAGGCTTACCAAGGTCAAGCCAGATAGGATCAACGCCCCAAAACTAAAATAATTCCAAAAACTCAATCGTGTCATTTGTTCTTAAAGAATTACATAGGTATTTTAATGGTCTGTGAATTTTTGATTGATCGGCTTCAGCTTCTTCCGTCTAACGATCAATTTGGGTGGGGATTCCTGTGTCACCACTGCCAACGACTTGCTGCATAAATTGGGCAAACTGCTGTGCCCGTTCTGGGGTGCGGAAAGAAGCGACCTGAATGACCAAAGCTCCTGAGTCTTTCCGATTGGTTCTAAAGGCGTCCTGGCAATATTGGGCGACAACCTGCGTGAGATTGGCGTCGGAATCGTCGATAAAAACAGGATAGACATTCACGGGAAATTCCCTGGGGTTGCTGGGCAACGGATCACCGCAGGCGGCTTGCGGATATTGAAGAGACTGAAATGGGTTAGGGTTCTGAGGGTTAAACCGTAATCCCACAGGATTCAGACCCAAAATACCCGTCATCACGGCGAGAATCATGCCGCCCAGAAACCCTAGCCCGGAAAGCGCAATCATTGAGGTACAGCCCAGTTTTGAAGATGAAGCGGGCTGAGTGGGTCTAGCGGTTGAAGGTTGGGGTGCAGAATGGGGTGCGGAATGGGATGCAGAAATGGAGGTGGATATATCCACTGAAGTGACTGTAGTATCTAGAGTGCTCGATAGGATGGAGGCGGTTTCTGGAGGCGGTGGGGCGGACAGGGTTGGAGGCGATCCTGCTGGGAGTGAGGTGGGCGGTGCGGCTGGTGCCGGTAGAGGCGCTGGCAGAGGCGCTGGTCGTGACTCAGGGGTATTGCTTCCAGCGACCTGGGTTTTGAGCAGGGCGGTTTGGTCGATGCGGTTCTGGCGATCGCGCTCTTGGCGGTGGATCATTCCGGCTGCTTCTGGCTTAAAGCCGAGGGGAAAGGTCGTGACAGCATCGTAGAGGGCACCTTGGACAATCGCCCCCTCTAAGCTGGCTCCGGCCAAATCAGCGCCGCAGAGGTCTGCCCCAGAGAGATCGGCTCCGCTGAGGTTGGCGTAGGCGAGATTGGTGCGGTCATGGTGGGGCTGGACGCTAAAGTTGGCACGATGCAGGAGCGAATCCATCAACTTTGCCCCGTAGAGGTCAGCGCCCCTAAAGTCAACGTCTCTTAAGTCCAGTCCGCTTAAGTCTGCACCGCTGAGGGCAAGCTTTTGAAAATTGCGATCGCCTTCGTCGTAGCGCTGCTTTAGCTGAAATCTGTCCATAACCTAGGATGAGTGGGGTCTCTTAACGGGGTTCTTTTACCCTTGACGCAAAAAGCTGGGGGAATCTTCTAGATTATTTTTTTAGGATGCAGCTCATCGCCCCCTCTACTGCATCAACGACCTAAGCCATCGGCTGATTGCTCAAATCCGCGCATATTCTGATAGTAGCGACTCGACTGACTCTAGCAACTGCGTCTGCCCCCAGCCCTGATAGAGATGGGCGGCGATCGCGCATCCTCCAGCCCCCACTCCCTCTTTTACAAACCCCTTTTCATAGGCCTGGAGTTGGGGGTACTGGGACCCCCTAAAGCTCAGCGCTGTTGCCAAAAGCGGCACCTGCGCGATCGCCCTAGCCAGCCCCACCGTATCCCCCGTCGTGTCCTCTGCCACCCAGCGTGTGGTTCCCACGACTACCTGCTCAGGGTTCCAGTCCAGGGCATCATGCTTTGCGATCGCTCTTCCCAAGGCATAGACGGCTAACATTTGGGTTCCTCCAGCCAGGAGAACCCCGCCTTGGCGACTGGCCGCCAGCATCATGCCTGCCACAACGACCTGCATAGGATCACCCACTGCCGCCACTACCGACCAAGGGCTGGGATGCTGGCTAGCATGTTGACTCAGCCGCGCCAGCCCCTCACAGACCAGGGCCCATTTTTGCCCGTGATTACAGATCGGATGGCTACTGTTGATTTTGCCCTGAGCATCAATTCCTAGTCCCATCAGTACCGCCAAGGCCGTGCTGGTTCCTCCCACAACGCATTCAGACAAAATCAGGTAGCTCCCCTGGTGCGCCAGCCGATGGCCCCAATCCAGACCTTGCTGGAAGAGGTGTTGCACACATTCAAGCTCCTGGGCTGCACCGGTACTGAGACAGCGGGCAGGCTTCCCCCCTAAAGCGATCGCCTCGACGGCTGGCGGAATGGGCAACCCCGCATCAAACAGCCACACTGGAATGTGCTGCCCCTGCACAACAGCCCTAGAAATAAACACCGGAGATGCCCCCTGATGCAGCGGCGGCAGCGGGTAGGAAGCGTGAGCCTTTGGCCCGTTGATCAGAAATTCAGCATCGGCGATCGCGGTATATCGCCGCGACTCCGGCGTTGCGCCGGCTGCGGAGATCCCCGGAATCAGCCCCGTCTCGGTGAACCCCAGCACGCAGCAAAATAAGGGCTGCACCCCTCGATATTGCGCAATCCATCGAGCGGCCAGCGCGTCTTGGGTATACACAGAAATCATGGATTAGTAATCATCCAATAACGCCTGAAGCCAGCGGGGTGGATCAGGAATCGGATGGCCTAAGCGCTGCATCAGCAGCACAGCAACCAGATGCACCAAAAATAGGTAGAGCAGCGCCTGAAAGGTAATCATCCCCAAAGCCACAAGCTGCACAGCCTGAATGCTGGGGTCAATTAAAAGCCCCAGCTTCTCAAACACCCAGGCCAAAATGCCCCGCACCTGCTGGTTGACATACAGCCACAGGTTTATGCCCAGCAGCAGCGACACAAGCGTCGTCTGGAAAAATAGCCCCAGAGTGGTCAAGAGTAACCCCCATCCTAGGGAAACAGACCAAGGGCGCTTGGCCCGCCATAGACCGCCTAGCAAAACGCCTAGGCACCCGAAGGGAATAAAAAACTGAATACTGCGGGGTGGCCCCATCAAGATTCCTAGCAGGAGTGCGGCCACAATTGCCGTCATCCAGGCTGGACGTTTGCCCCAGCGCAGGTAGGCAATGACAGTCGGCAATGGAAATAAAAGCCGAAACAGCATCCCAATCGGAAAGTAGAAATTAATAATCCACAAAAGAGCGCTGGTGCTGGCTAAAAACGCAGTCTCTACCATAATGCGCGGATGGCGGGAAGACTCAGGATTTAGCTCTCCCGGAATGGGCGATCGCGACATACAAACACTCAAACAAATACTCGAACCAATACTCGACCAAACACTCGACCAAACACTCGAACAAGAATGCAGATAAGTTACTCAGTGATGGTCAGCAGAGACATCACGTCAGAATCATGCCGTACCAATTACGCAGCACCAATCGCACAGTACCAATCACACAGTACCCATTACGCAAGGCTAGCCACGCAGTACCAATCTAGCGAACAATCCACCCCAGGGCGTCAAGCTCAAGCTCAGATGCAAGCTCAGGCTCAAGCTCAGAGGGGAAGATCCTAAGGATTCTAAGATTGAACAGAAAGACTAGCAACCAAGGCGCTCAGAGGCTAGCCGAGGCATCTTCAGCCGCTGCCTGCACGACCAGCACAGAGCAGGGTGCATGGTGTACCACATAATTGCTAACGCTCCCGGCCAAGGCTTCCGCCAACCCACTTAAACCACGTCGCCCCAGGACAATGAGATCAGCCTCGTGCTTTTTGGCAGTCTCACAAAGCACCAGCCCTGCCTCGCCCAACTGGCAGCTCCATCCCGCCACCAGACCTGCATCCCTTGCCAACGCCCCATAGCGCTCTAACCAGTGCTTTGCATGCTCCTTCTGGGACTGAACCTGAGTTTCCCAAAAGCTAGGGTCCGCAAAAATGGGGTAGGCGCCTAAATCCGAAAATCCACTCATTGCTCCAGCGCCCGTTATTCCCGGCCCTGGATTTTGGAGCACATGCAGAAAGTGAAGCTGCCCATGAAAAGACTTGGCGAGATCCAGTGCCTGCCTAAACACCGCCTGCCCCAGATCCGATTCATCCAAGCCCACCAAAATTCGCTGAAATTCGGCCATCGTTCTTAGTTCCTAAGCGCTTGTCATGCCTAATCGAGCCTTTCCCTACAGCCCTTTTCTACACCAGCAGATCCTCAAGGGCATCCATATCAATAATCTGAAAAGAATCCTGGGTTCTTTTAATGAGGCCCTTCTTCTCCAACTTACCTAAAACCCGCGTTACGGTTTCTCGCGCCATCCCGCTCAGGCTACTCAATTCACGATGGGGCAGGTTTGGAATCTCCATTCCCCCACTTTTGCGCGTCCCTTGCCCCTCTGCCAAAAAGAGCAGAATATCTGCCACCCGCGACATGCTGTCTGATTCCCGCAGCCTTAAACGTCGGTTGACCTGCCGCAGCCGCCGCGCCATCAGCTTTGCAAGCCGAATACCAGACTGCGGCTCTGTATTGAGCAAATGTACAAAATCAGAAGCGGGCATGTTAGCCACCAGAGTTGGGGTCAAGGTAATCACGTCCGTAGAGCGCGGCACTTCATCCAAAGGTGCCATCTCCCCAAAGACCTCTCCTTTTCCCACAATATTGAGGGTCACTTCCTTGCCGTCCAGATTGTAGGTGCGAATTTTAACCCAGCCGCTCACAATAAAGTAAACGGAGCTACCCCAGTCATTTTCGAGCAAAACCACCCGATTTGCAGGGTGCTCACGGGTCACGATATGGGCCAAAGAGGCACGGACAGCGTCCTGGGGCAGTCCGTCAAAGAAGGGAACTGAACGAATCAGCTCATCTAGCTTTGCGTCACGAAGATTTTGCCGATCATCCATGAGCTTTGTCATCTCCCTACGCAAGAATGCAATCTTAACCCTCGCCCTCAATTCCAAAATAGCCTGTCTACTTCGCCGAATGACACCTTGCTGCAGGATGGAGACGCTAAAGATCAGACTGTGCCACTGCGCCTCCTTAGACGTGCGATCGCCAAGCGTGGCTGCTCTCAAGCAACTATATCAACACATATAAAACCAACAGAAGTAAACGCTATTTCCTTTCTGCAAAAATTAAGAAATATTGCTAAAAAGCTAAAATTGTGTTACATTCCTTAACAAGTGGAAAGTAGCTGGTACTGCAAACATTTCAAGTGTCTTCATATCAGAGATTTCTCCTCCCAACACAGCAAGTTTTTTGAGCCGCATCAGTGCGGCTTTTTTTTGTGCGATTTTGTGCATTTTTTTGTGCGATGAGGGCTTCTTCGTCAATCTATGCCCTTAGTCTATGCCCTTAGAGCGATGGGGCTGCGACGCTTGAGCTATTTTGCCGGACGCAGGAATTACAGGGCATATTTTGGAAATCAGAAGTTTAGGGCGTCAGAGACCGTGATAGGTTATAAGGTGCTGCATCAAATCTGTAGGGATTGCTTAGGGTTTGTAGTGCATGTTTAGTTCCATGACCCCTTGTTTCATAAAGCCTTTGGATTCTGAGATAGCTGAAAGAGATTGATTCTGCGCATTCAGTCTTCTGCCTAAAGGAAGATTGCTTATATCTGTTGTAGGGTTGATGACGGTCTGGATGCGCTTACATAAAGTTCATTTTTATCGCAGGTCGCTTGAGCGTTGTGAAACTTTAAAAATCTAGTCTCAATCAGGGTTAGGTTTTTTGATTTAAATTTGGAGGCTATCTCAATGTCTATCCGTCTTTATGTGGGCAATTTGCCAAAAGAGCTTGAGCGCAAGGAATTAGAAGATCTGTTTCTGCAAGAGGTGGGCGAGTTTGCCACGTCTAAGGTGGTTACAGACCGCAAGACGGGAAAATGTCGCGGGTTTGGCTTTGTGACGGTGGAAACCGAGGAGCAAGCCGATCAGGTCATTGAGAAAATGAATGGCTATGCCTTTAAGGACAGCACCCTCAAAATTGAAAAAGCACTGCCAAAAACGAAAGAGGCTGAGCCTGAAAGCGCCCATCCGGCCCCAGGGAAACGCAGCAAGGGAAATAGTAGCGGTGGACAGGCGCGGCAGGGGGGACAGCCTGCTGCTGGCAAGGCTGAGTCTTTCCAGCCTGACCCTCGCTGGGCACAGGATTTGGAAAAGCTTAAGGAGATGCTGCTCGCGCAGACCAATGCTTAGAAATTCAATTGCTTAGGGCTTAAAGCCAAGAAATGGGCGATCGCCTATCTGGTGAGACTAAGCGCTGTATTTCGGCACAAATGGCCAATGTCGATAGACTTCAATTTTCTCAGCCTGCTTCCTGATGTTGGATGCAGGTTTTTTTATGGGAAAACGTTGATGGGGGAAGCGCGGGAAGGGCCAGATCTGCGTCCCCCTGACTCCTTGGCGACCATCTATATTCAGCGACTGCCTACTTAGCGGCCATCTACTTAGCGACCATCTACTTGGCGACCATCCAATTGGCTCCGCTATGAACTTCGGCCAGTAAGGGCACTTTTAGGGACAAAGCGTTTTCCATAGTGGTTTGGATTGTGGCGGTTACGAGGGCTTGGTCGGCGGGGTGAACTTCAAGGATGAGTTCGTCATGGACTTGAAGCAGCAGTCTGGCTTGATAGGGGGCGATCGCCTGATGCAGATGCACCATGGCAATTTTGATGAGGTCTGCACTGGAGCCTTGAATGGGCGCATTGGCCGCTGCCCTGAGCTGGCCGCGCTCGTAGTTGCTCATCTTGAGGCTGCTGAGGTCAAGGGCTGCCACTTCTTCAAGAGACTTGCCCTGGAGCCGCTTGAGGCTGGGGCTCTCAAACTGAAAGTAGCGCCGCCGACCCAATAGGGTTTCGACGTAGCCCTGGGCGATCGCCTGTTGTTCGGTGCGCTGTAGGTAGGCAAAGACGCCTGGGTAGCGCTCATAGAATCGCTCAATGAAGGTTTTGGCTTCGCTGTAGCTGACTCCAGCCTCGCGGGAAAAGCGCTGGGCACCCATGCCGTAGATCACGCCAAAGTTAATGATTTTGGCAAGGCGACGCTCTTCTGGAGTGATGGCGCTCGGTTCTTTTTCGAGCAGGAGCTGCGCCGTCAGGGTATGAACATCCTGGTTGTTTTGGTAGGCCTCCACCAGACGGGGTTCCCCGCTCAGGTGTGCTAGAATCCGCAGCTCAATTTGGGAGTAGTCTGCACTCAGCAGCACCCAGTCCGGTGCTGGGATGAAAGCGGCGCGAATTTGACGACTGAAGGCAGTACGGATGGGAATGTTCTGGAGGTTGGGGTTGGAGGAAGAAAGACGTCCCGTAGCGGTGACGGCCTGGTTGAAGTCGGTGTGGACGCGGTGGGTGTCGAGACGGACGAGGGTTGGCAGGGCGTCCACGTAGGTGGACTTGAGTTTGGCGAGGGTGCGGTGCTCTAGCAGGACGTCTACGAGGGGATGGTCGCCCTGGAGTTTTTCAAGGGTGGCAGCATCAGTGGAGTAGCCGAGCTTCGTTTTGCGAGTCTTTTTAGTATCGAGTCCGAGCTTGGTAAAAAAAATCTCGCTGAGCTGTTTGGGGGAGCTGAGGTTAAAGATTTCACCCGCCAGCTCGTAGGCTTTGCCCTCTAGCTTTTGCAGGTCGGTTTCTAGCTGGACTGAAAGGGTCTTGAGGTAGGGCTGGTCGATGCGGATGCCGTGGGTTTCCATTTCGGCCAAAACTGGCTCTAGGGGCAGCTCGACATCGGTGAAAAGCGATCGCAGTTTGGGGTATTTTGCTAGTTCAGCCTGAAGGATGGCGACAAGCTGAAAGGTGGTGTAGACATCCATGCCGCAGTATTCGGCCACGCGGGGGATGGCAATATCAGCAATGGTTTTACCCTTGGGCACCAGTTCGGTGTAGCTCTGGGCCGTAAGGTTGAGGTATCTTGCCGAAAGATCCGTGAGGTTATGGCTGGTTTCTGGGTTGAGGACGTAGCTGGCAAGCATGGTGTCAAACACAACGCCCTGGAGCTGAACGCCCTGAAACTGAAGCACCAGACGATCAAATTTGGCATTCTGAAGCGCTTTGGGATAGGTAGCGCTTTCCAGGATTGGGCGCAGGGCATTCAGCACAGTCTCTAAGGGGAGTGTCTGGCCATCCGTGTGGTGGAGAGGAATATAGGCGATCGCGGTGGGGTCGTTTTGCCAGCAGCAGCCAATGCCTACAAGCTGGGCATCTCTGGGCGAGAGGCTGGTGGTTTCCGTGTCCCAGGCCACGGGCTGGGTGGGGTCGGTGTAGTTCTGGAGCTGAGCCACGAGCTGGGCGAGCTGTTCAGGGGTGTCAATAATCTGGGGCGTAACAATAGGGGCGCGATCTCCCTCCTCGGCGCTAAAAAACCAGAGATCTTCGTCATCGGACAGGGCCTGCACCTCTGCCGTGGCCTCCACCGTGCCGCCCAACTGCTGCTGGAGGGCAGGAAGCTGCCGCAAGAAAGACTGTAGCTCCAGCTTTTCCAGCAGGGGCGTGACGCGCTGCACATCAAACCCTTGCAGATAAAAATCTTCTGGCTGCACTATTAAAGGCACATTCAGGTGAATCTGCGCCAGGTATTGCGAGTGCCGCGCTTCGTGATGGCCTTCGGCCAGCTTTTTCTGGACGGCTCCTTTAATGCTGTCTAAAGACGCATAGATATTTTCTAGGGAGCCATACTGGGTCAAGAGCTGCACCGCTGTCTTATGGCCAATGCCTTTGACGCCTGGAATATTATCTGAGGCGTCTCCGCACAGGGCTTTATAGTCCACAACCTGATCGGGCCGTACCCCTAGTTTTGCCAGCACTTCCTGAGGGCCAAATGCTTGGGCGTTGGCGCGGGCAGCCCCAAAGGCATTGCTGAGGTACAGCACCTGCACACAGTCCGCATCATCGACAAGCTGAAATAAATCGCGATCGCCGCTGACAATTTTGACGCACCACCCCTGCTGGGCGGCCTGACGGGTGAGGGTGCCAATCACGTCATCGGCTTCGTAGCCCGGAGCGGTGACGATGGGCAGATTCAGAGCCGTTAGTAGTTCCTGAAGGTTTTGGATATCGGGGATAAAGTCTTCTGGGGTTTCCGTGCGGCCCGCTTTGTATTGGTCATCGGCATCGTGCCGATAGGTGGGGCCACCCAAGTCAAAGGCGATCGCCAGGTATGCGGGCTGCTCGGCATTGATCACTTCAATGAGGCTTTTAAGAAACCCAAAGCACACGCTGGTAGGAATCCCCGTGGAGGTGCGCAATCCGCCATCCCGACCTTTCGCAAACGCATAGTAGGAGCGAAAGGCGAGGGAGTGTCCATCAATGAGCAGCAGTTTAGCGCGGGACTCTTTTGCGCGGGATTCTTTTGCGCGGGACTCTGGGGATGAAGCGCTGGGGGAAGAAGGGGGCGTTACGGCGGCGGTCACGGGCTTACTCAGGCTTAAAACGGTGCCCCTATTGTAGAAGGGATTTGTAGAGCGGCAGAAACTTCCAACGGCGATCGCGCAAATTGGGGTGATCGCGCAAATTGGGGTGATCGCACAAGTTGGGGATTGAGGTGCGATCGTATCCGAAGCTGGGAATACCTCATCCGCTCATTGCCAATTGGGCTAGGCATCATCCCATCGTTCCAAAAGACTCTTGAGAAGACTCTCGCCTCTTGACCGATCTAAGGGTGCAGGGCATTGTAGAGAAAAGCGCTATCACAACATTCTGGCTGAAAAGAGTCTAAATGAATGGGGCGATTAGATGAGGCAGCTTTAAAATCAAACCGTTGACCTTCCTTGACGCTTGTTTGAGCCGCTAAAGCGTTGCTTAGTGTTTCCCACTCCGTTTCCCAACTCGCGAGTTAGCCTAGTCTCCGCGAAGTCGATACACACAAAGAGGTCTGTTATGGAAAGATCTTTCATGGATGGTTCTGCCATACCTGGAGCGCTGAATACCTCTCAGTCTTTGATCATCGCTCAGGTTCCGGACAGTCAGCCCCGCCGGAGTGAGGCGCAAGATTTTGTGGCCAATATGATTGGCTTTGGCGTTTCGCTGATCTTTGTGCTGCTGCTCCTTGGGCTGGGCGTGGCGTTTCTCAAAAGCTTCCTTAAAATTTGTAACCCTAACGAAATCCTGGTGTTATCGGGGCGCAAGCATCGCACGAAGGATGGCAAAGAGGTAGGCTACCGCGTCGTTTTTGGCGGGCGGGCCATTGTAATTCCAATCCTAGAAACGGTGAAGCGCATGGACTTAACCACCATGCCCGTGCCGGTGGAAGTGACCAATGCCTACGCGAAGGGTGGTACACCGCTCAATATTCAGGCGATCGCCACGGTAAAAATCTCCGGCGACCCGCAGGTGGTGGGCAATGCCATTGAGCGCTTTTTAGACCGCGATCGCAAAGAAATTATGCGGGTGGCCAGAGAAACCCTAGAAGGAAATTTGCGCGGCGTGGTGGCGCTGCTGACTCCAGAACAAGTCAACGAAGATCGGCTAGAGTTTGTGGAGCGCATTGCCCAGGATGTTTCGCGCGACTTGGCCAAGCTAGGACTACAGCTCGATACCCTCAAAATTCAGAGCGTGTCCGATAACGCAGACTACCTCAACTCCATTGGCCGAGGACGTATTGCCCAAATTATTCGGGATGCAGAAGTGGCCGAAGCCACCGCCCTCGGTGAGGCAGACCGTACAGAAGCCGAGTTTAAGCAGCGCTCTGAAGTTGCCAAGAATCAGGCGCTCGCGCTCATTCAGCAAAAGCAAAACGAACTGCGCAAGATTAAAGCCGAGCTAGAGCAACAGGCCCGGTCTGAAGAAGAGCGCACCGATGCGGCGGCTAAAGAGGCCCGCGCCCGTGCTGAGCAAAAGCTCCAGACCGCACGGGTGGAGCTAGAACGCCTACGCCTTGAAGCTGACGAGGTGCTGCCCGCCGATGCCGATCGCCAAGCCCAGGAATTGCTGGCCAAAGGTGCCGCTGCGGCCATTGCCGAAAATGCCAAAGCTGCCGCCCAGGTGAATGAAATGCTGGCCCAAGTGTGGCAGGAAACCGGATCAGATGCCAGCGATGTGTTCCTGCTTCAGCAGATTGAAATGGTACTAAAACAGGCCGCAACCATTCCCCACCGCCTCAAGCTCGGAAAAATTAGCGTCATTGATAACGGCGACGGTAAGGCGATCGCCAGCCTCACCAATGTCTACCCAGAAGTTGTGAAGCAGTTCTTGGCTCAGGTGGATGAAACCACGGGCCTCAACATCCTAGACACGCTGCACCGTGCCCATCCGTCCCAAGAGAATATTCTGACCACAATTCAAAAACCTGCGGCTCAGAAACCTGCGCCTCAGGAACCTGCACCAGAAACCATCTCAAAACCTATCTCAACCCCCACCTCAGAAACGATTCCAGAAACGATTCCAGAACCTGCCCAGGAATCCCAACCAGGAGACCCCTCATGAGCACATTTTTTGCCTTAGTCATGCTGCTGGGACTGGGTTCTGGTAGCCTCGCCCTCATCATTCGGAACCTATACTACATCTGTCCGCCCAGTGAAGTCCTGATTTTTGCAGGCTCGCGCCGCCGCACCCAGTCCGGGCGGCAAGTGGGGTATCGCATTGTCAAGGGAGGCAGCAGCATTCGGATTCCTCTCCTAGAGCGGGCGATGCGCATGAACCTGACCAATATGATCATTGAGCTGCGCGTCAGCAACGCCTACTCTAAGGGCGGCATTCCCCTCAAGGTGGATGGGGTGGCCAATATCAAAATTGCGGGAGAGGAACCCACGATTCACAACGCGATCGAGCGGTTGCTGGGCAAGTCCAGCAAAGAAATTGAGCAGATTGCCAAAGAAACCCTAGAGGGTAACCTGCGGGGGGTGCTGGCCAGCCTCACGCCGGAGCAGGTGAACGAAGATAAAATTGCCTTTGCCAAAAGCCTGCTGGACGAAGCGGAGGATGACTTAGAAAAGCTAGGGCTGGTCTTAGACACCCTGCAAATTCAAAATATTTCCGATGATGTGCGCTACCTCAACTCCATTGGCCGCAAGCAGCAGGCAGAACTCATCCGCAATGCCCGCATTGCTGAAGCCGAAGCCCAAGCTGATTCTGCCATTCAGACTGTTGAAAACCAAAAAATTACCTCCCTCAAGCAAACCGACCGCGATATTGGCATTGTCCAGTCCGAGGCAGAGCGACGGATCACCGATGCCCTCACCAAGCGAGATGCGGTGGTGGCAGAAGTAGAGGCCGAGATCATTTCAGAGTTGGCGCGCATTTTAGCCGAAATTCCGGTACAGCAGGAGCGCATCAAGCAGGTGAAGCAGCAGCTCGAAGCAGATATCATTGCCCCCGCCGAAGCCCAAACCAAACGGGCGATCGCCAAGGCTAAGGGAGATGCTGCCCCCATCATCGAAGACGGCAAAGCAATGGCAGAAGGGACGCGCAGACTGGCTGAATCTTGGCTGGCCGCCGGCAGTAGCGCCCGCGATATTTTTCTGCTGCAAAAGCTAGAAACCCTCCTCACCACCCTGGCTGCGACGGTGCCGGAAATTTCTGTTGAAAGTGTGACCGTGGTGAATGCAGAGAATGGCAGCTTGATGACCAAAGCCGCCGCCCTACTGGAGCAGTTCCGGCAGACCACCGGGATTGATCTGGGCCGCACGCTAAAAGGCTAAAGACCAGAAGATTCATCTTTTTCTGGCAACTTAACCCCTGTGCTGAACCTTCAGGCAAACCCAGTCTTCTTGCTGCCAAGTTTGCTGAATTGACCAGCCGTACTGCGCTAGCGCCGCCGCTACGAGGGGAATTTGCTGCGCTAAAATTCCGCTGAGTAGCCCCCAGCCCTGGGGCTGAGTTAAGACGCTCAGGTGCGGAATAATGTAGTCAATAATGGTGTGGGCTAAGATATTGCAGCAAAAGCCGTCGATGGGTGCGCTGATTTGGG
Source organism: Thermosynechococcaceae cyanobacterium MS004 (assembly GCA_022402525.1). Classification (GTDB taxonomy): domain Bacteria; phylum Cyanobacteriota; class Cyanobacteriia; order Thermosynechococcales; family Thermosynechococcaceae; genus JAAURS01. The sequence goes on from JAKRSB010000109.1 coordinate 130,588, forward strand.
CAATGACTTCACCAATACTGCCTTCGCTGACCGGCATCTGGCTGGCGTCAATCCCGTTCAGATCTCGACATTCTTGAGCTGACTGTACCGCTAGGGGATCGGTGTCCACCGCGTAAGCTTGGTCTGCCCCAAGCTTTAGTGCAGCGATCGCCAATATTCCGGTGCCGCAGCCAATATCGGCCAGGGTAAAGGGGTGGGATACTGAGGACGCAAGCTGGGATTCTAAGGCAATGAGGCAAAGCTGGGTGGTGGCATGAGCACCCGTCCCAAAGGCAACGCCAGGGTTGAGCCGCAGCACCAGCCGATCCGTTTCTGGCAGGGGTAGCCAATTGGGATGAATGAGAAGGCGATCGCCCACTTCGGTTGGGTGCCAGTAGTCTTTCCAGCTATTCGCCCAGTCCTCTTCTCGGATGAGTACCCAATTGACTTGAGCCATCACGCCAGCCTCGGCGGCAGAGTGCTTTAGCTGCTGCGCCATTTCAGAGAGTCTGGCTTCTGAGTACAGCGCGGTCGAGAAATAGCCCGAAATTTTCAATTGGCCGTCTACAATCTGACTGGCCGTTCCCTGGCAGCCCAGCGACTGAAGCTCCCAGGATAACAGCTCATCCAGTGCTGGCTCACTCAAAACCCGTAATTCCCACCATTGATGACTCATGGCGTTATTCTCCTCACGCTGATCATTCCCATTCAAAATTTTCAGACAAAAGCACGGCTGCATTCTGCGGCCGTGCGATCATAAGCGAGCGCTTCGTTAGCGCGTTTTCGTATCTATAGTCCGTATCTATTCCGTCTCTATAGTCCGTGCCTATAGATTTACGATATAGGCATCCGTAATGCCGTTGATTTTAACGATTTCGGTCAGCACGCCCTCAGGGAGGGGGTCATCCACGCTGAGCACCATCACCGCGTCCCCACGCACCAGCTTCCGTCCCACCTGCATACTGGCAATATTGACGTTAAACTGCCCCAACAGCGACCCGATATGGCCAATAATTCCTGGCATATCTCGGTGCTGGGTAATCAGCATGTGGCGAGTAGGCGCAACGTTAATGGGAAACTCATCAATGGTGGTGATTCGCAGCTCATCATGATTGAGCAGCGCACCCGTCACTGATCGCGTCTCCACAGGGCCCTTGGCGGACAGGTGAATTGACCCTGCATAGTCCCGTGCTTCAGCATCCCGCGTCTCAATAACCCGAATACCCCGGTCCTTGGCCTCGATCGCCGCGTTGACGTAGTTGACCCGCTCGCGGAGTGCTGGGGTCAGCAGCCCTTTCAGCGCCGCCACCACAATAGGCTGGGCGTCAAAGGCGGCAACTTCACCCTGGAGCCGCACGTCTAAAGACTCAATTCGGCCACCAGCCAGTTGTCCCACCAAATTACCCAGGGTTTCAGCCAGCATCAGCGCAGGCTTAAGCTGCTCCATCACCTCAGGCCGCAGCCCTGGGATATTGACCGCAGACCGCGCAGGAAGCCCTAACAAGACATCTCTAATTTGCTCCGCCACATCGATCGCCACATTGGTTTGAGCTTCTTCCGTAGAAGCCCCCAGGTGCGGCGTCAGGATAATATCGGCGTCTATTTCCCGTAAAGAGGACTCACCCAGCGGCTCCGATTCAAAAACATCCAGCGCTGCCCCTGCAATGACGCCCTTAGATAGCGCCTCGGCGATCGCAGCTTCGTCAATGATGCCACCCCTGGCACAGTTCACAATTCGAGCCGTGGGCTTCATTTTGCTGAGGGTTTCGGCATTGATCAGATGCTGGGTTTCAGGGGTCTTGGGCAGGTGGAGCGTAATATAGTCAGACTCCCGAAACAAAAAGTCTAGCTCCACCAGTCGACAGCCCAACTGCTCTGCGCGATCGTTTGACAAAAACGGGTCATAGGCCAAAAGCTTCATGCCCATAGCCCGCGCCACGGTCGCCACATGGGAACCAATCTTGCCCAGCCCCACAATACCCAGGGTTTTCTTGTACAGCTCAACCCCAGTAAACTTTTTGCGCTCCCACTTCCCAGCCTTCACAGACTGGTTCGCATCTGGAATATGGCGAGACAGCGCCATCAGCAAGGCCAAAGTATGCTCCGCAGCGGCGATCGTATTGCCCTCTGGAGAGTTGACCACCACAATGCCTTTACGGGTAGCAGCAGGGACATCCACATTGTCCACACCCACGCCAGCCCGACCAATAATTTTGAGATTAGACCCCGCCTCAATCACCTCTTTGGTGACGCGAGTGCCGGAGCGAATCATGAGAGCGTCATACTGCGGAATCACCTGAAGGAGATCTTCAGGTGTCAGGTCTGTGCGCACATCTACCTGTGCAACCTGCTCAAGAAGCTGAATACCGACCTGATCGATGGGATCTGAAACAAGAACCTTAGGCATAAATTAGTGGAGCGCAGCGACAGTAGTTATGAAGGATGAGATGAGGCGTAGTGAATGACCTGGAAAGTCTAGACGGCTTAGAAGGTCTTTAGAAGATCTGAGTTCCTAACTTAAACGAGAAGAACAGTCTAGTGGAACAATTAGCTCTGAGAGTAGGCATATGTTAATGGCCTGCTTTGGAGCTTACTGTGGTTAGGTAGAGGTCTTGACGAATTTTATAGTCTTAGACTTTACCATCATCTCAGATTTACTGTGAAAACTGTTTAGTGACTTCAGCAATGCCGACAAACAGTGCTCACCAACCCTGTCCACAAAAATTGCTCATAAGCCGTGTTCATAAGTAGTGCTCATAAACTGCCTATCAAGCCAAACGATTTTAATGAAGCTCTAGACCCAAAATCAATAGCGTGAGGGCAGTGCATCGCCTAGGAGGTGGGCGCAAATCTATCACCGAGAGCGACCTCACCATAAATGGAACAAGATTGAGCACCGTTTGTTCTCTCAAATCACTCAAAACTGGCGAGGCAGACCCTTAAAACGACAACCACTGGGCTTAAGGTCATGACCGCACTCGATGAAGGATACTATTCCACGGGCATTGAAACCACCGATGAGCAATTCCAGTCCATCCATCTCGAAAAAGCTGATTTCCACGGTGGATGGAACGATAAAATCTTGCCTCAACCCATTTGATAATTTTTCAACATTATTTCTAGACTTCTAAGATCAAAAGAATACAGTCGGTGCTTTTGTACCCTGTGTTTGCGGGCCTATCTTTTGCGTCACCAACTGAACCGCGCGGCGGCGGACTTCTAAAATTTGTCCAATCTCTCGTGCAAAACTGGGCTGGCGGGCAATCATCTGGTTTACTTCATCGGCTGAAATCATCATCACCTCCAGGTCGTTGACTGCCGTAATGGAGACAGGGCTAGGTTCGCTAGAGAACAACACCATCTCACCAAAAAACTCACCCGCATGGAGTGATAGAACTGGATGATCAACCCCTGTTTCGTCTAGGGTTGATAGGGCAGCCTGACCCGACACAATGATATAGAGGGAGTTGCTCGGATAGCCCTGACGAATGACCGTTTCACCCGTACCGAAGTGCTGTAGGGTAACCCCCGCAACGATTCCCTGAGGGCGATCGCCCGTCCCCCGATCAAGGGGCACAAAATCGGGTATGGACTCTAGGCTTTCAGCAAATTTACGATTCGTACTGCTGGCTTGAGCCGTTGGCCCATGAAAATGGTAGAGGGTGCGAATGGGAAAGGGAATCGTAAGGTGATTACGCTGAGCCGCGTACCACACCCGACTCATAAAGCGACTACGAATATCTTCAATGTCGGCATAATCTTCAACAAAGAATTTAACTTCGTAGGCAATGGAAAAATCATCGTAGGAAAGGGTCAAGATCTGGGGTTCTGGAACGGCTAAAATTCCTTGAGTTGCCAGGGCTGTACTTTTAAGGACGTGCCGCGCCAAGTTGGGCGGGTCGTTATAGGAGAAGCCCATTTTGATCCGTTCCGCATGGAGCGGTAGGGGGCGGCTAAAGTTGCGAATAATTTCGCCACTAATCACCTTATGGGGAATAATCACCATCTCGCGGTCAAAGGTTTGAAGCCGCACTGAGCGCCAGTTAATGTCAATGACCTGCCCCGTCAAATCCCCCACCCGCAGCCAATCACCCACATTAAAGGGACGCTCAAAGAGCAGGGCAATGCCTGAGGTGACGCTGCCAAGGGTGTCTTGCAGGGCTAAACCAATCACGATGGAACTCACGCCGAGGGCCGTCGCTAACCCTGCCAAATCTGCATTCCAGACCGTGGCTAAGACAATGGCAGACCCGACCAAAATCAAAAAGAGCCGCGCGAGGTCAATCAACAGCTTCGGCATTTTGGCGCGCCAGGTATCGGCACCCGCCTGCTCAAACAAAATCACATTGAGGAGCGATAGTGCCGTGTGGATGATGACAATCCACAGCAGGGTCTGGATGCTTTTAACGATCTGGTGGTCGGGCTGTAGCTTGAGCACATAGATCATAAAGAACAGAAAGGCCAGTATGGGTAGCAATAAATTGCGCACCACCCGGAGCGTCTCGGCCAAGGGGCGTCCCCGTCGCTTCTGACGATGAATCACCTCCCCCAGCACAATAATCAGTAGGGGAAACCCCAGCACAAGGGCGATCGCCCACACCAGTAAATCTTGAAACGCTGCGCCATTCATACTGTGCCATTCATACTGTGCCATTCATACTGTACTATCGCTGTTCTGTGAGGATTTAACTGCAATTATCGGGCTGTGGGCTGCGGGGCTTTCAGCCGCCATGCCTGGGCAATGTCCTGCCCCAGATCTTCAGAATCGAGCCAAGGTTCAAAATCATAGAGATCGTGTAGGCGCTGATAAACCGACTCAGACACTAAAATGGTGCCAGCAGGGCACACATCTCGGAGATTACTAGCAATGTTGATGGTATCGCCCCATACGTCGTAGATAAACTTATTGCGACCCACAATGCCTGCTACCACGTCTCCAGCACTAATGCCGACCTGGATATCGAGGTGAAAGCCGCGCTCGAAGTTGAACCGCCGCATCACAGCCTGTAGCTCTTGGGCAAACCCGATCGCCCGCTTGTCGTGGTCGAGGTAGGGCACCGATAGTCCACACAAGGCCATGTAGCTATCGCCGATGGTTTTGATTTTTTCCATACCAAAGCGTTCGGCGGCTTCATCAAAGGCGGCAAATAAATCATTGAGCAAATGGACGATATCGTAGGCGGTCATCGTCTCAGAGAGTTTAGAGAAGCCCGTTAAATCGGCAAAGATCACCGAAACGTTCGAGATATCCTCGGCAATGTCTTTTTCGCCCTGCTTCAGCCGTTTGGCGATCGCCGCCGGAAAAATGCTCAGCAACAACTGCTCGTTTTCGCGGTTCTTTTCGGCCACCAAATCGGTTTGGGTATGCAGGCTTTGAAGCATGGCGTTAAAGGACTGCGCCAGTTCACCAAATTCATCTTGGGGGTTGAGGGGGACGATCGCATCCATCTCTCCTGCCTCCACCCGACGGGCACTATCGATCAGGTGCTGAATCGGCTTCACAAACAGATAGGCCAGCCCCATGGCAATGATCGTCAGCAACAGCATCAGCAGCGTTGCAGACACCAACACCTGGCGGGTAAAGGCATAGACAGGTTCGTAGGCTTCGGCAAGATCCATCTCGGCGATAATCACCCAGTCTAGGCCATTGATCTTGAGGGGTGCGTAGGCACTCAGCACCGGAGTCCCGCGATAGTCGTCAATAATTTGCGTCCCTTGGCGACCTCTCAGCGCCTGCACCGTCCCTTGGGTTTGCACCCGCTGCTGCAAAATCGAGGTTTTGTATTGAGTAATCCGGCGGATGACACTTTCATTCATTCCCCCCACCCGCAGGGATTCAATATAGCCCTGCTGATCCTCCACTAAAAAACGCGAAATGGAGCGCATGAGGTAATCTCGCCCCACCAGGTAAGTTTCCCCCGTTTTGCCCAGGCCGCTGCGCTTCCACTGTTGGTTGTCAGTCATGACCTTGTTGATTTCATCCACAGGCATCTGGAAGGCCAGCACCCCCATCAGTTTAGATCCCTTAAAAATAGGGGCAGCAATAAAGGCAGCAGGGGCACCGTAGGAAGGGCCATACCCTTCAAAATCAATAATCTGCGAATAGTTTTTTTCTTTCGCCTGCTGTACCTGATTCACGAGACGGGCCAAGTTGGTGGGTTTATAGGGCCCAGTCGAGAGGTTGGAGGTAAAGTCGGTTTCTTTAAATACGGTGTACACGATCGTGCCCTGGGGGTTAATCAGGAACATATCGTAGTAGCCAAATTTTTCAATAATTTTCCGAAAAATGGGGTGGTAGCGCCCATGAATGCGGCTATAGGCACTCCCATCCTTGGCCGCATTCAGTAGATGTTTTTTGCCCACAGGATTGGGGTTGCGGGCAATATACTCATACTGTAGGTAGCGAGACGCCGCAGACTGCGGCAGGTAAGACTCCAAAACCGGCGATCCAGATTCGGTCTTGGCCAGTCGGGGCAAAAATTCGGTGCGGTAGTAGGCGGCGATCGCCGGATCGGCCTCGGTGGGCACCTTAACATTACTCAGCCCTCGATAGGCAGCATCAAATTCCTCCATCGCGGCCACAATGGCTAGGTCTTCGCTCAGGGTTTCGGTGTGGTTTTGAATGGTGGTGAAGTAGGATTCAACTTGATAGGCCTTAGTGGTTCTCAGGCTGGTGAGCTGGCTAAAAACGCGGCTGGTGAGGTTAGAGCGTCCGCTCTGATAGCCAATATAGGCCGTGACCAGAATTGAAAAGCCGCTCACTGCAAGCAGCATGGTAATTAACTTAGACTTAATGCTCAGATGATCGAGCGATCGCATGGTGTTTCTTTATGCACAATAGTCAGTTCTGTGACTGAGCAACCCATTAACTGAGCAGCCCATTGACTGAGCAGCCCATCGACAGGAACGCTTCGCTGGAGAAGATGTGCCTTAGCTTACAGAGTTGACGGCAAAAAAGACTGTATTGCTTAAGTCAGTATCGAGTCGCTCTGCTCAAAAACCTTGCCGCCAGCAGACAGTTCTTGGATCGGGTTCATCGTTTAGGCCAGATTTTAGTCCAGCGTCTAGGCCAAAGAATATTTAGGTTAGGGCCACCAGGCATTGCTCGTGGGTTTACACCAGGCCCAGAGGCCGCTCATACATGCTCATACATTTATTGCTGCGATCGCCTGTTGACAAGCACACCCACTTTAGACATACTAGAAAAGCGCTCAAGTAGTGCGGGCATAGCTCAGTGGTAGAGCGTCACCTTGCCAAGGTGAATGTCGCGCGTTCGAATCGCGTTGCCCGCTTTAAAAGTTATGCTCACAGGGCATAGAGTATCCAAGGGTCATCCTTTCACTAGAGAGGGGTATCTTGGGAATCGTTCACTAGGCCGTCGTGTTTGCGGAGTGATGCACTATGGCGGTTTCTATTCACCACTTACAGCAGTGGAAGCAAAATGGTCGCCCCATTGTGGCGCTGACGGCCTGGGATTTTTTGATTGCTCAGGTACTGGATCGAGCGGGTATTGACGTTATTTTGGTCGGCGATTCTTTGGCAATGGTGGCCTTGGGCTACGACACAACGCTGCCTCTGACCCTCGATGAAATTTTGCATCACGCAAAGGCTGTGAGTCGCGGGGTGTCTCAGGCGCTGGTGGTCTGCGATCTGCCTTTCTTGAGCTATCAGGAGAGCCCACAGCAGGCGCTTCAGGTGGCGGGGCGCATCCTTAAGGAGTCTGGCGTGAAGGCCGTGAAAATTGAGGGTGGATACCCGGCAATGGCGGAGACGGTACAGTTTTTAACCCAGCGCGGGATCCCGGTAATGGGCCATGTGGGGTTGACACCCCAGTCTGTGCATCAGTTTGGTGGATTTCGGCAGCAGGGGCGTGATGAGACCAGCGCTGAAAGTATTTTAGCCGAGGCGATCGCCCTGGAAGCTGCGGGTGCCTTTGCGGTGGTGCTGGAGCATATCCCGGACACCCTGGCGGCCAGCATTACCCAAAAGCTCAACATTCCCACCATTGGCATTGGCGCAGGGGAAGGCTGCGATGGCCAGATTTTAGTCACGGCGGATGTGCTGGGACTATCGGAATGGCGGCCTAAGTTTGCCAAACCCTATACCGACCTCAGACAAGCCATTACCGATGCGGTGCAGGCTTTTAGTCAAGCGGTGCGATCGCACGACAGCATTTCCTCCGGAACCGACTAAGCTAGATCGCAACAGCTCCAGACTCAAATAAATCTAGACTCAAATAAGTCTAGACTCAAATCAAGTAATCCATTTGCCGGAGCAGCAGAAAGGAACGCCCACAATGCCGAATATTGCCGTTATCGACTACGACATGGGAAACCTCCACTCTGCCTGTAAAGGGCTACAGGAAGCAGGCGCTACCACCCAAATTACTGACCAAGCAGCAGTGCTGCATCAGGCTGACGGTGTTGTGCTGCCTGGGGTAGGGGCATTTGACCCAGCGATGCAGCACCTAAATGACCGTGGCCTAGCGCCTGTGATTCGTGACCTCATTGACAGCGGCAAGCCCTTTTTAGGCATTTGCTTGGGGCTACAAATTTTGTTTGAGCGGGGAGAAGAAGGCCAAGAGGCTGGACTGGGCATTTTCCCAGGCGTGGTCAAACGGTTCCAGTCTGAACCCAACCTGACGATTCCCCACATGGGCTGGAATCAATTAACCCTCACCCAGCCGGACTTGCCCCTCTGGAAGCACCTCCCCCCTGGCGCTTGGGTTTACTTTGTGCATTCTTACTACGTGGAGCCTGCAGAGGCTAGCCTCACCGCCGCAACCGTGACCCACGGTAGCCAAAGTGTGACAGCGGCGATCGCCCGTGACAACGTGATGGCGGTACAGTTCCACCCGGAAAAATCCTCAACCCTGGGGCTGCAAATTCTGGCGAACTTTGTAGAGTTTGTCCAGCAGCGTCAGCTTGTGGGCGTTGGCTTGTGAGCATCAGCTAAAGGCATGGGCTAACCCTTTGAGACTTCGAGGCAAACAGCAGATTTTATCTGTACCAGGGCAGTCTACTCGCCCCACGGCTTCCCGTGTGCGGGAGGCAGTGTTTAATATTTGGCAGTTTGAGATTCAGGACTGCCGCTGGCTAGATTTATGCGCTGGCACCGGGGCGATGGGGGCAGAAGCCCTCTGTCGGGGGGCGGCTGTCGTCGTTGGCGTTGAGCATGACCGCCGCGCCTGCGGGATTATCCGGCAGAACTGGCAGAAGCTCGCTCAGCCCTCCCAGCAGTTTAGGGTACTGCAAATAGACGCCCTTAAGGGGGTAGAAAGCCTCAGAGGGCAGCAGTTTGACCGCATCTATCTAGACCCGCCCTACGCGAGTGAGCTGTACTTGCCGCTGCTAGACGCGATCACCACGCATAGCCTTCTCAGCCCCGAAGGACAGCTTGCGGTTGAATCTAAAAAGCATAAGCGTTTACCGTCCCAGGTTGGGTCGATGCAGGTGACTCAGATTCGGAGCTACGGCAGGACAGAAATCACCTTCTACCAGCCCTTCCAGAACACCCAAGGTGCTGCACTTTAGGGGGATGGGTCTATCTCCCCCTGAGGCCTCTACGGTTGCAAAATCTACAGAGTCAAAGATTGGGGGTTGGTTTCAATCAGCTTTGCCAAATCTTGCAAGAAAGCGGCCGCGTCTGCCCCGTAAATAATGCGGTGATCGGCGGTGATATTGACCTGCATCTGACGCTTAACGCCGAGTAACCCATCAGCCGTCGCGACAACCTGGGGCTGAGAAGCACCGATCGCCAAAATTGCGCCCTGGCCCGGCGGCAAAATCGCGTCAAACTGATTGACCCCAAACATGCCTAGGTTGGAAAGCGTAAAAGTGCCGGTGCTGTATTCATCGGGCTGAAGCTGCTTGGCACGGGCGCGGTCTACCAAGTCTTTCCACGATCGCGATAGGGAATAGAGGTCGGTCTGGTCGGCATTGCGCAACACGGGCGTAATGAGTCCCCCACCGGGCATGGCCACCGCGATCGCCACATTAATTTGGCTGCGATACTGAATCCCCTGCTCTGCAAAGGCCGCATTGACCACCGGATGCTTCTTGAGCGTGACCGCGACAGCCTTCGCCAAGAGCGCAGTCATGGTGACGCCTTTGCTCTTGACCTGCTTGTAGAGGGCATCCAGGGCATCCGTCGTGATGGTGTAGCCCACATGGAACGTCGGCACCTGAAGGCTTGCCACCATATTACGAATGACCGCCTGCTGCAGCGTATTGAAGGGCGCAAGTTCTCCTGCTGCCGCCGCTGCGGAAGGGGCGGCAACGGAGGGTGAAGCGGAAGGTGTCGATGGAGCCGTGGATTGGACGGCTGACGGCGCAGTAATCGTCTGGACGGCTGGCGTTGGTGTCTTACCAGCGGCGAGTTCCACATCTGAGGCGACAATGCGGCCAAAGGGGCCACTCCCCTGTAGGGCGTCTAAGTCAACCTTAAATTCTTTTGCCAGCTTTTTGGCTCTGGGTGACGCCACAATGCGGCCACCAGACGATGCGGGAGCAGCCTTGGCAACCTCTCCCCCACCGTTGAGCACGGCTGGAGACGCAACTGGGGCTGCAACAGGAACTGCAACTGGGGCTGCCGCTGCAGGAGCGGGGGCAGGAGCGGCTGGGGCAGCGCTAGGGGCAGGAGCAGCACCAGATCCCTTTAACTTTTCTTGAGCCTGAGCGATTTCAGCTTCCGTTTCGGCAATGTAGCCAATCATTGCGCCCACGGGTGCGGCATCCCCTGCTGGAATGGCGATCGCGGCTAGGTAGCCCTCATAAAACGACTCCACATCCATATCCGCTTTGTCCGACTCAACCACCAGGACGGTTTCGCCTTTTTCGACCTTATCTCCAGGGGATTTTGCCCAGGAGACAATTTTGCCTTCCGTCATAGTTGAGCTGAGAGCAGGCATGAAAACTTCACGAATCATGGGGCGGCGTTCCGAATCAAGGGTTTACAGTAAATGAATGGGAGTGAGTGAAGGGAGTAAGCAAGCGCCTCTCAGCCATTGCGAGGCACCCTCCGAGGCTCCCGATACAGCAGGAGCTAATGTCAAGTGGGGCTAGTGTCACTTAAGCATTCTACCGTGAAGGGAATGGTCAAGCCCCCTACAGTTCTCCGCGAATATCTTCGACGACGCCGTCTCGAATCACAATTTCAACCTGCATCCGCTGAATTAAATGGTCGCCCTTTTTGATGTAGAAAAAGTTATCGATTTGCCCCTGCTCAACTTCTTGTTCAAACTCTAAAACCTGAACTTGGTTCAACTGCTGGAGGATCTGATTTTTTTGCTCAAGTAGCTCACTTTTCTTGGCATTGGCCTGCGCCTGAAGATCTTGAATTTGAGCATTCAAATTGTCTGAAGGCTGACCGATAAGCTGCCGCTTCAGCTCGCTCATCATTTGCTGTACCTGAAGCTCTAGCTGCTGAAGCTGAGTATCAAACTGGTTGATCTGAGCCTGGAGTTGCTGCTGGGCTTCTTCTTTCCACAGGGGCGTCACAATGGCCTTCACCGGAACGGCGCGGCGCAGCAGCAATTGATCGTTCAAAATATCCATAGGGTAGTATCTAAATTTTCAGAAGACGAATTAACAGAAGACTAGGAAAACATCTCGTCGATCATATCGCGGTAGCGTTCCACTACAACGGGACGCTTGACCTTCAAGGTTTGGGTGAGCAGGCCGTTTTCCATGGAAAATGGTTCGACAACGAATCGAAAGACCCCAATCCGATCGTCAGGACGAACTCCAGGCCGATTTTGAACCTCCCGAATCAGCTCTTGGCGGTACAGATCCTGGATAATTTTGCCGTCTAAAATAACCGTTGGCTGGCCGTCGGGGTTAAGCACTTTGACCCCCGATGGGTCTTGGGTTGCAAACCATTGTTTTAGGGCATCTGGCAGGACGGTACTGTCGGGCGAAGTGTCGATGGTGCCCGTAAGCTTTGGAATGACCCACTGCTGTAGGGCATCTAAGTTGGGCACAATCAGCGCGCCAAGCGATCGCTGGTCTTGACCCACGAGGATAATTTGGTCGATATAGGGACTACGGACACAGGCATCTTCAATGGGCTGGGGTTCAATATTTTCGCCATTGGAGAGCACGATGGTATCCTTGGCGCGCCCGGTCAAAATCAAGTCTGACTGGGGCGTGAGCAAGCCTAAGTCTCCCGTATCAAACCAGCCCGCTTCGTCAATGGCCTTGGCAGTGGCGGCGGGGTTATTGTAGTAGCCCTGCATCACCTGAGGGCCTCGACAAAGCACCAGCCCCTTCTGACCCAGGGGTAAAACCTGGCGGGTTTCAGGATCCACAATCCGCAGCTCGGTTTGGAGGAGGGGCTGCCCAGCGGAGCGCCGCAGGTTGCGCCAGGGACGACGCACGGTGAGCACCGGAGAGGTTTCCGTGAGTCCATAGCCCACCAGCAGGCTAATCCCCACAATTTCATAGAAATTTTCGATGTGCATGGCCAGGGATCCCCCTCCACTCACGGACACCTTAAACTGACCGCCGAGGGCGTCCCGCACTTTTTTATAGACAATGCGATCGCCAAGGGCATGGAGGGGCGCTAAAAGCCAGCTCTGAAGCTGGGCAATGAGGACTTGCCCAAAAGAGGGGGTTAGGTTTTGCACATCCAGGCGCTGGGCAATTCGCCTTGCTCTGATGTAGCGATCGCTCAGGTCAAAAAAGCGCTGAATGAGTTTTTGCTTCCCTGCGGGCTGCTCCCGAAACTGCTTTTGAATTCCTTCGTAGAGAGACTCCCAGATTCTAGGCACACTCGCCATGATAGTAGGCGGGTAGGTCTGCATATCTTTTTTGATATGGCGAATGGCGGTATAGGTCTGGGTGACGCCGTGGGAGAGTAGATAATACTCCACCGTCCGGCCAAAGCTGTGCCAGGTCGGCAAAATACTGAGGACGCGACTGCCAGGGCTAGGCTGAAGCACCTCGGCAAAGGTATTGATCTGGTGCATGATGTTGCGATGGCAAAGCCGCACGCCCTTGGGCTGTCCGGTGGTGCCAGAGGTATAAATCAGTGTTGCGAGCTGCTCAGACTGAAAGGTAACCGGAGCTAAGTCTTGGGTCGCACCTAAGGCTAAAATTTGAGGGAAGGTCAGGATGGCAGTCCCTTCTGATGTCGATTCATCGGAAAGCAGGCCAATGAAGCGCACAGCATCTTCACCCAGCAGCGGCTTGAGCTTGTTGTAGGTTGCCAGGTCTTCAACGATTAGTCCTGATGACTCGCTATTTTGCAGGATATAAATCAGCTCGGCAGGATCAGCGGTGGCGCTGCGCACCACATCCACGCCGCCAGCAGTCATAATTCCTTGGTCTGCAATAAACCAGCGATGGGAATTGTCAGCAAAGAGGCTGACGCGATCGCCAGGGTTTACCCCTAACTTCTGCATGGCGGAGGCAAACTGCTGAATCTGCTGCCACAGTTCAGTGTAGGTAAGCTGTGCCGCTGGCTTATAGTGGGGGTCATTCAGCGCCGTGATTTGCCCAAACTGATGGGCAGCGATCGGCCAGATTTCCGGTAGCGCCGTGAGGGCTGCATACTGCGCCTCTAGGGACTTAGAAGAATAAGTCCCAGATGCAACAACGGATTGATTATTGATTGCATTAGACATCTAAAAACGCCCCCGCAGAACGCAATGCTTCTATAGCATCCTACGCGAAGGGGTGTCTTCTGTTCCAGCTCAAGCCGATCTGCCGGAAGCAAAATTTTAAAGTTCCATTCCCTTAAGCCCCATTCGATTGTGCATCAAAGAATAGTGGGGTAAATCGCAATATCATGCCAACTCCAGG
>JAKRSB010000012.1 GCA_022402525.1 Thermosynechococcaceae cyanobacterium MS004
TAAGTGCGGATGAAGTTATGGATAACTACAAGGCTGGAGTTGGCTAGGACTATGCCTTTCATCCACATAGATAAAATAGCAGAGACATCCATTAAGAACTAGAATTAGCCTAGATTGAATCAAAGTCTTTCCGGTTACTCCGATGACTTACTCCCTCTCTGCGACAAAGCTTGTCACCTACAATCAATGTCCGCAAGCCCTAGCTCAAGTCAGCTCACGTTAGTGTTGTACTTCGTAGCGCAACTCAGCCATGCCAGCACCTAACTGATGAACTGATACCAGCCGCAGAACTGGGCCAAGCACTTTGCGAGGGAAAAGCGGCTTACCTTTTCCGAGCGTAACCGAACCAACTTGGACGATCAGTTCATCCAGTAACCCAGCATCATAGAACTGACCAGCGAGATCTCCACCTCCGACTATCCAGATGTTTTTAGTGCCAGCAGCAGATCGCATTTCAGCATGGATGCTTTGCACATCCCCTTTTACGAATCGGATGTCTGCACCCTCAATGATCGGAAGCCTGCGACGGGTGAATACCCAAACAGGCTGACTATACGGCCACGATGATCCGGTCTCGGCAGCGACCTTATCGGCGTTGCGACCCATCCACTCGTAGGTAGCAGATCCCATAGCTAATGCGCCGACCTCAGCGATGAACGAAGGGTAGCTGGAGTCATTCGGGGCACCCAGTGAAAACAGCCAGTCCAATGAGTCATCTTCGGTAGCGATAAACCCGTCAAGGCTTGTGGCTGTGTAGTATTGGGTCTTCATAACTGTTTTCACTTCCGAGGCCCCATTTTCATAGCTTAACGACGAAAAGCAGTAGGGAGCAATAACTTGTGCAAGTCTATCAGCAATCACTCAAGCGAGTGTCTCTTGTCTTTTTGAGGGCGGGGGAGACGCTCAGCTTTGAGGTGAATGATGACCATCGGCAGAAGGTGCGATCGCTTATTGCTGAGCTGGCGCTTAGGCTACGGGCGGATGATGAGTGGGTGCCCAAGGTTGGGGGACATTGCGACAGGTGTGGCTTTGCTCAGTATTGTGCGGCGAAGACGGAGAAGCCTGAGCCATTGCCGGAGGGCGGACGGAAGTTGAGGCTGGTGCAGTTGGCTTTGGCGGTCTGAGGGTTGAGAAAGGTCTATGCCCGTTGTTGCATCGCTTTTTCACGGTTAACATCTCGAATAATCCTGATTCCTCCCCAAAGTATTAAACTTGCGAGTCCAGCTCCAGTCACCAAATCGGGAAACCGAGAATTAAATAGGGTGACTAGAAAACCTGCAATGATTACGCTGACATTTGCGACTACATCATTTTGCGTAAATATCCAGCTCGCCCGCATGTGTACCTCTCCCTGACGATGCTTTGAGAGCAGGTATAACCCATAACTGTTGGCAATAAGTGACAACAGAGCAATTCCTATCATCCAACCTGATTCAGGCAAGTCACCTAAAAAAAACCGTCTAATTACACTGACAACAACCATGCCTGCTAACGTGATTTGAAGAATACCGCTCAAGTTCGCCGCACGATGCTTGTGATGCGATGATTTAGCGACCGAATAGAGCGATATAGCGTAAACCGAAGCATCTGCAAACATGTCCAATGAATCTGCAACTAGAGCAGTAGAATGCCCTATAATCCCGGCTAAAATTCCAACGACAAACATTGCCCCATTAATTAATAGTAAAATTCGTAGTGTTTTACGTTCTGCCGCATTCTGTGCCTCGATATGACATCCACAGTCTGACATTATGCTTCCCCTTCAGCTTGACGAAATTCTTGCTTTGCTCTATCACACACCCTCCTCAATTGCACTCAAAACTAAGTCTCCGCTTTCTTTTTCAACGATTTTACCAAGCTACAACGGCTTCACAAGTGTTGCATAGACGAGGTAAACTCCATTTTTTTACTCCATCAAAAACTCGGCAACTGCATTCAAGTCCTCTAGCCCTCGGTTCAGACGGTTAAGCATGGCTGCACCTGTCTCACTTTCAGAATTAAGTTTAGGGTTTTGCATAGCTTCTGCTTGGATGGCCTCTAACCATAACCGAAGGGAGACTTCATGGACGGCAGCTTGTAAACCCATATTGGTCAATACAGCGAGATGAAACCCTTTTAGGTCTTGCCCACCATAGTTGTAGAAGCCATCCCACAGCTCTAGCTTTTCAAGCGTGTAGGCTTCATACTGCTCTGACGTAAGGCCAGTTGGCGCTAGCTGCGGTTGGGGAAGCGGGGGTTGTGTCATCAGTTTGCTCCAAAGCTACGGTTTTCAAATGACAGGTATTGATGGACGATCGCTGCATCCTCTATTGCGACGGCTCTAGCTACGGTGAAAGAGTCGCATTCGCATTCAGCAAAGCGGTGAATTTACTTCTATAAAAGGCTAGTCAACGTTGTATTCTGGCGATCACCAAGAGCATATTTTATCTCTATGTTGACCTGTCTCGTTAAGGGTTCGCAATCGTGCGTCTTGCCATCTTATCTACCAATCTTGGGACAATTAATTTTGCCCAAGGAATCAGTTTTCCCTTGGGAGTCATGATCACTTCACGCTTACGAGCTGACATCCCCCTTAAAATTTGATCCACACAGGTTTCTAGGGGCATGGTGGCATGGCTTTCATCTCGATGGCTACGTCCCCATAGCGTTCCGTCACCCTTAAATGCTTTCTCTCGGATTTCCGTTGCCACAAAACCTGGCGAAACAACGAGGACATCCACTCCTGTCTCTAATAGCTCGATGCGTAAAGTATCAAAAAATCCTTGCATTGCATGTTTGCTAGCGACATAACCCGATCTCAACGGTACTCCCGTCTTACCACAAAGGGATGAAATTGCCACTAGCAAGCCCTGACTCTGCTTGAGATAAGGCAGTGCTGCATGGGTACAGTAGACAGCACCTAAATAATTGATCTGCATGACCTTCTCAAAGATGGACAGATCGCTAATTTCATCAAAGCGGCTGATAAAACTTGTACCAGCATTATTGACTAACCCGTCAATTTGACCAAAGGCTTTAACAGTGTGCTCAATTAATTGCTGACAGGCCAATGGATCGCTAACATCAGTGTTAATGACAATGGCTTGCCCACCCGACTGACGGCAGCGATGAGCAGTGTCCTGTAATCCTGCTTCATTACGGGCAGCTAGGGCGACGTTAGAACCCTTTTGTGAAAGGGCGATCGCCAATGCCCTACCAATCCCTGCTGACGCACCTGTGATGATGATAGTTTTTCCCGTAAAGTCCATATGCTAATCGGCCTCAGACCCTAACCCTTCAGTGATACAGAAAAAACATTTGAGAATACTAGAAACAGCGTAACTAAAACCAAGCTCTAGCACCGATCGCCTCATCAATACCCTCGCTCTAGCATCTGCTCAAGCGACACTGGCTTGCACTCCTTCAGCCCCCGTGACTCCAGCACCGCTGAGGCTGCGG
>JAKRSB010000110.1 GCA_022402525.1 Thermosynechococcaceae cyanobacterium MS004
ATTTCGGTCAACCGCTGGGAGAATGCCAAATCTCATCCCTCCAAGATGGCGCTCAAGCTGCTGAAGGGACTTTTGCTGGAGATGGGCGATCACGGTTCAGATTTGCTTGAGCAGTATTTTGTAAACTAATTAAATACCATTTTTAATATTCATAATTATTTATCAGTCACAAAATATAGATGATAGATCGTCTACACAGTATTAAGTTTAGTAGTGACTAGGGTTTAGAAAAAAGAATCTAGAGATACTAACAACTAAATACTCTGAGCATTCAAGTTTTATATAAAGCACAGGAATATTCATGGAAGCTGCACCAACCAAAGTCATTCAATACTTTAATGGCGAAAAACAAAATCTGATTCCTCTTTTCCAGCGGCCTTACACATGGAAAAAACCTAACTGGCAATCGCTATGGGATGACTTGATGGTCCAATATGATCTGGGTGATTCTGGCACCCATTTTTTGGGAGCTATTGTCTCAGTTCCAGCCCTGAGTATCCCAGTTGGGGTTAGTAAATATCTTATTATTGATGGACAACAACGTCTCACAACAATATCAATTATCCTTTGCGCCCTGCGTGACTGTCTAGAAGAAAACTCAGCCGCAAGAATTCAAGAAGTTTATCTAACTAATCGGTTTCGCGAACCAGAAGACACCTTAAAATTTGTACCAACACAAGCAGATCGAGATGTATATAGGTCGATTGCTCTTGACAAAATAATTCCAGCTACTAATAGTCTAATAGTAGAAGCCTATCACTTCTTCAAAAATCAGTTATTAAAAGGAAGCGATGCTGACGGCGAACCAGTAATACCTACTAAAGTGCTTACAACACTCGAACATTCTCTTCAAGTCGTAATGATCAATCTAGGGAATGATGACGATCCATATTTAATTTTTGAAAGCCTTAATTTTAAAGGTGAACCCCTTACTCAAGCTGACTTGGTTAGAAACTATATCCTCATGCGCTTTCGCCATTCAATTTCTACAGGTGGAGAGCAAGAGGTTGTGTACTCCAAATATTGGAAACCTTTAGAACAGGCTCTAGGTGATAACCTAACAGAGTTCTTGCGCCACTATACAATGAAAGATGGGGATGACATTAAGCAGGGAGGGATTTACGCTGCAATTAAGACTAAGTTAAAAAGTCTGGAAACCTCCGAAGCTGTTGAAACAGAAGTTAAGTCTATGCAAAGGTTTGGCGAATTCTACGCCATAATTCTTTGTCTCAGTCTAGAACCAAACAATGCTATTCGTGATCGTCTAGAGAATATTCAAGCTCTAAAAGTAACAACTTCATATCCTCTCCTGCTTCGTCTTTTTGATGCCCGTCAAACGCAAAAACTTAATGATATTGAATTAGAAAAGTGTTTGAGTTTGATTGAGTCTTACATCGTTCGACGAGCAGTATGTGGGGTGCCGACTAACACTTTAAACAAATTATTTATTCAGTGGGCAAAAAGCTTTCCCAAAGTAAATCACGCCAAATGGTTACTTGATGCTATGGCATCAGGAACTGGTGGCCGTCGCTTTCCAAAAGACACTGAATTTGATGAAGCATTCCTTACCCACTCACAGTATCGTAGAGGTACTACTCGTTTTATTCTGTGCAGCCTTGAAAAATCTTTTAAGCATAGAGAAGTTGTTGATCTTTCAACAGCAACTATCGAACATATCCTACCTCAGTCTTTAAGCTCTGAATGGAAAAAAGAATTAGGAAATAATGCCGAAGAAATTCATACTTCTTTGGTTGATACATTTGGAAATCTTACACTAACAGCTTATAATGCAGAACTTGGTAATCTACCCTTTTCTACAAAAAAAGAAAAGCTTAAAAATACCCATATTGAACTGAATCGATGGATTCTGAAGCGAAATAATTGGAAAGCTTATGAAATTCAAGAAAGAGCTAAACTTCTTCTCGATAAAGCTAAGCAGATCTGGCCAGGGCCTTCAAACTAATTTTTCAGGATCAGAGTTGTTTCATTTGAAATTTATCAAGTATTTTCTTGTCATTAATGAATGAGTGATTATATTTTAAACTATTAGCCATAATTAACAAAAGTCAACAAATGCATTGTAAGCTATTTTACAGAATCTCTGTTTGCAGTTTTTAGATGGTCATAGAGCTACAGAATGGCAATTAAGAAGACTGAGCTTTACAGCTCTTTATGGGCAAGCTGCGATGAACTTCGCGGGGGTATGGACGCATCGCAATATAAGGATTACGTCTTGACCCTGCTGTTTATGAAATATGTCTCCGATAAGTATGCCGGAGATCCCTACGCCATGATTTTGGTGCCAGCAGGTGGCTCTTTCAAGGATATGGTGGCCCTTAAGGGTGATAAGGAGATTGGCGAGAAGATTAACAAAATTATTGGAGCACTGGCTGAAGAGAACGGACTGAAAGGTGTCATTGATGTCGCTGACTTTAACGATGAGGACAAGCTAGGTAAGGGTAAAGAGATGGTCGATCGTCTCTCTAACCTGGTGGCAATTTTCGATGGCATTGACCTGAGCGCAAACAGAGCCGAGGGTGATGACCTACTGGGGGATGCCTACGAGTACCTGATGCGCCACTTTGCAACGGAGTCGGGCAAGAGTAAGGGACAGTTTTACACTCCGGCTGAGGTGTCGCGGATTTTGGCGAAGGTGGTGGGCATTACCCCAGAAACCAGTCAAGACCAGACGGTCTATGACCCCACCTGCGGTTCAGGGTCGCTATTGCTGAAGGTGGCGGATGAAGCGCCTCGCAAGCTGTCTATCTTTGGGCAGGAGATGGACAGCTCCACTGCGGCTCTCGCCCGTATGAATATGATTCTGCATAATCATCCCACGGCTGAAATGTGGAAAGACAACACCCTCTCCTCGCCCTACTGGAAAAATAGCGATGGCAGTCTGAAGACCTTTGACTTTGCGGTGGCTAATCCGCCGTTCTCCTATAAGTCTTGGAGTAATGGGATCAAGACTCCTGACGACTTCGAGCGATTTAAGTATGGTACGCCACCGGATAAAAACGGTGACTATGCCTTTTTGCTGCATATCCTGAAGTCGCTCAAGAGCAAGGGTAAAGGTGCTGTGATCTTGCCCCACGGGGTACTGTTTCGCGGCAATACAGAGGCTCGGATTCGGGAAAAGTTGCTGCGACAGGGTTACATCAAGGGCATTATTGGCCTGCCTGCAAATTTGTTTTATGGGACGGGCATTCCGGCCTGCATCATTGTGATTGACAAGGAAGGAGCAGCCCAGCGAGAGGGCTTATTTATGGTGGATGCCAGCAAGGGCTTTATGAAGGATGGTAACAAGAACCGTCTACGGAGCCAGGACATTCACAAGATTGTGGATGTGTTTACTCGCCAGATTGAGCTACCCCGCTACAGCCGGATGGTGCCTTTGGATGAAATCCAAAAGAACGACTATAACCTCAACATTCCTCGATATATCGACTCTAGCGAACCGGAAGACCTACACGATCTCAATGCTCACCTTAACGGCGGCATACCCAACGCAGATATTGATGCCCTAGAGGATTTCTGGAAGGTATTTCCCCAGCTACGGAGCACTTTATTTGGTATGGGGGGGCGTGAGGGCTATAGCCAGGGGTTAGTTGAGGCGAGTCAGGTGAAACCGACGATTCTCAACCATCCAGAATTTACGGCGTTTGCAGAGAAATCGCTGGCGTTCTGCACGGACTGGTGCAAGCACTTTGAGGAAGAGCTTAAGGATATTGCCATTGGTGACAAACCCAAGGCATTGATTGAAAGGCTATCTGAGGATTTGCTGGCGCGGTTTGCTGAGGCGGATTTACTGGACAAGTACGACATCTACCAGTTGTTGATGGACTACTGGGCTGAGACGATGCAGGACGATGTTTATGTGCTGGTACAGGATGGCTGGGCAGCAGGAAATGTGCTGCGGGAGCTAGTGGCGAAGAAAGGTGAGAAGCTGAAGGAAACGCCGGATTTAGTGATTGACAAGCAGAAATATAAGGCTGATCTGATTCCGCCTGGGCTAATTGTGGCTCGGTACTTTGCGGATGAGCAGACTAAAGTTGACGAGCTTCAGGCTGAGCTGGATACCATCAGTCAGGAGCTAGAGGCATTAATTGAGGAACACAGCGGGGAAGAGGGGCTGCTGACAGATGCCCAAACCGACGCGGGGAAGGTGAGTAAGGCGACTGTTGCAGCTCGGCTGAAGGCGATCAAGGGCGATGCCAGCGCTAAGGAGGAACGGGCGGTGCTGAAACAGTGCATAGATTTATTTGAGCAAGAAGCAACGGCAAAGAAAGCAATGAAGGATGCTCAGACGGCGCTGGATGAGGCGGTGTTTGCTCAGTATCCAAAATTGAGCGAGGACGAGATCAAGGTGCTGGTGGTTGACGAAAAGTGGCAGGCGACTTTGAAGGGGGCTATACAGGCCGAAATTGAGCGGGTGACGCAACAGATAGCGAATCGGGTGAAGACGCTTGAAGAACGGTATGCTGAACCGCTACCTCAGTTAATTCTGGAGGTTGAGACACTATCGAGCAAGGTTGATGAGCATCTCAAAAAAATGGGGCTGGTATGGAATTGATGGTGCTCAAATACCTTTTATTTAGTGATCTGAGGTTGGTATGAGCGAGATTACAACCGCTAAAAATTTAAGTTATCAGGATTTTCTAGCACACCAAAGAGTGGATCAAGGGCTGTTTCCGACTAACAAGGATTGGCAACGATTGCTAGCGTCGGCTTTACCTGAGGAGAATGAGAATGAGTAGTGCTCAAGTGCCAGAAGGGTATAAGCAAACTGAGGTTGGTGTAATTCCTGAAGATTGGGAAATAAATATTATTGGTGATATTGCTGATGTAAAAACAGGACCATTTGGCTCAGTATTACATGAAAGCGACTATGTAATAGATGGAACTCCGATTATCACTGTAGAACATTTGGGAGATTTCGGAGTTGAACATTTTAATCTGCCAATGGTATCAGATGAAGACAAGGATAGACTAAAATTATTCTCCTTAAAAGTAGGCGATATTGTTTTTAGTCGTGTAGGCTCAATTGATAGAAATGCCCTAATTGGAGATTCTGAATCTGGATGGTTGTTTTCTGGAAGGCTTCTTCGTGTAAGACTTGACAGCAAAATAAATCAGCCTAATTATCTAAGCTATCACTTTCATTCAAAGCCCTTTAAGCAAAGAGTAAAAGCAGTGGCAGTTGGGCAGACCATGCCTTCACTAAATACTCAAATATTGAAGGGTATTCAAATAGTTCTTCCCCCTCTCCCCGAACAAAAAACGATCGCCCAAGCCCTATCGGACGTAGATGCCCTAATCACCTCACTGGATAAGCTCGTCGCCAAGCAGCGTCAGCTTAAAACCGCCGCTATGCAGCAGCTTCTTACGGGTAAGATGCGCCTGCCAGGGTTTGTTAAGGAGAAGGGTTATAAGCACACTGAGATTGGAGTAATTCCTGATGATTGGGGACTTACATCATTAGAAAAAATTTCAGCATTTATAACAAAAGGATCAACTCCTACAACATATGGATTTAGCTGGGTACAAAGTGGCATTCTATTTCTAAGAAGCGAATGCGTTTCAGAAAATGGATTAGATCTTTCGCAGTCAATGTTTATTTCTCAAAAAGCTCATACTGTACTGAGTAGAAGTGAACTGCATTCAGGAGATATTCTCATAACAATCACAGGAAATGTAGGAAGAGTAGTTTATCTCGATAATGACTTTGGCGTTGGGAATATGAACCAGCACATTGCCAGAGTCAGAATTGTTGACAATAACGTATGTGCAAAATTCATTTACCATTTTTTGACTCAAAGCTCAGTTAGAAAGGCTTTTAATACCATCACAACTGGTCAAGCATACCCGCAGATAAGCCTTAAGCAAGTTAGAGATGCAGTTATTCCACTTCCTTCATTTCCTGAACAATGCGCGATCGCCGCTGTCCTCTCTGATATGGATACTGCGATCGCCGCCTTAGAAATCCGCCGCACTAAAACCCAAGCCATCAAACAAGGCATGATGCAAGAACTCCTGACGGGGAGAACGCGGCTGGTATGAGTCAAATTTACAGAATTTATCTTGATGCCTGCTGCCTAAATCGTCCCTTCGATGATCAGACCCAGCCCCGTATTGCATTGGAATCTCAGGCAATCCTCACGATCTTGAGCCAATGTGAGTCAGGGCAGTGGAAACTCATGACCAGTGCCGCATTAGATGAAGAACTTAACCAAACTCCTGATTTGGAAAGACTGAAGAACGTAAAGGCTACTCTTGCGATCGCTAAAATCAAAGTAGTCTACAGCCCATTTATAGAAGAGCGATCAGCAGAACTCCAAAAACTAGGATTTACGAGCTTCGATGCCGCCCACCTCGCCAGCGCCGAACGCGGCAAGGCCAATATATTTTTGTCTACCGATGACAGGCTGATTAGAAAAGCTCAGAAAAACATCAAAATCATAAACGTCGCAGTGAATAACCCTGTGAATTGGCTGATGGAATCCACACAAACTGAGGAAAACGATAATGACTAAAACTCAGCAAGAACTTGTGAGACAAGGGTACCAAGCATTAGTTGATACCTTAGGAGTCGTCGATACAATTCGGTTTATTCAACACTTTAGTCCAGGTCAAGGCGACTACACCAAGGAGCGCCATG
>JAKRSB010000111.1 GCA_022402525.1 Thermosynechococcaceae cyanobacterium MS004
CTTGCCAGTCGCCGTTTTTCCGTCTTGGTATCTGTGATCTTAGAGCTGTGAGACTGTACGACTGGAATAACTGCCGGATTTACGGGAGCGGGAGCCATTGAGGGCAGCGCCAGCGCTATGGGAGTCGGAGGAAGCGCCGGAAATACGGGCAGTGGTTCATGGGCATGGTCAAAATGTAGAGAGGGCGATCGCCCATCATCTGCTTGCCGCCTCATACGCTGACTAGGCGTGATTCCAGAACGGACTCATTGAAGAAGCGGTCTTCATCCAACTCGTTCGAGACTTGGACTACTTGATAGACCGATTCGTGAGCGCTGAGCCGAAAAGCAGGCACTGTTTACTGAGTGATAATGACGCTAAACTCTGATGTGAAAAATTTTCAGCGATTCATTCCAAAAACGCTCTAAAGCCTTTTGTATAAATGATTCAAGCCATCCATTACCCTTTAACTGCATAGTGCCCAAAATCATGATGGGGATATTGCCCCAGCGCTGGACTGCTTCGCCAAGGGGCAGAACGACCACGAGTTGTACCCCCAGCAATAGGGTCATGAGAAAAGATGTCTTTGCTTGGCCGACAGACCCAATCAACTGCTGTACCAAAGTCACGTCGAGGGTAACAGTGCTGCCCGTCAGCGCGACTAAAAGTAAGTTTGTTTGGAAGACTGCGCTTAAGCAGCGGCGATCACCGAAAATTTGTCACAGTTGGCTGACTCCAGTTCTAGGGTGGTGGAGAGCAGTAAAATGATGGAAGTGATTCCAAGTGTGGGTAGTGCGCCGAACACCTGCAAAATTTGTTTGGAGGCGGGTAAAGCTAGGGTGCGAGAATTGTACCGACTAAGGCTAATATACTCGCTGCATAGGGCCAGTCCTGTTGGCAGGCAAATTCCACCAGTCGAGCCAGCATGGGAGAGCGAAACACCGCCATTGCCATCGCTCAAAAAATTGTAACAACGACAAAGAGGCACCGCACAAAACTTTCAGGATTGCCCAACAACGCCATACTCGGCAGCACTAGCAGAAGGGCTGAAGCCATCAAAAGGCCAAAGGTGACAAAAGGCGCTCGTAACCCTAGAGCGTCTTTAGATGATCAGACAAACTGCCAAAGAGCGGATCAATCAACACTGCTAACAACCCCTTGATCGCAAAAATAATAGCCACTGCACTTTTGCGAAACCGAAACTGTCCTGGTAAGTCAGGGTGCTTGCCCTGCGGATCTAATGGGGACTGGCAGTCCCTTAGATGGTGCCAGAGATGACTAGCTTCCCAGTGGGGGAGATCGCCGCTGCTTTTTGCTCTACAGTTACAAATAAACCCGTGGCTTTTGTGCCGGGGGGTGGTAACTGGGGCGGCTGAATTGAGCGGGAGATACTGCCATCGGAATTAGTCTGAAATTCGCCGCAGTAAATCGTTTGCTGGTTGTCTAGATTCAACCATAGCCGATATACCTGATCGGCTGGTAAGGGCGGTAGGTTTTGGGCAGAGACGACGACTTCTTGCCATTTCCCTGGGGTAAAGAGCAGGGTCCCACTGGCATCACGGTTGGTTTGACTGGTAAGAGAAACCAGTTTACTGTTGGGGCGCTGGAGTAGGGTTGCTACACTTTCGGGCGTTTGCTGTTGGGCAAAGGTTAGTTCTTGGCGCAGGTTGAAGTTCTCCCACACTAGCGCTGCTGCTGCGATTAGGGCAGCAACCGCCGTCACCTTACTCCAGTTAATTGATTTGGGAGGCGTTACCTGGGGTTGGGATGCTGATACTGCTGGTATTTCTTCAGTAATTCCCAGAGCAGCTAAGGTTTTGGTTCGCAAGTGTGCTGGAGGGGTGAGTTGTGGTACATCTACGGTGAGGCCACCCAGAAGCATTTGTAGTTCTCGAACTTCTTGACGCACAGCGGCATCATTTATCATCATCTGCTCAAAGGCGTCCAGCTCTTCTGGCTCTAGCTCATCTAGCACATAGCCAGCGGCCAGTTCTTTGACTTCATCGGAGAGGGTTAAATTTGTCATGGTTATATCGAGCCTTATCTTACTACAGGTGAAATCTGTGTCTTGAGTTGGACTAATGCTTGTCGAAGACGGCTTTTGACGACACCTGGCGTAGGACCTAATGACTGAGCAATTTGGCCGTGACTTAGCCCTTGATAGTATTTGAGTTCTAGAATCTGACGCTGTAAGTCTGGCAGTTTTTGCATAGCCTGTTGAACCGTCGTCTGGGTTTCATGTGTGGTGGCAGCCTCTAAGGGGGAGGGGTCTGTGGATCCTTCAACGATAGTTTGCTGCCAGCGGGATAAAAAGCTTTGAGCGGTATTACGCTGCCGGATTTTGTCGATCGCCCGCGAGCGGGTCAGCATGCCTAAAAAGCTACTGAGGGCCCCTCGGTCTGGCTCAAAGCGATCATTTTGCCAAAAGGTGACAAAGATATCTTGGGTGAGGTCTTCGGCTTCTTGGGTATTTTGTAGGACTCGATAGGCAATGCTATAGACCAAACCTGCGTAGCGATCATAGAGAATGGAGATCGCTCGTTGTTGACCAGCCCGTAAGCTGCGGACGAGTTCAGCATCGGTTGCTTCTTTCATAGATCCTCATGAGTGCCAGGGGTGCCCAAATTTTATTGGCACATCCATACTATTTGCCCATATTTGTTTATGCACCTTAGCCATAGCCCTATCCTTCTCAACTAAGCACATGCTTCCCATATAGAAAAAGGCATTTACGTGCCACAGAGATACCAAGATTGAGATACCTAGATGACTGCTTGATAATTGCAAGGTCGAACACAGTAAATTTCATTAAGGCAAGCGTACTTGCTGAATTCGTGGAGATGGACTTCGTGGTTGAAATACTTCAACTAGCCCACTCTGAATCATTTGTAATTCTGCTAAAACCCCTTGAGGTGATTCACCCCGCACCCTTGCCAATGACTGTACCCAGACCCCCACCTGGGCATGATTCTGACTTGCCATTGCTTGAGATAGCCCTGCCAAAACCTCCATCTCTCGCTTGTGTTCAAATTCTTTCAGTTTTAGTTCAGCCATCAGCCGATGCACTTTTGTTTGTTGCGACTGGTGTGAACCCAAGGTGAAAACGACGGAAGCGCTCGGTTCGATTTCTCCAGAAGCTGAACGACGCAGATTGAGCTGTAAACAAGCCGCTCCCTGACAAGATGCCCCTAAACTATTTGATTCGACTCCGACGAATCCACCCCCCGACCCTTCAACGATGGGATAACTACTTGGGGGAGGTAAGCTCTGTGAAGAGGAGATCGATTGAGCATGGGCCAAGGGTGTACTGAGGGAAAATACGGTTGCGAAAGTGAACAAATATTGAAATGCTTTCATTGTTAACCTCATCCATAGCTAGATAGCAATGTCTCCCTAGCGCAAAAGATAGAGCAGACATTGCTAGTACAGCGCGGCGTAAGTCAACCAGCAATTTATTAGCGGCCATAAGCATGATGCCCGACTTCTAGAAATCTAGATGGTAAGCCTACTTATGCCAAGCTGTACTAGTTTTTGAAACGCATAAAATCACAAGCTAAACCTGATGGCTGATTTTCAAGACTTCGGGATTCTCCAGATCAATCCTCGATAAAAGAGAAAAAAGATAAGAGTTTGGGGAGTTTTCAGTGTCTTAAAGAAGAGCGAAAAAGAATAAGCCCTATAGATACCAACCCTATTGTGGCTCTCCCCTTTTTATATCAATTTTCTCAGAGAATCCCCTTAGAAATCAGCCGTGCATTGATTCGACCACTCAGCCTTGAAGATTGTGCCGTAGGTCTTAAAGCAGCTACCATTGCGAGCAGGTTGATTAAAAATTTCTCGTCTAGGTTCCCAGAACAAGCCCGTTTGCATTTGTCCTCTAACTGAGATGTTAGTGCTTCCCAAAGGAAGTGTGACAGTTCTTTTTGAGCCGACTACAAGTGCAGAAAGTTTGAAGTCTCTTCGCTGAGAATTAATAGAGTAGGAAATTTGATAGTCAGCAACATAACCACCTTGATTAAAAACAGTGACTCTTGGAGCAGATGTGGCAAAAGTCATGCTGCTGGATAATGCAACCATTGAACCAGTTGAGAGGGCTAGTGCCGATACCGAAGCAATTTTACGAAGCATTTGATTTCTCCTAGTTTTTAGTTTGAGTATGAATGTTTCCATTCATGTGTTGTCATTAGTACGCGCAACGAAAGGGGTTAGATCAAAACCTCGAAGTTTTTTAGAAACAGATGAAAACCCTGGCAGCAAAGACGATAAAAATGTCCAAACTGCTGCTGTATATAGATCGTAGTGATAGGCAGCATTACGTCTATCAAGCAGCCGTCAAGGTTGCAATGCTTAGAGCAGAATCCCAAATCACGTATTAAACTGTCATCTCTACTTCTATCCCTTAACAAGATGAACCAAATTATTAAGGACTCTGAAAGAGAATTATGGTAGGGGAATGATTTTAGCCCTGTGGTATTGGGCGATCACCCGACAAAAGGCAGGGTGATCGCGAACATTTGAAGGAGAATAGGGCGAATGCGATCACCTTGAACAAGCCACCCTCTCCGAGTCTTTCAGAGGTGAATTAGTGCCCCAAGATCCCAACGATGCACTTGCACCCGTCTAACTAGGGCACATCCATGCTCAATAGTAGGAAGAGTCACCCAAGAGTAAAAAAGCAAGACGGTAAAATAGTCAGTAGAACTACAGCGATCGCCCCTTCCCGCCAAGCAAAAGCTTATGTGATCGCTCATCTCTAGCCAAACGAAGGAGCGAGGGCTAACCTTTGGCTATTGCGAAAGCAGGCTGTAAAACCGAAGCAGGGTGCCGGAGTCGCTGTAATTTCTGAAATAGCGGCAGTTAGGGCAGTCGCTAGCTCAAACAAAAGCGATCGCCCTTCAGTAGCCCAACTTCAGCAAGGGTGCAGGGTTTAGTGTGATTTTCAGAGTTTTCGGAAAAGTGGGCTGAGGCAGATGTTATGGGGGTGCTTTGGCGACAATTACAAAAGTCAGTGCGATCGCCCCTCTGGAGTCAATTTGGAGGGGTGCCGAAGTTTGTGTCATTTCTGGAAAAGCTACCGTAGAGAGATCGCCCCTCTCAAGCAAAGCGTTCAGATTGCCGAACCTGTTTGAGCGGTAGAACGGTTGCTGCCGTGTGTACTGCTGCCCCCGTTAAACGTAACGAAGGACAACCTGAGCCAGCCTAACTATGTAATACATAGAAACATTTGTCTTGTTGGCTGTTTTGCAGGATAAGTTCAACTTGCTGGGTAGGGTAGCTAAGTTGATGAGCTTATAATCTGAAGCCATGACCGCTCAACACCAATATAATACATGGACAAAATTGATTTCTAGGCCAAGCCAATCTTCATGTATTACATGGAAGCTGACCATGAGTTGCGCTAGAGGAGGAGAAAAGTCTATTCAAGACACAGATGAAAAGCGTCAAGGGAGAACTATCTGCCTAAAGGACACCATCTGGACGCTATTTGTTTAGCCAAGGTAATACATGGTTAAAACAGATTTTCAGACTAATCTAAGCTCTATGTATTACATGGAGTATTGAATTCTTGTTACCAATGTGATACATGGATAAAATAGATTTCTAGACTAAGCTAAGCTTCATGTAATACATGGAATTCTGAATATGAGTCGCACGAGAGGAGCAGGAGGAAAGTTCATTCAAACTACAGATGAAAAGCGTCAAGTGAGAACTATCCGCGTGACGGATTCCATCTGGGAGTTATTTGGTCAGTATTCAGAAGAGCGAGGTCTGACCCGTGCGGATTTACTAGAGCAATTGATCCAGGGAGAAGAAGAACGCCACACCGTCAAAGTAAGCTCGATTGTTCACGAACTAACAGAAGTGCGGAGCGCCGAGATTCTGCCTGACGAAGCAAGCCCTGCAACCGTTGACGAATCTAAGGAGCGGCAGGGTGAGGCAATTCGTTTAGTGACTAAATCAAGAAATGAAATCGCCCCTTCTCCCCCTCAACCTTCTATTGCGAGGGAGAACAAGCGACCATCTCAGGAAAGTCTAGAGCCAGTTGATTCTGTAACTAAGTCAGTTGAAGTAATCGCGCCATCAACGATTCAAGGTGTTGTTGAGAGCCAGAAGCCAGCTCAGGCGAAACCGAGTTCTGCATCCAGTCGCATTGACTGGAGAAACTATGGGTGGACAAAACCTCAAGGAGCCATGAAAGAACACTGTTTTCTGAGAGGCAAGAGTAAGAGTCTTTGTAGAAAATGGTCTTATCGGGAGACATTCCTGCACAACAGGGCCAGCGACCTGACTTCTTGTCGAGAGTGCTGGTATAAGTATGGGCTAATTGTCGAGCAAAGTAAGGCGACGAATCCTGCTTAGTAAAGTCGTTAGCCAAAGTTTAGCTAACGGCGCTATCCTTCCTAAGCAGAGCGATTACCATAGACTCCCATGCTCCAGCAGAAGCCAGCTTTAGCAAGCGAAGGCATCCTCTTGTTGCTTCAGTTCCACCGAGACCCCCGCCGCCTCATAAAACCCCCCGCTCTGCCGTAGCCCAAGCCCACCCAGCAGCCCAGCAAGCCAAAGCTTCACCAACGTCAACCCAGTGCCTTGCTGAAGCTGAGCGATCGCCG